>JBAYVN010000037.1:0-25608 GCA_041674525.1 Dehalococcoidia bacterium | reverse complement strand
GATCGACGCCGCGACGGGGGAGACGGGCGAGGACGCCCCGTCCGCCGACCTCGACGAGGAGCCGGACGAGGACGACGAGATCGAGGCGCTCGCCGAGATCGACGAGCACGACGCCGACGAGGACGCCGACGAGCTGGACGGCTCGGACAGCGACGACGGCGTCGCCATCCCGCGCTCGGTCGCGATCGCCGCGGTGCTCTCCGGTGAGGCCGAGGACGAGCTCGAAGAGGCCGACGACGAGGACCTGGACGACCTCGACGATGACGAAGAGTCCGCCTACTCCGCGTACGACCTGAGCGACGCGGACGACATCGACGAGGACGAGGAGCTCCAGCCGGTCGCGGCGGCGGAGGCGCCGGCCGCCTCCACGGCCCCGGTGCGCCGCGCTGCGCGCAAACCGCGCGTGGCGGACGACGTCGACCCGTCGCTGCTCCCGCAGGCCTTTGCCGAGCTCGGCGTGGGCGAGCGGACGCTGCAGGCGCTCGCACGGTACGGCTTCGCCCAGCCGACGCCGATCCAGCAACGCGCGATCCCCGCGCTGATCGACGGCAAGGACGTCGTGGGCGTCGCGCAGACCGGCAGCGGCAAGACGATCGCCTTCGGCGTGCCGATGGTCGAGGCGCTCGACCCGGAGCTCGCGGAGGTGCAGGGCCTGGTGCTCGTGCCGACGCGCGAGCTGGCATCGCAGGTGCTGGACGTGCTGAAGGACCTCGCCGCCGGGTTCGGCCTGGAGGCCGTCGGCATCCTCGGCGGGCACTCGCTCGCGGGTGACTTCAAGGCGCTGGAGCGCCGCCCCGCGATCGTAGTGGGCACGCCGGGGCGCGTCATCGACCACCTCCAGCGCGGCACGCTGGGCCTGCGGTCGGTGCGCTACGCCGTCCTCGACGAGGCGGACCAGATGCTGGACATCGGGTTCCTGCCCGACATCCGCCGCATCCTGAGCCGCACGCCGAAGCGCCGGCAGACGGCGCTGTTCTCCGCCACCATGCCCAGCACGATCCGCCGCCTGATCTGGCAGTTCATGGACGACCCGGAGACGGTCACCGTGGACCCGGAGCTGAGCACGGTCGACACGATCGACCAGGTCTACTTCGAGGTCGCCTCTCGGGACAAGGCGAAGGGGCTGCGCGAGCTCGTGGAGCGCGAGCTGAAGGGGCGCACGCTGGTCTTCTGCAAGATGAAGCGCGGCGTGGATCGCCTGGAAGCGGACCTCGCGCGGCAGGGCGTGCGCGTGGGCGCGCTGCACGGCGACATGGATCAGCGCCGGCGCGATCGCGTGGTGCAGGAGTTCCGCGAGGGCGCGCTGGACGTGCTGATCGCCACGAATGTCGCAGCGCGCGGCCTCGACATCCCGGAGATCACCCACGTCGTGAACTACGACGTCCCGCAGAACGCCGAGGAGTACGTCCACCGGATCGGCCGCACCGGGCGCGCCGGGCGCGAGGGCAAGGCGATCACGTTCGTCTCCGAGTGGGACATGCGGGAGTGGGACGCGATCCTCCAGGCCTTCGGCGACCACCTGCGCCGCGAGGAGCTCTCGATCTACTCCTCGTAGTCCGGCCGGGTAGCCCGGCCGCGGTGCCGCCGTCCGCGCGCGTCCGCGCGGTACTGCAGCGCCGTGCGATACTTCCACTCGCGGGCGGCGGATGTGCCCACAGGGGCCCGCGCCGCAGGCGACAGGTGGCGATGGGCCTCGAACACGTCCGGGCGGCATTCGAACGCTGGCACGCCCTCGCGAGCGCGGGGGGCGATCTCATCACCGCGGCCGGGGCGGTGTGTGCGCCCACGTGCCTCTACCACGCGCAGAACGGCGAGTCGGGCGGCCGCGAGATCACGATCGCCCAGACCGTCCAGGCGCGCGCGATGTACCCCGACCTCGCGATCGACCTCGATCACGTGATCACCACCGAGGACCGCCTGCTGGTCCAGATCACCATGCGCGGCACGCCCGCGATCGTCTTCCGTGCCGTTGCCGAGCGCCGGGTATTCGATTCGATCGGCGCCGTGGTCGCGCGGGTGAACGAGCACGCCGAGATCGTCGAGATCTGGCCGTACCTCAACCCCGGCGCCATGCTCACGTTCCCGCCGCTGGCATCCTCCGCCGCCCCGCCGGCGCCCGTCGCCGTCCCCGGGAGCGAGGCGGACGCCGCCGTGGTTGCCACCGAGTGGGCCACGGCAGCCACCGGCCCCGAGCTCCTGGAGCGCATCCTGCGCTCGGCGGCGGCGGACTGCCTGGTGCACGCGACCAACGCCGACGTGGGCTCGCTCGCGCTGCTGGAGGCGCACTTCGCGATCGTGCAGGCGGCCTTTCCGGACCTCACGGTCGCCTTCGAGCCGTGGTTCGTCGCCGGCGACCGGCCGATCACCCAGTTCACGCTGGATGGCACGCAGCGCGGTGCGCTGGGCATCGCGCCACCGGGCGAGGCGCGCGTGCAGTCGACCGGGGCCATCGTCGGACGCGTCGACCTCGACCGTCGAGTGCGGGAGCTGTGGATCTACCTCGCCCCGGGGATGGGGCTCATCTTCCCGCGCCAGGACCGCCCGCGCAGGCGCTAGAGGGTGCCCTCGCCGGGCGACGCCCCGCCTGCGGACGTGTCGGCGGCGGACGTGGCGTCAGCGGCCGGGGTGGCGGCCTCGCCGCGGCGGCGCAGGCGGCTGCCCAGGGCCCCCGCGCGCTCGCGCATCTCGCCCACCGCCACCTCCCAGGCGTCGGTGATCCCGCGGAGCGCGGCCTGCGTCGCGGGAGTGGCGGGCGGCAGGCCGATGCCGCGGAGACGCTGCTCGCGGCGGGAGCGGCGCTGCGCCCCTCGCCCGCGCATGGCCTCCGTCAGCGCGCGGCGCAGGGCGGGGCGCAGCAGGCGCATCGCCCCCTCCGGATCGGCGTGCGCGCCGCCCCCGGGCTCTGCCACCACGGCGTCGATGGCGCCGAGCGCCAGGAGGTCGGCGGCCGCGACGCCCAGCGCCTCCGCCACCTCTGGCGCACGGGCGCGGTCGCGGAACAGGATCGCCGCCGCGCCCTCGGGTGAGGTGACGGAGTACATCGCGTTCTGTTGCATGAGGATGCGATCGGCGACCGTGAGCGCGAGCGCGCCCCCGGACCCTCCTTCGCCAATCACCACGGACACCGACGGCGTGGTGAGCGAGGCCATCGCCGCGAGGCAGTCGGAGATCGCCCCCGCGAGCCCCGCCGACTCGTCCGCGATGCCATCGTGCGCGCCGGGCGTATCCACGAACGTGACGAGCGGCAGGTGCAGGCGCTCCGCCAGCAGCATCAGCCGCCGCGCCTTGCGGTAGCCCGCGGGCGACACGCGCCCGTCGCGCCGCGCGCCACCGGGGTTCATGTCCCCGCGCTCCTGGCCGATCACCACCACGTTCGTGTCGCCGAGGCGCGCCAGCCCACCGATGAGCGCCGGGTCATCGATGCCGGAGCGGTCGCCGTGCAGCGGGAAGTAATCGGACGTCAGGCCTCGAACGTACGCGAGCGAGCGCGGCCGCTCCGGGTGGCGCGCACGCTGCACCACCACCCACCCGCGCTCCAGCCCTCGAGGCTGCACCACCGGCGGCAGCAGGTCGGCGTCGGCGGCCGGGGTCGGGCGCACCAGCGAGACGACGCTGATCAGCGCGTCGCGGATCGACGCGCGCGCGACCACGGCATCGACGTGCCCCGCCGCGAGCAAGTCCTCGGCGTACAGCGACTCGCGCTCCTCCCCGGGATCGTGCACGGCGCGCACACGCGGCCCCGCAAAGCCAATGAGCGCCCCGCGCTCGGCGATGATCACGTCGCCCTGCGTGGCGTACGACGCAAACACGCCCCCGGTGGTGGGGTGCGCGAGCACGCTGATCATGGGGATGCCCGCCTCGTGCAGGCGGACGGACGAGGCCGCGACCTTCGACATCTGGAGCAGGGCGACCATGCCCTCCTGCATGCGCGCGCCGCCGGAGCAGGTGATCGCGACGAACGGGACCTTCCCGCTGGCGGCGCGGTCCATCGCGTGGGCCACCCGCTCGCCGACGGCGAAGCCCATCGACCCGCCGATGAAGCGGAAGTCGCTGACCGCGACCACCACCTGCAACCCGCCGATGTTCGCGATGCCGGTGAGCACGGCCTCCTCCCCGCCGCTGAGGCGCCGCGCCTCCTCGAGCCGCTCCGGATAGGGACGCGAGTCCTCGAAGTGCAGGGGGTCGGGAGTGGGTACGCCGGTGAACGCCGCATCGAACGACGCCTCGTCGAAGACAAGGTCGATCCACTCGCGCGCGGAGAGCGCGGGCGCGGGCGGCACGGGGTCGCCGTCGCGTGCTGCGGCATCATTCGTCAGGGGACCCGTCATGGAACCATTGTAGACATGCGCAGGCGCGCGCCTGCCTGCGGTGATGCCCCGATCTTCGCTGCTAACGCACGTCCGGAAGCACGCGCGCGATCGTGTGCATGGCTGCTTCGACGAGCGCGATGTCGCCCGACGCGAGCGCGAGGACGACGTGGTCGACCTCGGCCGCACGGTAGTCCCGCAGCAGCGTGCGCAACGCCTCGGCGTCGTCGGCCCAGAGTGGCGCCGTGCGCGAATCGTCCGCACCTGCGCGCACGCCGACCTCAACGCGCACCGACATGGCGATCTCCCGTGGATCGCGCCCGGCAGCCACCGCCATCGCGCGAACCTCATCGCGCTTCGCCACGAAGTCCTCGGGCGTCCGGCTGCTCGGGTGCCAGCCGTCACCGAGCGTGGCCGCGCGCTTCATCGCCCCGGGCGAGGAGCCCCCCACCCAGACGGGGAGCGGGCGCTGGATGGGCTTCGGGGAGAAGCCGACATCGTGGATGTCCCAGCGCTGGCTCTGGAACGCGGGGCGCGGGCTCGTCCACAACTCCCGCATCAGCCGAATCGACTCGTCGGTCAACGTCGCGCGGTCGCTCATCGGGACGCCGAGGGCAGCGAACTCCTCGGCAACGGCCCCCGCCCCTACGCCGAGGATTACGCGCCCACCCGAAATCTGGTCCAGCGTCGCGATGTACTTCGCCAACTCGACCGGCTGGTGGTACGGCAGGACCAGCACAGACGCGCCCAGCGACAGCCTCGTCGTCGTCGCTGCGAGGTGCGAGAGCACGGCCAGCGGGTGGTAGTACGGCCGGTCGCCGAGCCGCTCCGCGAGGAAGCCGGTGTGGAAGACGTGATCCATCACCCACACCGAATCGAACCCGAGGCGCTCTGCCAGCGGCCCCATGGCGAGCATCTGTAGCGGGTCCTCCACACCCCAGTTGTGTGGCACCGTGACGCCGACCTTCATGTGCGCTCCCTGCCCTCCATGTGGCGCCCTCCACGCCGCGGCGCCAGCCGCGGACGTCCGCATCGTAGGCCGTCGCTTGACCCCTGCGCTCGGCCGTCCGTACCGTTTCGAACTATGAGCGATGATCCTCGTGACGCCCTTCCTCCGTACGTGCGCGGCCTGTTGGAGCCGGAGGCGTACCCCATCCCGCCCGCCGAGGTGCAACTCGTCCAGACGCACATCTCGTACGTCTTCCTGGCGGGAGACGTGGTGTACAAGACGAAGAAGCCCGTCGACTTCGGGTTCATCGAGCAGCTGTCCGTGGAGACGCGGCACCGCTTCTGCGATGCCGAGGTGCGGCTGAACCGCCGCCTTGCGCCGGACGTCTACCTCGGCGTGGTGCCGGTGGTGCGACGCGCGGACGGCCGCTTCGCGGTGGATTCCGTGGGGGGTGCGGCCGGACCGGACGAGGTGGTGGAGTGGGCGGTGAAGATGCGCCGCCTGCCTGATGACCGCACGCTGGACCGCCTGATCGCCGAGCACCGCGAGCCGCCCGACATCCTGCAGCGCCTGGTCGCCGCGATCGTCCCCTTCCACGAGCACGCCGACGTGGTGCCGAACGACCCGGCGTTTGCGGGCGTACAGGCGGAGCGCGCGTGGTGGGAGCGCGAGTTCAGCGAGGCCGAGGGGTTCATCGGCTCCACCTGGGCGCCGGACGACGCCGCCGCCACGAAGGCCTTCGTGGACGCCACCATCGAACGCGAGTCCGCGCTCTTCGACGAGCGCCTCGCCGAGGGGCGGATCATCGACGGCCACGGCGACATGCAGGCGAAGCACGTCTACGTCCTGGGCCCGCGCGTGGAAGACCTGGTGGTCGTCGACTGCGTGGAGTTCACGGAGTGGTTCCAGCTGCGGTACGCCGACGTGAACAACGACGTCGCGTTCCTCGCGATGGACCTCGAGGCGCGCGGCCGTCCCGACATGGGCGACGAGTTTGCGGGGCGGTACCTGGCGGCGACGGCGGACGAGACCCTGGCGGTGCTGCAGCCGCTCCACCGCACGTTCCGCGCATTCGTGCGCGGCAAGGTGGAGTCGATCGGCGCGCACGCGCCCGAGATCCCGGCCGACCACCGCG
Organism: Dehalococcoidia bacterium; assembly: GCA_041674525.1. Classification (GTDB taxonomy): domain Bacteria; phylum Chloroflexota; class Dehalococcoidia; order UBA2979; family UBA2979; genus SHYQ01. The sequence continues at coordinate 19,217 of JBAYVN010000037.1, read as the reverse complement.
CGCACCTCGCCGCCTCCGCCGCAGCGTACTTCCGCCTCGCCGCGTCCTACCGCGAGCGGTGCGCGGCGCCCGCGCTCGTGGTGATGTGCGGGGCGTCGGGCACGGGCAAGTCGCTGGTTGGCGCCACGCTGGCGACGAGGGTCGGCGCGGCGTACGTGTCCTCGGACGCGGTGCGCAAGCACCTGGCGGGGCTGGACATCCACGCCAGCGGCGCGGCGGCGTTCCGCGAAGGCCTGTACTCGCCCGAGATGACGGCGCGCGTGTACGCCGAGATGCAGCAGCGCGCCGCGCGCCACCTCGCGCTGGGGCGTCCCGTGGTCCTGGACGCCACCCACGCGCGCGCGGATCAGCGCCACGTGGCCGTCGAGGTCGCGCGGGCGGCGGCGGTGCCCTCGCTGATCGTGGAGTTGCGGCTCACCGACGATGCAGCGCTCGCCCGCATCGTGAACCGCGAGCACGACCCGCTGCGCACCTCCGACGCCACGGTGGAGGTCTACCGCCAGCAGGTGGAGTCCTTCGAGCCGGTGTCGGCGACGGAGGGGGCCCGGCTCGTCCTCGACGCCGCGCGGCCGGCCGCGGCGCTCGCGATCGAGATCGCGGAGGCGCTGCCGCGGCGCTCCTGAGCGCGCGCCCGCGCGAACGTCCCTCGCAACTAGGGACCAGCGCCTGCCCCCGGCGACGCGCGAAAGGTGCATGCTGGATGCGGCGAACGGCGGCGTTCCCGGATGGAGGTGTGCGATGGCGTGGCTGAAGTGGGTATGGCGAGGCTTGCTCACCCGGCTGGGGATGATGACCGCCCAGATTCCGCCCCCTCCACATCGCCGCGACCCGGAGGTGTCCCAGCACTTCCAGGTCGAGCCGATCGAGGAGCATGACATGCCCCCGAGTGCCGTGGCGGAGGAGCCGGAGATCGAGGCACAGGACCACCCGCACCCCGCGGAGCGCCGGGGGTCCGCGCAGTAGGCGCCGAGCGTCGCCCGCCTCGCAGCGCCGCGACCTGTCCGGCCGGGCGCGGGTCCTTGACGCCCGAGGCTGCGGAGCGCACGTTCCGGGTGCGCTCGTGCGGGCGGGCGCGGAAGGGCTCGCCCATGGCTCGCGCCCCTCGCGTCGAGCGGCGATCGGCCGGTGGACGGCGGTCGCCGAGCGGTAGCACGATCGTCCGGTGAGCAACGCAGGCCAGACCGGCTCCGCGTGGCGCTGGGGATTCCCGGCGCTGCTGCTGCTGGTCCCGTTCCTCGGGTGGCCGCTGGCTGCCCTCGTCGCGCAGGGCATCGCCCCGGACGGCACGATCACCGGCTCCGCGATCCTCGATGTCGCCGGCAGCGGCGAGGTCCAACGCCGGATCGCGTTCACCGCTGCGCAGGCGCTGGCGTCCTCGGCGCTGTCGCTCGTCGTGGGGCTGCCCGCGGCGTACGTGGTGTCGCAGATCCGCTTTCCGGGGCGCCGCCTCGTGCGGGCCGCGCTGACGCTGCCGCTGGTGCTGCCCGCCGTGGTCGTGGCCGTCGCCTTCCGCCAGCTCCTCGACGGCGCCGGCTGGGTGAGCACCTTGATCCAGCGCTTGACGGGTCCCGGCATCGACTCGACGGGCACGCTGTGGGCGATCCTCGCCGCGCACACCGTCTTCGGCATGGCGATCACCGTCCGGCTCGTGGGAGCGGCGTGGGCAGGCCTCGACCCGCGCCACGAGGAGGCCGCGCAGATGCTCGGCGCGACCCGCTGGGGCGCGTTCCGCCGCATCACGCTGCCCGCGATCCGCCCGGCGATCGGCGCGGCGGCGACGATCGCCTTCGCCTTCGCCTTCACCTCGTTCGCCATCGTGCTGATCCTCGGCGCGGCGCGCTACGACACGCTCGAGGTCGCGATCTACCGGCTCGCAACGCAGCCCGGGCAGTTGCCGCAGGCCGCCGTGCTCTCCCTCGCACAGCTGGCGGTCACCCTCGTCGCGCTCACGCTGTGCTCGACGCTGCCCGGGACGTCGAGGCCGCCGGAGCGCTCCGCCCACGCGCCGCTCTCACGGACCTCGTGGCGCGAGCGGGCGGCTCTGCTGTTCGTGCTGGGCGCGGTGCTCGCGCTGATCGCCATCCCCCTCGCGGCGCTGGTCGCCGGGTCCGTGACCCGCGACGGCGCGCTCACGGGCGACCACTTCAGGGCGCTCTCCGCCGCCGGCAGCGCGGACGCCATCGCACCGATCGAGTCGGTGCGCTGGAGCCTCGCGTTCGCGTTCGGGGCGACGGCGCTCGCGCTGCTGGCCGGCGGCGTCGCGGCGAGGGCGGTACCGCGCGCGCGCGGGTGGCGCGGCGCGATCCTCCTCGCGTTGCTCGTGCTGCCAGTCGCCGTGCCGGGGGTGGCGCTCGGCCTGAGCGTGCAACTGGCCTTCGATCGCGGCTGGTACGACCTGCGCGGGACGCCCGCGCTGGTGCTGATCGCGCACGCCCTGCTGGCGTACCCGTTCGTCCTGCGCTCCGTGGTCCCGGCGGCGCGCTCGATGGATCCCGGCGTCGCCGAGGCTGCCGCGGTGCTGGGCGCCTCGCCGCGACGCGCGTGGCGGCACATCGACCTGCCGGTGCTCTCGCGCGCGCTGGTGGCGGGCGGCGCGTTCGCCTTCGCCGTCTCGCTGGGCGAGCCGGCGGCGACGGCCCTCCTGCGCCGCCACGAGTTCACCACCGCGCCGGTGGCGATCCTCGACACCCTCGGGCGCAGCGCGGACGGAGCGGGCGCGGCGCTGGCTCTGGCCACCCTCCTGCTGGTCGTGAGCGTGGTAGCGTTCCTGATCATCGAGCGGTTCCGGCACCGCGAAGCGGGCGACTGGTAGGGAGGCAGCGTGGCGACGCTCGAGGTCCGCTCGGTGTGGCGCACCTACCCGGGCGAGCGGGTCGCGCTCACCGACGCCTCGTTCGCGGTGGGCGAGGGGCGCATCTGCGCGATCCTAGGCCCGTCCGGCAGCGGCAAGACGACGCTCCTGCGGCTGATCGCCGGACTCGATCGCCCGGATGCCGGGGACGTGCTCCTCGATGGCGTGTCGATCACTGGCCACCCACCGCACCGTCGCGGGCTCGGCCTGATGTTCCAGGACCTCGCGCTCTTCCCGAACATGAGCGTGCATGACAACGTCGCGTTCGGCCTGCGCATGGTGGGGTGGCCGCGCGCCGAGCGCGAGCAGCGCGTGAACGACCTGCTGGAGGTGGTTGGCCTCACCTCGGTGGGCAGGCGGCGCATCGATCAGCTCTCCCGCGCGGAGCAGCAGCGCGTGGCGCTGGCGCGGACACTGGCTCCCCAGCCCAGCGTCCTCCTGCTCGACGAGCCGTTCGGGACGATGGACGAGGTGCAGAAGTCGGGGCTGCGGCTGGAGCTGCGCTCGATCCTCAACGCGCTGGAGACCACGACCGTGATCGCCAGCCACGAGCTCAACGACGCGGTGGCGATGGCGGACGAGCTGGTGGTGATGAACGAGGGCCGCGTCCTGCAATCGGGCGCGACCGGCACCGTCCTCGGCGAGCCCGCCAGCGTGGAGGTCGCGGAACTCGCCGGGTACGTCACGCTCGCGCTCGGCCCCGTGCGCCGGGGACGCGTGGAGGAGGCGGGTGCGGGCGCCATGGCCGTGCCCGGGCTCACGGAGACGGATGCGGCGCGCGTGATGGCGCACCCCTCCTCGCTGCTCGCCGTGCCCGCCGAGAGCGGGCTCGGATCGGGGGTTGCCGGCCTGGTGCTGCGAACGCGCGCGCAGGGTCCCACGTGGCTCGTGGATCTCGCGGTCGGGACGCGCATCGTCGAGACGCGCTGGGAGTGGGACCTCGCGCCGCCGCGCACCGGCATGCGCCTCGCGATCGCCGCGCGGCCCGGCACGCTCCGCGTCTTCATCACCAGCCTCGCCACCCTGCCCGCACCCAGCGCTCCTACCGCCCCGGAGCCGCCCGCGCCCGCCCCGCCGGGTCCCTCCTCGTCGCCGCCGTCCCCGGACGGCGCCGCGACCGGCGCCCCCGACGGGATACCCGAGGAGCCACCGGCCTCGGCGATGCCTCCGGGCTCCTCGTCGCGCGCGATGGCGGGGCCGTCCCGCTCGGCGGCACCGGAGCCGCCGGTCCCCGTGACGAGGCGCGAGCAGCGGCACCGCCAGATGCCGCTGAGCTAGGCCGGCCCCTCCTCGACAACCCGACCCCCTCGACGGTAGCGGTCAGTTTGACGTGCGTTGAACTTCGCTGCGTCTCCGCTGCCGTGCGAGCGGAATCCTGACGAGGAGCAGCAGCGACGCTAGCCCCCACCAGGCCGGCACCAGCAACGGCCCGCTCACGACCATCCAGATACTTCCCGCGACCCAGCACGCCACGCCAGCGCAGGCGAGAAACCGTTCTGCGCGGCTCTGCCCCACCGGCCGGAGTTGTCTCGTCACCGAGAGATAGACGACGAGTACAAAGCTCAGGGCCGGAATCGACATGACTGCGTAGGCGAAGACGTAGGCCACGGTGCCCTCCTCTGTGGATCCCTGAGCGCTCAAAGAAGAAGCCGTGTGATGTGAATGCGCTGCGGAACTCGCGTTGGTTCTCGCCGACGTATTGAGCGGTGCGGCTCCGACGGGCTAGGCGCCGGGGCGGGGCACCGGCACCGCATCGGCCTCCTCCAGCACGCGCTCGATCTCCGCGCGCAGCCCCGGACCCACGCCGGATCCCTGGCACCGCGGGCAGTTCGGCACGTCCGGCGCCCCGGTGTCGACCAGCGTCACCACCGCGCCGCCCTCGTCCAGCCGGATGCCGCAGATCGTGTCGACGAGGCGCGTGAAGTAGCGCCGCTCGCCGCGCGGCTCGGCGTCGTGGAGGATCACCCAGTGCCAGTCGTCGCCGAAGTCGTCCAGCGCCTTCGCCACGATGCGCACGTCAGGCATGCCGCGGCCTCCTCGATGGACCGGCCGCCACCAGGCTAGTCGAGGTACTTGCCGAACCACGCGACGGACTTCAGCCACGAGTCCATCGCCGCCGCCTCACGGTAGGAGGGGCGCGTATCGTTGAAGAAGGCGTGCGGGGCGTCCGGGTACAGGGTGATGTCGTGCGGGACGCCGGCCTTCGCCAGCGAATCTCCCAGCCGGTCGACTTCCGTCTTCGGGATCCCGGCGTCGTCCGCGCCGAAGGATCCGAGCACCGGGACCGTCACCGCCTCGATCTGCTCCGAGGGCGGCATGCCGCCGCCGTAGTAGACGTGCACCGCGTCCACGTGCGAGGTCGGACGCAGGGCGGTCGCGAACGCGAGGCTCCCGCCGAGGCAGTAGCCGACGACGCCCACCTTCGAGAGACCCCGCTCCGCCTTCAGCCAGGCGATCGCGGTGTCGATCTCCTTCGCGGCGAGGTCGCGCTCCAGGGCCATGGTGAGCTTGCGCGCCTCGTCTGGCTCGCTGGCGGCGACGCCGTGGTAGAGGTCGGGGGAGAACGACAGGTAGCCCTCGGTCGCGTAGCGGTCCGCGATCTCCTTGATGTCCGGCGTCAGCCCCCACCACTCCTGGATCACGACGATCCCCGCCCTGGGCGCAGCGAAGAGGTCCGGGTCCGGCTCGGAGAGATACCCCATCACCTGCTGGCCGCGGTAGTCGATCGTGATGTCCGGCATATGGTGTGCTCTCCTCCGGGGTGCCCCCGGCAGTATAGACGCGGAAGCGGGCCCTATCGCCCCGTGGCCGCCTTCAGGTCCACGTCGAAGGCGACCTGCGCGCCCGCCTTCACGTTGTTCGCCGCGTACCACCCCGCGGGAGCCTCGACGGCGGCGATGTAGCGCCCCGGCGGGGTGTGGATGTCCAGCGTCTCCGCGCGCATGGTCTGGACCTCGATCACGCGCATGGACGCGTCCACGAACGCGATGTCGAGGTCGATGTGGGTCCCCTTCATCCAGAAGCCGACCGTGGCACCGTCCGGGAACGCGAAGAGCATCCCGCGCCCCTCGAGGCTGCGGCGCCCGGAGAGACCGATGCTGTACTCGCGCTCGGGGGGCACTTCGATCGGCAGGGTCACGGTGGTGGTCCCTGTCGTGAACCTCGCCTTCGGCAGCGCCGCGGTGGCGATCCCGAACGTCGAGGCGACGGGCTCGGCGGTTGCGTTCGCGCCGGCGGCGGTGCCGGCGGCGGCACCCGGCGTGCCCGTGGCACCCGATGCGGCGCTACCGGTGGCCGCCGAGGAGCCCGCGGGCGAGGACGCGGGGGCTGCGCTGCAGGCGGCGGCGAACGTCAGCCCGCACACCGCGAGCAGGGCCGTGGCCCGGGCGAGGATCGAGCGCGTGTCGGTGTGCACGCCGCCATGGTCGCAGCGCGACCGCCCGCTGGCAACGCCGCGCTCGCGCGGATCGTTGACAAGCACCCGCCCCTCGCGCGAGCCTCCATGCACCATGTCGACCTCACCCGTGCTCGATCTCGCCATCCGCCTGTGGCCGCAGGTCCGCGACCGCGGCACCGTGGACGACCCGAACGACCTGGACACGCTGCTCGCCGCGCAGGGGCTGCCGGGCGCCCCCGGCGTCGAGGGCGGCGTGCAACGCACGTTCGCCTGCTTCGCGCCGGACGAGGAGGCCACGTTCCTCCTCCCCACCGGCGAACGCCCGCGCGACGACACCGATGCGCGGCTGATCGGGCACATCCTGGTGACGCGCACGTTGCTGGCGGCGGGCCTGTCCGTGGACCGCCGCGTCCAGGGCGCGATGGGCGACGCCTACGCGGCGACGTGGGCGGTGGGCGGGGCGTACGACGCCTCGCCGCTGGCGCTCGCCACCTCGATCTGGCTGGCGGCGCTGGACCCGCAGCAGGCCTCCGACCGCCCGCTACCGATCGACTGGTCGCCGGCCCTGTACCAGGACCCCGCACGGTGGGACGTGCACTACCGGCTCTTCTCCCACTACGACATCCGCGAGCGCATGCTCGACTGGGTGTCGTACGCCAGCGTCAGCCCTGCCCGGCACCCCGGGTGCTCCCTGTGGACACTGGTGGAGCCCCTGCTGCGCATCCCGGACCAGCGCGCCCAGATCGCGCTCGCCCAGCTCGCCGAGGCGTCCGACGAGTCAGAGGAGTCCGTCCCCGCCGCGGCGATGCTGGACCGCGCGCGCATCGCCGCGCTGCTGCGCGCCCACGTGGCGCAGCTTCCGCGGGGGTAGCACCCGCCGTCCCCCCGTCCCCCCGCGCCGCCCGCCGCACGCCGCACGCAACGAGGCCCGGCAATCGCCGGGCCTCGTACGTCATCGATCAGTCGATCGGGGAGCCACCGGGGCGGCGAGCCTACTCGGCGTCCTCCAGGTGGCGCAGCGCGAAGGCGTTGATGCGCTCCAGCACGACCAGCAACTCGCCGTCGTCGGGGCCGGCCTCGTCCGGGATGTGGTAGCCCCCGAACGCGTCCACGACGGCCTTGTGGTCGTCGATCACGAAGTCCGGCACCATCGGCACGCCGAGGGACTCGAGCTTCTCGTGGTGGTTCTCCAGGGGCTTGATGTAGTAGTCGGTCACGAAGTGGTCCAACTCGTGCCGCTTCATGTCCCACTGGCGGATGCCGACACCCGACCAGATGTAGATCTCGTGCCCTGCTTCCTTCAGCGCCGTGAAGACGTCACGCGTGTGGTTCCGGAGTGTGCCGTTCCACATGATCAGCGTGTTGTCGACATCGAAAAACACGTTCAACTGGCGCGGCGTTCGCTGCTCGTCGCTCACGAGTACCCCTGTCTGAGACATCATTCCTCCGCCCGCGGTCATGCCGGGCGAGAGTCACGCCTACGGCTTCGTTGAGATGAACTCGTGGGTCCCCTATCCCCGAGGGTGACCCCGACCTGGGATCATGGTACTCGTTTCGCGCGAGATGTCAGTCCCGGCGGCGCGAGGGGGACGGGAGCCGGACTTCCAGCGCCGCCATGCGGTCCGCCAGCTTCTGGTTGGCCTGCTGCAGCTTCTCCACCTCGTCCTTCAGGCCGCGCACCTCCGCGCCGCGGTCCTGCGCCTCCCCGATGCGACGCGCGGCCACCCGAACGGAGCGCTTGACCCGCCCCTCCAGGGCCCGATCCCCCGCAGCACGCAGCGCCGGAACCGCCTTCGCGTCCCCGACCGCCTCCAGCGCCGCGATCGCGGCGATCTGGACCCGCAGCCAGTGGTCGTCCAGCAGCTCCTCCAGGCGCTCGCGCAGCCGCGTGCGCCCCGCGTCGTCGAGGTACGGCGCGAGCGCACCGAGGGCGGCGACGGCGGCACGGCGGGAGTTCTGGTGCACCCCCCAGGCCGTGAGCCCCAGGAGCACGGGCAGCGCTCGCGGGTCGCGCAGCGCACCGAGGCCCGTCAGGGCGCCGGCCGTGATCGCATCGTTGTGCGCCGCCCGGCCCAGCACCCCACTCAGCGCCTCGAAGGCGGTGGGGGAGAGCGTCTTCCCGAGCGCGGCGGCGGCGTTCGCCTGCACGTAGTAGGAGGGGTCGCCGGGCGCCTTGCCCCGACCCTCCAGGTAGCCGCGCAGCGTGGCGGCGGCCTGTTCGTCGCGGAAGCTGCCCAGCGCCGTGGCAACGGCACGCCGAACCCGCGCCGACGGGTCGTCCGCCGCCGCGATCAGCGCGTCCCGCGCGGCGTCGCTCTTCGCCTTGCCCAGCGCGGTGGCGATCTCCGCTCGCACGAAGTCCAGCTCGCGGCGGTTGCGAAGCGCGACGCGCAGCGCCTCGATCGCCCCGGGCGACGCCGGCGCCGCCAGCCCCTTCGCCGCCTCGATGCGGCCGATCGCCTCGGGATCGTCCGCCAGGCGCGCCTTCAGCGGGCGCTCGCCGGGCGTGTAGTCCAGCGTCTTCAGCACGCGCCCCGCGGGGTCGATGGAGACGAACGCGGGCTCCGCCGCCAGCTTGAAGAGGAACGCGTGCGCCGCGTCCACCACGCGCACCGTGTGGCGCTCGAACGTCCCGTTCACCATGAAGCCGATCTCCATCGGCACGCGGTAGATCGAGGTCAATCCCTCGGCCTTCTGCGTCTGGTTCAGGGTGACGGTCGCGGTCTTCGTCGCACCGTCCCAGGCGGTGGTGGCCTTGAACTCGGGGTGGCCGCCCTTCCACACCCACTGCTGGAAGAACGCATCCATGTTGCGGCCGGTGGCCTGCTCAACCGCGCGCTGGAGGTCATGCGTCAGCACATCGCTCGCGCGGTGGGACTGCACGTAGTGGTGGATCGCCTTCCACCACAGGTCGTCGCCCAGCTCCGTGCGGAGCATGTCCAGGACCACCGATCCCCGCTCGTACAGGTGGCGGTCGAAGATGTCGATCGGCTCGCGGTAGATGTTCTCCACGATCGCGCGCCGGTAGTTCTGCGAATCCTCCTGGAAGTAGTTGGCGGCCTTCTGCGAGAGGTCGTAGCGGAAGGCGTCGTGCCCGCGCTGATGCTCCACGAACAGCGCATCGAAGTACGTCGCAAACGACTCGTTCAGCCAGCCGTGGGACCACTCGCGACAGGTCAGCAGGTCGCCGAACCACTGGTGCGCCAGCTCGTGCGCCGAGATCGAGTCGCACTGCTCCCGCAGGTCCTCGTGCGCACGTGCGTCGTGCAGCAGCGTGTCGGTCATGGTGGTAGCCGAGGTGTTCTCCATCCCGCCGAAGATGAAGTCGGCCACGGCCACCGTGGCGTACTTCGCCCACGGGTAGTCCACGCCGATCCGATCCGCGAAGAAGCGGATCATCTCCGGCGTCCGCCCGAACGCGCGCTCCAGGTCCGCCGCCGTGCCGGTGGCCCCGTAGAACTGCACCGGGACGTCGCCGGCCGCGCGCACCACCTCGTCGAACTCCCCGGCGGCGAGAGTGACGAGGTACGCGGGGTGGGGGATCTCCTGCGCCCAGTGGTACGTCTTCGTGTGGCGACGCCGGTTCTCCGTCACGTCGACGAGCCGCCCGTTCGACAGCGCGAACCACGAGGCGGGGACGGTGGCCAGCATCTCCGTGGTGAACTTCTCGCCGGGGAAATCGAAGCAGGGGAAGTACGCGGCGCTGTCCTCCGCCTGGCCCTGCGTCCACACCTGCAGCGGGCGGCCCGGGTAGCCTTCGTCCGGCTGGTTGAAGTACAGGCCCCGGCGCGGGGTCGCGCGGTAGGTGACGACGGTGGTGATCGGGCGGCTCGCCGGCCGCGCGCGGCCGAGGTCGATGGTCAGCGTGCGGTCGCCGGTGCGCCACGCGAGCGGCTTGCCGGCCTCGTCCGTCACGGACTCCACGTGCAGCTCGACGGCGTCGAAGACCGCCTCGCGCAGCCCATCGTTGCGCGGCCGGAACGTGGTCGTCGCGACCCCGCGCAGGCTGCGCCGCGGGACGTCGAGATCCACCTCCAGCCGCAGGTGCTCCACGCGAAACGGGCGATCGCGGCCCCACACCGCCTCGTCGCCGGGCAGCGCGAAGGCCGTGCGGTCCGCAGCCTGCGCCGACTGGACCGCCGTCAGCCCGTGGCACCCCTCGAAGAGCTCCGCCAGCATGTCAGTCATGTCGTGTCCCCCGGCGCCGGCATGCAGCACCGGCGTGCGCGCAGGCTAGCGGGTCTCGTCGAGGTAATCGAGCACCAGGCGCAGGGCTGCCTCGCTCGCCTGCCGCTTGATGTCCTCCCGGCCGCCCTCGAACCAGCAGGGGAGCACCCGCTCGCGGTCCGCGGCGACCAGCGCGACGAAGTACATCCCCGCCGGGCGCAGGGGGTTGCCCGTGGGGCTCGCGACGCCCGTCTCGGCAATCGCCAGGTCCGCGCGCATGACCGCGCGCACCCCGCGCGCCAGGCCGAGGGCCGCCGCCTCGCTCACGGAGCCCTCAGCGGTGAGCATGTCGTCGCTCAGACCCAGCAGACCGACCTTCGGCCCCCGCGCGTACGGCGCGATCCCGCCGGTGAAGACCCGCGAGGCTCCCGGGACGTTGGTGATCAGGTGCCCGATCATCCCCCCGACGCTCGCCTCGGCGGTCGCCAGCGTCAGGCCGCGCGCGGCGAGCCCCTCCACCACGCGGACGGCGAGCGCCGTCGAGGGATCGGGCGCGGCCGCCTCCGTCACCGCGCGGCCCCGTCCGCACCGCCGTTGCCGCCAGCGCCCCCGGCGCCCCGTCCGGTCACGCGGTGCGTGGCCACGGTGAAGCGCCGGACGTGATCCTCGCCGCCGCGGAGCAGGAGGTCGGCCTGGCGCTCGAGGGCAGCGGCGTCTCCCCCGCTCACGGCCGCGTTGATGGTCGCCTTCGACCAGCGCAGCGCCTCCGGCGACGCCGACGCGATGGCCTGCGCCATCACCTCCACGGTCTCCGCGAGGTCGTCCGGGGTAACGACGCGGTTGGCGAGGCCGACGCGGAGCGCCTCGTCCGCCTCCACCACGCGCGACGTGAAGATGAGCTCCTTCGCCAGCGCGGGGCCCACCAGCCGGGGCAGCGCGACCGCGCCGACGACCAGCCCGTACTCCGCGCCGGGGAAGCGGAAGCGCGAGCGGTCCGTGACGATGCGGATGTCGCACGCGCACGCGAGGAGGGCGCCGGCGCCGTACGCCGCTCCGTCGATGGCGGCGATCAGCGGCTTCGGGGAGGCCTCCACACGGCTCGTCGCGCGCCCGGCGCCGCCGGCGTTGATCTCACCGGCCTCCTCCGCCGCCAGGGCCTCCTCCATGTCCGCGCCGGCGCAGAAGGCCCCGTCCGTGCCCTCGACGACGATCACCACCACCGCCGGGTCGGCGTCCAGCCGCTCCATGCCCTCCGTGACCGCCCGGGAGAGCGCCACGTTCAGCGCGTTGCGCTTGTCCGGGCGGTTCAGCCGCAGGTGCCCCACGCGCCCCTCGATGGACACGACGGCCAGCGGATCGGGCATGCGGGACCTCCTGTGGACGTGGTGCGGCTGCGCCCCGCGAGTATCGCCCGCGCGGCGCGGACTGTCCCGCTGCTTGTCCAGCGCGGGCCACACCCGTAGGCTTGCGAACCATGAGCGACGCGGGGGATGGCTTTAGCGAGGCGGCGATCGAGGCCCTCCTGGCCCCGGCTATTCGTCGCCTGCCCCCGCCCACCTCGCTCTCCCCGCTCCCCTTCGACCTGAACGCCGGCGTCCCCGACCGCGACACCCTGCCCTGGGAAGCACTGGCCGACGCGGCGCGCGCCGCGCTGGCCGAGGACCCGGGCGCCGCGCTCACCTACGGCGGGGCGATGGGCTACGAGCCCCTGCGCGCGTGGATCGCCGCGCGGCAGTCCGCCGAGACCGGCCTGGAGGTCACCTCGGCGCACGTCACGCTGACGGCGGGCAGCGCGCAGGCGATCGACAACGTGGCGGCCGCGTTCATCGCCCCCGGCGACATCGTGATCACGGGCGCGCCCACGTACCCGGGGGCGATCCGCACCTTCCGGGCGCGCGGGGCGGTGGTCATCGACGTCCCCCAGGACGACGACGGGATGGAGATGGCCGCGCTGGAACGGGTGCTGGAGACCCGGCGCATGACCGGCCACCAGGCCAAGCTGATCTACATCACCGCCAATTACGACAATCCGAGCGGCAGCACGCTGCCCCTCGCCCGCCGTGAGGCGCTCGTGCGCATCGCGCGCGAGCACGGCGTGCTCATTCTGGAGGACGACGCCTACACCGGTATCGACCTCGACGGACCGCCGCCCGCGTCGCTGTACTCCATCGCGAAGGGCGACGGGATCATGCGCTGCGGGACGTTCTCCAAGACGATCGCCACGGGGCTGCGCGTCGGCTGGGTGGTGGCGCACCCCGCGATCGTGCGGCGGCTGGCCTTCGCGCGGTTCGACAACGGTGGATCGCCGTTCCTGCACCGCACGATCCTGCACTACGTGCAGTCAGGGGCGTACGACCCGCACGTGAAGATGCTCTGTGACCTGTACCGCGAGCGCCGGGACATCAGCGCCGCGGCGCTGATCGACCTCGCGGAGCCGTACGTCAGCTTCCGGCGGCCCGCCGGGGGGTTCTTCCACTGGCTGCACCTGGCGCCCGGACTGACCGCGCAGGCGGTGACGGACGCGGCGGCGAGGCACGGCGTGGCTGTCACCCCGGGCACCGGCTACTACGCTAACGGCGGCGGCGAGGACCGGGTGCGCCTCGTGTTCTCGGTGCTGCCGCCTGAGGAGCTGAAAGTCGCGATCGCCGCGTTCGCGGAGGGGCTGGCGGAGGCCGCCGCTGCGGTCCCCTCGCCGCATCCGTCGACGCGTCCATCGGCGCCGAGGTAGCGGTCCGCGTGCGGCTTCGAGGGGGCGGCTCGCCGCCGGCTGTTGCCGCGCGATATCACACGACATAGGATGAGCGGATTCCGGGCGGGGGAACCCGGACAACCGGGAGTCAGGGGACGGGACTCGTGACGGTGGATTCGACCCGCACGCTCGCCGATGAGATCGCGAAGCTCTGGGCTGGTCGCGATATCGATACGCTCACCAGCGCTGCGGCGAAGTACCTGACCACGGGATCGGCCACCGACTGGGGCATGGCGACCACCATCGAATCCGTCGTCCCCCCGATCACCCTCGGCGGCGGCATCCCCGATCCCACCACGCTCCCCCGCAAGGCGCTGGCCGAGGCGATGGCGCGCGCCGTGGACACGGACGCGCTGGACGACGGCCCGCTGCGCTACGGCGGGCCGGAGGGCTACGAGCCGCTCCGCCAGGAGATCGCCGCGCGCTATACCCGCGACCGCGGATTCGCCGTGGGCGCGGACTACTTCCTCCTCACCAACGGATCCGCGGGGGCGATCGATCAGATCTGCGGCGCCTTCATCACCCCGGGCGACGTGATCATCACCGAGGCGCCGACCTTCTCCGGCACCCTGCGCACCTTCCGCGGCCACTCCGCCGAGATCGTCCCCATCGGCATGGACGATGACGGCATGCGCGTGGATCTGCTGGAGCCCCTGATCGAGAAGCTCACGGCGCAGGGCAAGCGCGTCAAGTTCATCTACACGATCAGCAACTTCCACAACCCCATGGGCGTGACGCTGTCGCTGCCCCGCCGCGAGGAGCTGATCCGCGTGGCCGCGCGCCACGGCGCCTTCGTCCTGGACGATGACGCGTACGGCGAGCTGTACTTCCCGGGCTGGGACCGGCCCCCCGCACTCTCCGCGCTCTCCGAGTGCCACGGCGTGATCACCGTCGGCACCTTCTCCAAGATCATCGCCACCGGGCTGCGGGTCGGGTGGATCCACGCCACGCCCGAGGTCCTCGATCGCGTGACCCGCGTCCGATTCGAGATGGGCAACAGCCCGCTGCTGCAGAAGATGGTGTTCGAGTTCGTGCGGGACGGAAACCTCGACCGGCACATCGAGTCCATGCGGCAGGTCTACCTCCGCAAGCTCGATACCCTCTGCGAGGCGCTGCGCGATCACTGCGAGCCGTACCTGAAGTTCCGCCGCCCGCACGGGGGGTTCTTCCTGTGGGTCGAGCTGCAGGGCGGCCTGGACGGCCGCGAGGTGCAGCAGGCCGCGATCGCCGAGGGCCTGATCGCGGCGGCGGGCTACGGCTTCTTCCCCGATCGCGTCGACTCGGGCGACCACATGCGCCTGGCCTTCTCGTGGGTGGGGGAGCACGAGCTCGTCGAGGCGGCGAAGCGGCTGGCCACGGCCTGCGCGAAAGTTTCCGACCGCACCGCTCGCGCCTGACGCCCGGCCGGCGGCCGGCGCCAAAGCCTGGATTCCGATCCCTCTCGATCACGCCTCGATCGCGGATCCCACCTCGATCCCGCGCCCACGCCGCGTCCACCCGTCTCGATGCTCGATGAACGGCGCGAGCCGCCGGGCCTCTATCACGCACGTCGTACACTGTGTCTCCCCCAAGAGTGCGGGGGACTGGAGGTAACGTCGTGCCCGAGCGTCGCATTCCGCGTGCATTCAACCTGCCCTGGGGGAGCGGACTCGTGATCGAGGAAGCCGCCATCGAGGGGGGCATCCACGCGCCGTCCGTGCAACTGCTCCGCTACGAGCTCGGGCAGCGCAAGGGCCAGAGTGCCATCCGCTTCGCGGCGTACGACGAGCACGGCCACCTGGAGCAGCGCCCGCTGATGGTGAACGAGCGCGAGATCGCCGCCCTGCGCTCCGAGATCAACCGCTCGCCGCGGCTGAAGGCCCTGCTGCGCCGCCTCGTGGAGGAGTAGGCGGGCACGCTACCGCACCCCGGGGTATGCTGCCCGCCGGGGGCGCACATGAGCGACATCGAGGCGATCCAGCGTGACCTGCAGGACGCGCGCGCGGAACTGCTCGCCTCCCTGGGGGGCGTGACGCAGGAGGACCTCGATCGGCGCCCGCCCGGCGAGATCACCGACGATGAGCAGCGCTGGCCGATCGTCCAGGTGCTGTGGCACGTCGGGCAGGTGGAGGATCGCTTCCGCCGCAGCATCGACCAGGCGCTGGACGGACGCGCCGTGCTCGCCGACCCGCCGCGCGCGCGCCCCGCGCACCTGTCGACGCCCCCGCTCCTCCTCCAGTGGCTGGAGCAGACCCGGCGTCCCACCGAGGCTCTGCTGCGGCGCATGACGGACGCGGACCTCGACCTGGAGATCGTGCGGCCGGACGGCTCCACGCGGACGCCCCGCCGCTTCCTGGCGCTGCTGGTGAACCATGACCGCGATCACGCGACGCAGGTGCGCGCGCTCCGCGTCCTGGACGCGCTGCCCGAGACCGGCGGGGCGTAGCCGTGCCCCGTGTCCCCGCCGAGCACGCCCCGCTGGCGGAGCGCCTGCAGGCCTACCGCCGCCACACGGAGTTCCAGGCCACGATCCGCGGGCAGTCGCTCCGCTTCCGCGCGACGTGGGGCCTCTTCTCCCCCCGCGAGGTCGACGACGGCACGTCGATGCTCCTCGACGCGGTCGAGGTGGCGGGCGACGCGGAGTGCTTCGACCTCGGGTGCGGCTACGGGGCGATCGGGCTGACGCTGGCGCGCCTCGCGCCGCGCGGCGAGACGTGGATGGTCGATCGCGACTTCGTGGCGGTGGACTACGCGACGGCGAACGCGGCGGCCAACGGGATCACCAACGCCCGCGTCCTGCTGTCCAACGGCTTCGACGCCGTCCCCGCGGATCGTCGCTTCGACGTCATCGCCTCGAACCTGCCCGCGAAGGTGGGGAACGAGTCGCTGACGCTGCTCATCGCGGACGCCCACGCCCACCTGAACCCGGGTGGCCGGCTGTACGTGGTGACGATCTCCGGCATGCGCCGCTTCATCGAGCGCACCTTCGAGGAAGTCTTCGGCAACTACGAGAAGGCGAAGCAGGGGCGGCAGCACACCGTGGCGCTCGCCGTGCGCCGCTAGCGGCCCGTCGCCGCCGGCGGCAGCGCCCTGACGCTCGCCGAAGTGGCGCGGGACGGCCTAGACTGCGGCGCATGGCCGTGTACCCCTCCCTTCCCGGCAAGCGCGCGGTCGTCCTGGGCGGGAGCCGCGGCATCGGCCGCGCGATCGCGCTGCGCCTCGCCGCCGAGGGCGTCCACGTCCTGATCAACTACGCGCGCTCCGCGGACGCCGCCGAGCAGACGGCCGTCGAATGCCGCTCGCTGGGTGTGCAGGCGGACACCGTGGCCGGCGACGTGGGCGACGCGGACGCCCTGGCCGCCGTGTTCGAGCGCGTGCGCGCCTGGGGCGGCCTCGACATCCTCGTGAACAACGCCGCGCGCGGGCTGGAGCGCCCGCGACCGGCGATCGAGCAGAAGCCGGGCCACCTGCACCGCACGATGGACGTCAACGTCTTCGGCCCGTGGCAGGCGATCCAGTTCGCCGCGCCGCTGATGGAGGAACGCGGCGGCGGCACGGTGGTCAACCTGCTCTCGCCCGGCGCGTTCCACTACATGCCGGACTACTCCGCCGTCGGCGTGACCAAGGCCGCCCTCTCCAGCCTCACCATGTACCTCGCCGTGGAGCTCGCCCCGCGCGGCATCCGCGTGAACGCCGTCTCCGCCGGGTGGGTGGAGGGCTCGGAGGGCGAGCACTCCTACCGCTCCGAGGTCAGCGACCGCGTGCGCCCCCACGTCCCCGCGGGCCGCAACGTGCAGCCGGACGACATCGCGGCGGCGGTCGCCTGGATCGCCAGCGACGAGGCGCCGATGCTGGTCGGACAGACGATCCACCTCGACGGCGGCTTCGGCGACGCCGCCTGGCGCGCAGTGCTCGGATAACGGGCTGGAACGGGCGCTGACCGATGACCCTGACGGACGACCTGCTGGCCGCGAACGCGCGCTACCACGAGGGCTTCAACGCCGCTGACCTGCAGCTGCGGCCGTTGCGGCAGATCGCCATCCTCACGTGCATGGACTCGCGGTACACGTCGCAGGGCATCCTCGGCCTGTCGCTGGGCGACGCGCACGTGATCCGCAACGCCGGCGGCCGTGTGACCGAGGACGCCATCCGATCGCTGTCGCTCTCTGCGGCGCTCCTCGGCACCCGGGCATGCATCGTGGTGCACCACACCGACTGCGGCCTCTTCGGCCGCACCGACGAGGAGCTGCGCCAGCGCGTGGCGGAGGTCGCCGGCACGCGCGCGACCTTCGGCTTCCTCCCCTTCGAGGACCTCGAACAGTCCGTCCGCGACGACGTCGCCGCCCTCCGCGCCTCCCCCTACTTCCCCCCCGACTACGAGGTCCTCGGCTTCACCTACGACGTGCGCACGGGGCGGCTGCAGGTGGTGGAGGGGTAGATTCCCCGGGACTCGTTTCTCGGAGGCCAAGATGACCACTGCAGACCGTGAGAACCCGCCTGAGACGACGAATGAACTGATTGCGGTCACGCAGCATGTGGGGTTTGACGTCCCGCCCGCCCTCGACCGCGCACTCGACCAGTACTTCGCAGATCGTCCAATCTTGGACGGCGATCCGATCTTCTGGGGATTGATCTACTCGGTGAACGACGGCGCTTGGGAACCTCTAGAACGGTTCTCTCTGATCGCGGCCGACTGGGATGCGACGTTCTTCCCCGCCGGGGAACTCATGGATCCCGACGGGGAGTCCGAACAAGACCGCTTCCCATCTCCTATGTGTTTGATCTCAGTCAGAACCGGCGAATCCGGGTCTGTCGATGCAGCACGGGACGCTGGACGGATTCCTGCACGCCAAGCCGCAGGCCTCATCATGGCAACGACGAGGCTCCTCGCCGGGAACGCGCCCGTTTGGGAGGGTGCGTTCGTTCTGTATCAGCAAGGCGGAATGGGGTTCACCATCACGCGTCGGACCCGTGAGGTACGCGGCGTAACCCCCACTGCGGTGACCGAGAATTTCGACGCTCTCCGAACATTCCACGTGGTCCGACGACCATCGGACTATGTGAGCGTGGCGCGGTATTGGTACGCGCGGGGCTGGGAATCGTCCGACACACTCGAGCGTTTCATGAACTTCTGGCTTGCCGCCGTGGCATTCGTCGAAAGCGACACGGGCGAATACTTTCGCGATCAGATTCGCAACTACGCGCTCCACGTCAGCGAGCGAGCGGGGCTCTCACCGACCATTCGCGATCGGATCGACACCGTCTTCGCGGAGATGTATGAGCGGCGGAACAAGCTATTCCACGAAGCCGATTTTTCAGCTATCGCCCCTGATGATGTTGCGAAACTGGAGATTGCGGTGCACGACTGCATCCGCGCTGAGGATTAGCCCCTCACCGCCCCCTGAGCACCGCCTGCACCGCCTCCTCGTACGTGACGGGGCGGCGGCCGAGGGGGAAGCGGCGCGAGGGGTCCGCGCACACCTGGCGCGTGCGCAGCGTCTCCAGCAGGAGGCGCGTCTCGCGGCGGGGGAGACGCACGAGGCTCCACGCGAGCTGCTCCTCGAACGTCTCGCCCCAACCGGGGAGCGGGAGGAAGACGCGGTGCTTCCCGGCCGCGTGCGCCCAGCCCTTCACGGCGTCCGCGCAGGTCATGCGCTCCGGGCCGGTGATGTCGAACGAGCGCGCCACCATCGACGCATCGTCGACGGTGGTGGCGAGGGCCTCGACGACGTCGGCGAGGGCGACGGGCTCGATCTCCGTGCGGCGCCAGCGGAACAGCGGGACCACGGGCGAGCGGTTCACGGTGCGGCGGATGAGCTCGAAGAGCGTGCCGCCCGCGCCCACGATCACCGGCGCGCGCAGCACGGTCCACGCGAGCCTCGACTGGCGCACGGCCAGCTCGGTGGCCCAGCGCGCGACGAGGTGCTGCGAGGGCGCGTCCTCCGCCGCGCCGACGTGCCCGAGGTAGATGACGCGCTCCACGCCGGCCGCGCGCGCGGCGATGAGGGCGTTCTGCACGGCGAGCAGGTCGTTGGCGACTACGTCGCCGCTGCGGTCCAGGGTGTGCACCAGGT
>JBAYVN010000036.1:0-26243 GCA_041674525.1 Dehalococcoidia bacterium | reverse complement strand
GCGGCCGAGGCGCTCTACGAAACCTCGCAGCCGGCGTCGTTCTCGATCTTCACCATCGGCACGCTGGGCGGGACGGAGGAGGTCTTCTCGATCCGCATCCCCCGCCTCCTTTCGTTCCTCGGGACGGGCACCTTCGATGGTGAGGTCGAGGGCATCAACAACCTCCAGGCGGACTACCTCGCACGGTACGGTCCCGGGAACTACCTGCCCTACGTCCCGATCACCTACTGGACGTTCCGCTGGATGATCGGTGCCGGCGCGCTCGCCGCGCTCATCGCGGCGTGGCTCCTGCTCGTGCTGCGCCGCGCCACGCCGGCACCCGGCCGTCTGGTGGTCGCCGCCGCCCTGGCGCTGCCCCTGCTGCCGCTGCTGGGCAACACCTTCGGATGGCTCTTCACGGAGGTGGGGCGGCAGCCGTGGCTGGTCTTCGGGCTGATGCAGACGCAGGCCGGCGTCTCGCCGACGACCTCACCCGCCACGGTGGCGATCTCGCTCATCGGCTTCACGCTGCTGTACGGCGCGCTCGCCGCGATCGAGGTCAGCCTCCTGCTGCGCCGCGTCCGCGCCGGGCTGCCGGAGCACGCCGGTGCGCACGCGGACGAGGAGAGCGCCGAGCTGCCGTTCGCGTACTGAGCCCGCCGCTGCGGTGGGAGGAGAGTGGCCGTGGAACTGACTACCGTCTGGTTCGCACTCATTGCGACCCTGTGGGTGGGCTATTTCGTCCTGGAGGGGTTCGACTTCGGCGTGGGCATCCTGCTTCCCGTGCTCGCGCGCAACGACCGCGAGCGGCGCGTGCTCATCAACACCATCGGTCCCGTGTGGGACGGGAATGAGGTGTGGGTGCTGGTCGCCGGCGGCGCCACCTTCGCCGCGTTCCCGGAGTGGTACGCGACGCTGTTCAGTGGCTTCTACCTCGCGCTCTTCCTGATCCTCGTCGCGCTGATCATCCGCGGTGTCGCGTTCGAGTACCGGGGGAAGCGCCCCGAGGGTGCCTGGCGTGCTGGCTGGGATGCCGCGATCTTCACCGGCTCGCTCCTCCCTGCGATCCTGTGGGGGGTCGCGTTCGCGAACATCGTCCACGGCGTGCCGCTGGACGCGAATCACGAGTACACGGGGACCTTCTTCACGTTACTCAACCCCTACGCGCTCCTGGGCGGACTGGTGACGCTGACGCTCTTCGCCTTTCATGGCGCCGTCTTCCTGGCGCTGAAGACCACCGGCGACCTGCGAGGGCGCGCGAACGCGATCGCGTGGAAGCTGGGCCTGGCGGCGGCCGCGGCCGCGGTGGCGTTCCTCGCCTGGACGCTGATCGAGCGCGGCAGTGCGCCCTCGCTCATGCTGTCCGCGGCCGCGGCGCTCGCGCTGGTGGGGGCCATCGTGTCGAACCGCGCGGGGCGCGAGGGCTGGGCGTTCACCGGCACCGCCGTGACGATCGCCCTCGCGGTCATCACGCTCTTCGTGGTGCTCTTCCCTGACGTCCTGCCGTCCACCACCGCCGAGGCGAACAGCCTGACGACCACGAACGCTGCCTCGACGCCGTACACGCTGACGATCATGACGTGGGTGGCGGTGATCTTCACGCCGCTTGTATTGCTCTACCAGGGCTGGACGTACTGGATCTTCCGACGACGAATCGGCATCGACTCGATCCCCGCGCACCCGGGCGGCTGAGGGCGCTCGACGCGCGGCTCCTGCGCGCCGCGCGCGGCGCCGTCGTCGCACTGGGGGCCGCCGTCGCGCTGGGCGCGATCTCGGCGCTGCTGGCGATCGCGCAGGCGACGCTGCTATCGAGCGCGATCGCGGCCGCCGTGGATGGCGCGGGCGCGTCCGCGCTGCGGACGGCGCTGATCGCCCTCGCCGCCGTGTTCGCGGGCCGCGCGATCGCTGGCTGGGCGCAGCAGGCGGCCGCGTACCGAGCATCCGTGTCCGTGAAGTCGAACCTGCGACGCCGCCTCGTGGAGCGCGTCGCTACCCTCGGCCCGCGCTGGTCGTCCAGGGCCCGCAGCGGCGAGGTGGTCGCGCTGGCCACGCGCGGCCTGGATGCCCTCGATGCGTACTTCGCGCGCTATCTCCCGCAACTCGCGCTGGCCGTGATCGTGCCCATCGCGGTGGTCGTGGCGCTGGCAACGTCCGACCTGCTCGCGGCGCTGACGGTGGCGCTGACGGTGCCCCTGGTGCCGGCGTTCATGGCGCTGGTCGGCATTGCCTCCGAGCGCAGCACGCGCGGCCGCTGGCACGCGCTCGCGCGGCTCGCGCACTACTTCACCGACGTCGTCGCGGGCCTGCCGACGCTGAAGGTGTTCGGGCGCTCGCGTGCGCAGATCGAGCGGCTGCGCGAGGTCACCGACGAGTACCGCCGCGAGAGCCTCGCGACGCTGCGTGTGGCGTTCCTGTCCGCGTTCGTGCTGGAGCTGTTGGCCGCACTGTCGGTCGCGCTGGTGGCGGTTGGCGTGGGCCTGCGGCTGCTGCACGGCGACCTGCAGCTGCGCACCGCGCTGTTCGTGCTCCTGCTCGCGCCCGAGGCGTACCTCCCGCTGCGGCAGCTCGGCCTCCACTACCACGCCAGCGAGGAGGGACTCGACGCCGCCGGGGACGCGCTGCGGTTCATCGAGTCCGGCCCGGGGCCCGCGGGGCCCCGCCTGCCCGTCCCCGGGCTGCGCGATGGGGAGTTGCGGGTGGAGGGCGTGACGGTCGTCCATCCCGATCGCGACCTCGCGGCCCCGCAACGTGCGTCCTTCGGCGTGCGGCCCGGCGAGATCGTGGCGCTCACCGGGGCGAGCGGGTCCGGCAAGACGACCCTGCTCCAGGTCATCCTCGGCCTGTGGCCCCCCGACTCGGGACGGGTGGTGATCGAGGGCCGCGGCGGCGTGGTCGATCTCGATCAGGTGGACGGCGAATCGTGGCGCCGGCGCGTGGCATGGGTGTCACAGGGCCCGTTCCTCACGCCGGGCTCGGTCGCCGAGAACATCCGGCTCGCCGCTCCCGACGCGGCGGACATCGCGATCGCGCAGGCCCTCGCGTCCGTAGGCCTCGGCGACGTTGATCGCTCGATGGAGCTGGGTGAGCGCGGGAGCGGCCTGTCCAGCGGCCAGCGGCGCCGGGTGGCGGTTGCCCGCGCGCTCCTGCGCCCCGGGACGGAGCTGCTGCTGCTGGACGAGCCGACCGCGGGCCTCGACGCAGCCTCCGAGTCCGCCGTGCTGTCGGCGGTCGTCTCCGCGGCGCGCACCCGGGGCCTCGCCGTGATCCTCGTCGCCCACCGGCCGGCTTCGCTGGCGATCGCGGACCGCGTGGTCCCTGTGTTCGCCGGGCGCGGCGTCACGGGCACCCTCACGCCGCATGCCGAGACGGGGTGCGCACCGGAGAGCGCACCGGCGGGCGTGCCCGAGGACGCCCGCTGATGCACGCGCTCGCGCGGATCGCTCGCCTCGCCCTGCCGGTGCGCGGGGCGCTGGGACTCGCCCTGCTTGCCGGCGCCGGTGCCGCGGCTTGCGGGATCGCGCCGACCGCAATCTCCGCGTGGCTCGTCGCGCGGGCGGCCGAGCAGCCGCCGATCCTGTCGTTGATGGTGGCGATCACGGCGGTGCGCGCGTTCGGGATCGGGCGCGGCGGGCTTCGCTACCTGGAGCGGCTGCTCTCCCACGATGCCGCCTTCCGCGTGCTCGCCGCGCTGCGGCACAGCGCGTACGCCCGCCTCGAACGGCTCGCACCCTCCGGCCTCGAGGCGTTTCGCTCCGGCGACCTGCTGGCGCGGCTCGTGCTCGATGTTGACGGGCTCGCCGATCTCTGGCTCCGCGTCCTCCTGCCTTACGCGGCCGCCGCGATCACCGCGGTCGGTGTCGTCGCGTTCCTGTGGCACGCCGTGCCCGCGATCGGAGGCACCGTCGTTGCGTCCCTGCTGCTGGCGGCGGCCGGCGCACCGCTGGTGGTGAACACGCTGACGCGGCGCGCCGAGCGCCGCATCGCCCCGGCGCAGGGTCGCCTGGCCGCGCTCGCGCACGATCTGCTCGCGGGGGCACCGGAGCTCCTCGCGCTCGGCGCCACGCCACGGCAGCTGAGGCGCTTCGCCGATCTCGATGCCGATCTCGCCTCCGCGGAGGGACGTGCGGCCTCCGGTGCGGGGGCCGCGACGCTGCTCGCCGGGCTGGCGTCGGGCGGCGCGACGTGGGTGGCGCTGTTCCTGGGCGTGGCGGCGGTGCGCGCAGGAATGCTGGACGGTGTGGGGCTGACCGTGGTCGTGCTCACGACGCTGGTCGCGCACGACCTCGTGCTGGACCTCGCTCCCGCCTCGCAGCACCTGCCGGGCCTGTCCGCATCGGCGGAGCGGGTGCTCCGCGTGCTCGATGGTGTCGAGACCGCTCACGAGCCGGAGAGTCCGGCGGCATTGCCCGTCGGCCCCTACGGTCTGCGCATCCGCGGGCTGTGCGTACGCTATCCCGCGAGCGCTCGCGACGTGATTGCCGGGGTGGACCTGGATGTTGCTCCGGGCGGACGGGCGCTCGTCACGGGCCCGAGCGGCTCCGGGAAGAGCACGCTGGCAGCCGTGCTCCTGCGCTTCCTGGACCCGTCCGCCGGCTCCATCGAACTGGCGGGGAGTGACGCCACGGTCGCGCTCTCGTCGCTGGCCGGCGAGGATGTGCGGCGCGCGATCGGTCTGTGTGAGCAGGATCCCCACATCTTCGACACGACGCTTGCGGAGAACATGAGCATCGCGCGCCCCGGCGCCTCCGCGGACGAGGTCCGCGAGGCGTTGCGCGCCGCACAACTCCTCGACTGGGTCGATGCGCTCCCCGCCGGCCTCGACACCCCTGTGGGTGAGCACGGGGCCCGGCTCTCCGGTGGCCAGCGCCAACGCCTCGGCGTCGCCCGCGCACTGCTGGCAGGCTTCCCGGTGATCATCTTCGATGAACCGACCGAGCACCTCGACGAGCGAGAGGGCGCGGCGATCGCCCGCGACCTGCTGGCGGCCACCGCCGGGCGCACGGTGCTCGTGCTGACGCACCGCCCGGAGCTGGCAGGTGCGGCTGTGTGGTCCACCTCGGTCGACCTGGCGCCCCGGGGCTGAGTGGACGCGGGACCGGCGTGCTACTCGGCGACGAGGTCCGGCGTGCGCCTCGCCTCGACGGCCCTCAGCATGCGCTCCAGGCGCGCTCTGACCTCCGTCGCGATCGGGACGATCTCCGTGTGGTCGCGCACCTGCGCGATGTCGAGCGGGTCGAAGGCGATCACTGCCCGGCGATCCCCCAGGTCCTCGATGACCACGTTGCACGGCAGGAGGACGCCGAACCCGTCCCAGATACCGAGCGCTCGATGCGCCAACGGCGGGTTGCAGGCGCCGAGGATCTTGTACGCGGGCATCTCCGCCCCGAGCTTTGCACGCATCGTCGCCGCCACATCGATCTCCGTGAGCACACCGAATCCTTCACCCGCCAGGGCCTCGCGCACGTCACTCTCCACGTCCGCGAACGATCGGGATGTGGTGATCCGCATGCCGAGTGGTATTCGTTCCACGTTGCTCTCCCATACCCCGCGGTTCCGTAGGACCCCTGAGCACTCGATCGAGGTAGCGGCAGGCGCGCGGGACGATGCGAGGGACGACAGGACAGTCGCGTGCGCGCTCTCGTCAGGCCGGAGCCGGGCCGGCTGCTGTGGCCGCGTGCTGTGCGTGGCCGTCCGGCTCAGGCCCGGGTGTGCTGTGCGCCGCGTCGCCGCTCCTCGCGCAGGACGCGATCGACGAACCTCACGGCGGCAACCTCCGTGGACGGAGCCAGCGCGGCGCAGATGAACGGCCCGACGGGGCCGGCGACGAGGCCGAGGAGGAGCCCCAGCCCGGCAGAGCGACCCTTTGCCTCCATGATCGTCATGCCCGCTATGCCACACCCGAGGCCGAACACCAGCAGGGATAACAAGACCATATCGATACCTGCGTTCGCTGCCGAAGCCCCGGCATGCCCCTCAACCAGCTGGGCCGAGCGGCGACGCATCCATCACCTGATTGTCATCCTCCGCGATGCCGGGTAGGGACTGCCTGTGGATGCGCTCGCGACACCAGCACCATACCGCAGGGGGTGGGCGCGGCGCCCCCTCCGAAAGTACAGTCCGGCGTACGTGAAGCATGCACGCGTGCGCTGGCCGGTCCCGCCGGTGTCAGCGCTCCTGCCTCGCCGTCATCGCTGCAGGAGCCGCGCGATCAACTCCGAGCGGTCGAGGTTTGCGACGTGGGTGAGGAACTCGTCCTGCATCTTGTAGAGCACCACGATCACCCAGATGGCCACCGTGTGGCGCGCGTAGAACGCGGGCGCCCGGTCGCGGCGGAAGACGAGGATCGTGGCGTACCCGAGGAACAGCGGCTCCAGGAAGTTCGGGAAGAGGAAGAACATCAACTCGTTGCGGGTGAGGAAGAACAGCGCCTGCCCGACAGAGCGGAAGACGAACAACCCCGCGACGGCGCGCCGCATCGGCCAACCAGCGCGCCAGGCGGCGATCACCATGAAGACGTACGTCACCCAGTCGGCGGACTTGTCGATCAGCTGGTAGGTCGGATCCTTCACGCCCAGCGGGATCAGCAGATCGCCGTCGACGGAGTCCAGCACGAAGTTCGCCCAGCCCGCCGCAAAGGGGAACGGTACGAGCAGCACCGGCAGCGCGTACTTGCATGCGATGATCAAGCCGCTCAGCGCCGCGTCGAGCATCCCGTTCCTCCGAGGTTGCGAGCGGATTGTAAGGTGCGCGAACCCGCGAGAGACTCGAACCGCGGAGCCTGAGCCAGATGTGCACGGCGCGCGCAAGGAACGGTGTGTGCGCCTGTTCCCAGCCTGTCGACAAGTCTGCGGATAAGAGCGCACAGCGCCGTGCGCGAGTCGCTACATTGATCTCAGTCAGGCGGGGGCGCCAGTGGGGCATAGCTGCACAAAGCCCTGCGGGCGGGCAGTCCAGACCTGATAAGAATCGCGCATCCTCGAGGCCTCGAGGACTGCGCGATTCGTCTTTTCGGGGCGGTTCGCCTGTCCTCGACTGCTGCGCGATGCGACGCCGCGCTGAACGCGCTTTCCTCGCGCTCGGCTCGCGCTCTGACTTCCTCGCGTTCTGCTAGGACGGAACCGCGAAGACGAAGAGCAGCAGGTACTTGCACGGATCGTTCACGTCGCCCTCGACCAGGCTCCGGGACTTCGCCATCACCGTCTGCGGATCGAACAGCCATCCCTTGCCGGTCCCGTCCTCGCGCACGCTGGTCTGGAGGATCACGACCGGCTTCGGTGGGATGTCCGCTGGAGTGGCCGCGGCCACCAGCTTCCCGCCGGAATCGATGTCCGTGAGGTAGAGCCCGTTGACGACGAATCGTCGGCGGCTGACCTGCTCGCCGGTCCGCCGGTCCATGCCATCGACCAGGAGCTCGTCACCCACGTTGATGTCCACCAGCCCGCCGAAGACGCCGGGCTGGTTCTGCCAGCGGCTGTGTCCGAAGATCCACGCCTTGTTGTCCAGTCCGTCCAGGCTCTCCTCCGGCGTCGCGATGCCCTCGTTCGGGACCGTGAGCGTGGTCTGGCCCTCCGGTGGGGCCGGGCAGCCCGGAGGGGGCGTGGACGTGTCCGGGATCACCCGGCTCCCCTGGACGGGCGCGTCGATGCCGAGCGCGGGGATCGTGAGCCGGCTGGCCCGGATGTCCATCCGCACCATTTGAGGTGGCAGCGAGGCCGTCACGACCGGGGTGCCGGGCGCGGTCGCGGAGGGTGGGCCGAGGGGTGCGCGGGCGTCCTCGGCCCCCCGCGCGGTGCACGCGAGAGCTGCGGCGATCAGGAGCACCAGCGGCGGCCAGCCGCGACGGAACAGCATCCTTCGCATTCCCGTAGCTTACGTCGACGGCTCCGGACGTCGGCAGTGCCGGGCCAGCGCATCGACCCAGCCCCCGATCGTGGCGCACGACTGTTCGACTGGCCTTGACAGCGTGGGGTCGAGCCGTACGATTCGCGTCGACGTGGGATAACGCGTGTTATCAGCGCGGCACAGTCAGGCGCGCCCCGAGGCGGGCATTCGGAAGGATGAGTCCGGTGAAGATTGGGATGCTGCTGCCGAACTTCGCCCGGTGGTTTCGCGACGACGCGATCTGGGAGGTCTGCCTGAAGGCGAAGGAGTTGCGCCTCGACGCCCTGTCCTTCGTCGATCACCTCATCATCACACGCAGCCAGTACGCGGGCATGGGCAATGGCTACATGGAGCAGTACATGGCCATGTGCTACGTGGCCGCGGTCACCAACGCGCAGGGGTGGAAGCCGATCCTGACGCAGACCGTCAACGTCATCCCGTACCGGCCGCCGGTGCTGCAGGCCAAGATGACCGCCACGCTGGACTCCCTCTCCGGCGGGCGCCTGATGATCGGCGGCGGGTCCGGCTATGTGGAGGAGGAGTTCCGCGCGCTTGGCCTCGACATCACGAAGCGCGGTGAGATCACGCGGGACTACGTCGCCTGCATGAAGGAGCTGTGGACGAACCAGGTCGCCTCCTTCCACGGGAAGTACGCCGACTTCACGGACATGACGATCTCGGTCCGCCCCACGACTCAGCCGCACCCCCCGATCCTCTACGGATCGCACGGCGCCGGGCCGCGCCGGCAGATCGCCGACCTCTACCAGGGTTCAATCGGCTCACCGGGTGACACCCTGGAGTCGCAGCGCGCCTTCGAGAGCGACATGAAGGACCTGGACCGGCTGTGGCGGGAGAAGGGCCGCACTGGCAAGCCCTACCTGATGTCGCTGGACCGCATGCACCTGACCACCAGCCGCGAGGACGCCGGCCAGGTCGTCTCGAAGGGGGCGGTGCCCCGGGGCCAGGAGCGTCCCGCCGAGCGGGTCGAGCGCGTCGCCGAGGGCGAGGAGCGCGTCTACTTCACGGACTTCCACCTCACCCACGTGGATGACGCCGTGGCCGACCTGCGCCGCCAGGAGGCGATGGGCATCGACCTCGCGATCTTCTGGCTGCCGTCGTATGCGTTCCGGGGGATGACGAACCTCGAGCTCCAGTTGCAGCAGTTGGAGCTGCTCGCGGAGCACGTGCTGCCGAAGCTCACCCGGGACAACGACCCGATCGAGATGGACTTCGACGGCAAGACCTACCGCCCGTTCGGGGACGACCTGCACGCCGCGGACGGTCCGATGCGCGCCGCGACCCTCCGGTAGGGGGCGTGGGGCGTGTGCCTGGACAGGGCGCGCCGCCTCGGCGCGCCCTGAGACGTGCGGGAGCCTCGCCGCTGCACGATCTGCCAGCGATGGTACTGCTAGCGATTGTGCTCCGCCCGCACGAAGAGCACCGTCCCGAGGGCGAAGAACACGGCGAACATGACGCCGATGATCGCCAGGTTCACCAGCGCACCATCGAGCACCACCAGCGGGTACTCGGACGCCCCCGCGTAGTACGCATCGCGGATCAGATCCACGGCGTAGCGCATCGGTGAGATGCGCGACAGGGCATCGAGGTACCATGGCAATCCCTGGAGCGGGTTGAACACGCCGGCCAGGAAGAACTGCGGCAGCAGGATGAATGGGAACACCTGCTCCGCCGCGCGCTGACTTCGGAGATTCGAGAGCACCAGCAGGCCGAAGGCCGCACCCAGCAGGCACGCCACCAGCCCGGCGGCAAGCATCGCCCCGACCCGCGGCAGCCCCAGCGGGATCCCCAGTACCAGCGCGAACGCCAGGATGGCGAGCCCCTGCGGGAGCGCCACCAGCGTCTCGCCGATCACCTTGCCCATGACGATCGTGTAGCGCGAGATCGGCGCCACGAAGATCTCCTGGCTGAAGTCGTTCTGCCGGTCCTCGATCAGCGAGACGAGACCCATCGCCGAGGACTGGAAGAGGGTCTGACCGAACACTCCGGTGAAGGTGAACACCAGGAAGTCGAAGCCGATGCGGCTGCCCAGGCTGGCCTGCATCGTGCCGCCCAGGGCGGCCATGAAGATGAACGGGAACACGAACGTCGAGAGCATCCGCGCCGGGTCGCGCAGGAGCTTGTTGAGGTCGCGCTGGGCGATGGTCAAGATCGCGTTCATGACAGCGCGTCGCCGCCGTCCACCGTGGAAGCGCCGGTCACGCGACACCCTCCGCGGCACCCGCACGGTCCGCACGTTCTGCACGGTCCGCGTCGTCACCACGGCCTACCGTGCCGCCGTCCTCGCCGGCCTCGCTGTCCGCGCGGCCCACGACCTCGAGGTAGGCATCCTCCAGGCTCGGGGTGTGGGTCTGCACCAGCGTCAGCGGCGTTCGGATCGCTCGCAGCAACGCGTGCGTCGCGCTGCCGTCCACGTCCACCCGAAACGGGCCGGCGCCGCTGAACGGCACGCCCGCGGCAAGCAGCTCGCCTCGAAGGGCGGCGCGATCGTCGGCGTCCACCAGCACGTAGTGGCGCACGAGCTCGGCCTTGACGGCGCCCGGTGTGCCGAGCGACACGATCACGCCCCGGTTCAGGATCGCCACCCGGCCGGCGTTCTCGGCCTCGTCCAGGTAGTGCGTGGTGAGCAGGACCGTGGTCCCGCTGCGCCGACGTTCCTCGTCCAGGTACTCCCACAGGCCGCGGCGGCTCGCGGGGTCCAGGCCGGCGGTCGGCTCATCCAGGAAGAGCACCTGCGGGTGGTGCATCAGGCTGCGGATGATCTCGAGCTTGCGCCGCATCCCGCCGGAGTACGTCTTGACCGGCCGGAAGATGTCCTCTCGCAGCTCCAGGACAGCGGCCAGATCCTGCAGCTGCCGCCGGTACGCCCCGGGCATCAGGCGGTAGCTCGGCCGGAAAGGGTAGAGCCCGTACAGGATGCTGTGAAAGCGCACGTTCTCCTCGCCGGTCAGGTTCTGATCCAGGCTGGGGCGCTGGAAGATGATGCCCACGTGACGGCGAACCGCGCTCGCCTCGGTCCGTACATCGTGTCCCGCGATGCGCACGACGCCCGAGGTGGGGAGCAGCATGGTGGTCAGGATGGAGATCGTCGTCGTCTTGCCGGCGCCGTTCGGCCCCAGCAGCGCGAAGAACTCGCCGGGATCCACCGTGAAGTCGATGCCGTCGACGGCGTTGGTCCGCGCGTTCAGGTAGCGCTTCACCAGGTGCCGCACGTCGATCGCGGGTGCAGTGGTCGTGACCACGAGGTCCTCTTCATGTTCGCGATCTCGCTCGCGGGGAGGCGGCTCTCCGCTCGTCGAGGGCGGGTGCGGGGAAGCCGTGCCGCTGCGGACCGCCACGCCAATATACCGGCACCCGGTGACCGTGAGGCGAGGGGCGCCGCCCCGCGTGGCGGAGCGTTCAGCCGCTCGTGCGGATCGGAACGGACCGACCCGGCTAGCAGATTAAGCCGGCGTCCGGCTCGGCGGCTGCGCTCGCCCATCGATCGCGCTCGGCATGGAGCGTGGCGATGAAGTGCTTGCGCGCGCTACGCCCGTCGTCGGGCGAGGCATCGATGGCCTCGGGATCGCGCCTCGCGCTGGTCGCCTCGGCCGGGGCGGACGTGCGCGGTTGGGCTCGGCCGCCGGTCCGCCACCCCGTGCAGCGGCGCCAACGCCGCGCCAGGCGTTCGGCGGCGAGGGCGGCGAGCAGCGACTGGCGCGCCCATTCGATCTCCTCGGCGGTGGGGGCGAGGCGATCGCTGGCCGTGCCGATGCTGCGCAGCCACGCGGACACGCTACCCCTCGCGTCGTGCGGGGGGAGGGCGGAGGCGGACGGCTCGGGGCGGCACATGGACGGCACTCCATGGGGACGGTATGACACATGCTATTCCTGACCGGTCACAGACGGAGTCATACGGATTTCTGTTCCGTGACGAAGGTTGGGGGGACGGCGACTTCACGAGGATTCGGACGGCCGAATGGCCTCGGAGCAGCCAGGACCGCCGGCCCGGCAAGACATAACGTGACGGTCACGCTACCGCAGGGAGCCCCGTCGGCTGCGGGGCACCGGCAATCGTCTGTGGTAGGAAATTGTGTACCACATCCGGGTGATTCGACAGCGGCGGCTTGCGGCTAGATTGCATCCGACCCCATTCGGCCCTGACGTGGGGTGAATTCGGGGCAGCTTCAAGCTGGAGCCTCCGATGATTGACCCGGACCGCGAGCCGCAACTGCACCTGCTGTCGCAGAGTCCGCTGTTCCGGGAGTTCGGCAGCTCCGAGCTGCGCCGCGTTGGAGCGCTGATCTCTGAGCGGCGCTTCGAGGCGGGAGCGACGATCGCCGAGGGTGGGGAGTTTGGGAAGTCGCTCTACGTGATCGCCAACGGGCTGGTCCGCATCCCCTCGATGGTGGGCACGGGTTCGAGCCTGCTGATGTGCGCCCCGGAGGCGTTCGGCGTGAGCTCGCTGGTCCCGCCGCACCGCTACCTCAAGTCGGCCATCGCGGACACCGACTGCCACGCGCTGGTGATCCCCACGCAGGGGCTGCTCGCGCTGCTGGAGGCGGACGACTCGCTCGGCCGGCGGCTCTTCCACCAGGTCGCCCGGTACCTCTGGCAGCGCTTCGAGGAGGCGATCGCCGACGCGCACGGACGCCCGATCGGCAACTACCTGCATTGATCCCTGCGCCGGGCTTCTCTGCACCGGGTCTGGGCTCGGGGACTTCTGCACGGGGCTCTCTGCAGTGAGCGTGGCCATTGGATGCGACCCGAGGGCCGTTCTGATCCCGGCCGAGCGGCATCGCGGCGCGGCGCCCGGGGGAAGGCGGCGCCAGCCCGCGCGGTCGGCGTTCGTGCTCGCGCGGCGGCGCGAGGTGAGGGTGCTCCGCGCTAGCAGCTCCGTGCTAGCAGGCCTCGCACCGCGAGTTCGGCTGGCAGTGGTGGGGGTGGCGACGCGTGACCGCCCTCGTCCGCGCCCGTAGCTCGGCCGGCCGCACGGGCGCGATGACGTAGTCGTCCGCGCCGGCGTCGAGCGCCTCAGCGACCGGGATGGTCGGGCTGTGCCCCGACACCACGATGATCGCGGCGCCCGTCAGCTCCTTCATGGCCGTGATCAACTCCACCGCGCCGCTGAAGCCCATGTCGATGAGCGCCAGGTCGACTCGGGTATCGGCGGCCGCGAGGAGGGCATCGTCCGGCGTCCGGACGATCGTGAGATGGCAGCTCAGGGACGCGAGGATGGTCCGCAGCAACTCCGCGTGCGGTGGGTACTGGTCGACGATCAGCACCCTCCCGATTCCCCACTCCGCCGAGTCGGCGCCACTGATGGCCGGGTCATGGGACATCGCAAGATCCTGGTTCCAGTGCCGGGGCGGAGGCCAGCCGGGGGGCCGGCCTCCGCCGGTTGGCGCGGTCCTAGCGCGCGACGGCGAGGGGTGCCGTCGCGTACCAGTCGGCGTGTCTGGTCGCGACGTGCGACAGGTGCACGACGACCGCGTTGTCATCCACCGCGACCGAGAGCTCAACGCGCCGGTCGCGGGCCGCGCCCAGTACATCCTTCGGCCGGACGCTCTCGAGCTCGAATCGCTTGCCGGCCGCGTGGGCCATGGCCCAGTGCTGGGTGATGGTCCGGCCCAGCCAGTGCGGCAGCTCGGAGAACTCCTGGCGGAGGGTCTCCGCCTCCCGGGTGGGCAGGCGGCGCGCGATCGCGTCGGAGAAGGCGTGCGGGTCGCAGTCGCTCGTCAGCAGCGCGGTCATCTCCGCCTGGAACCCACGGTCATGGTTGAACAGGTTCTCCGCGACATCCATGTATTCAATGCACTCAGGCGTTCCCAAGGTCGTTCTCCTCATGCGGCGAGCCGCAGTACTGCAGTGGTTGATAGTCGAGACTGAACACGATCCGGATAGAATCCGCGTGCGCCAGATGTGGTATACCGATTCCTACGGCATGGAGGGACGATGGCCACTAGCCTCGCTGTCCGCCTCCGGGACGCGCTACGCCAGAGCGCACCTGATGTCGAGTGGCGCCCGCTGTACACCGCCGCGATGGAAGAGGCGTACCGCCTCGGCGATCACGAGGCGGTCGCGCAGTTCGCTGCGGCGGCCTCTGCCTACCTCGACGCAGAGGGACGGCACCGGGAGGCGATCGCGGAGGTCGAATACGGCCTAGTGCTGACAAACGCCAAACCCGCGCAGCAGGCGCAGATGCTGCGCATTCGGGCCTGGTTCGAGCTCACGGCGGGCGATCCGGCGACGGCACGGATATCGCTCGATCGTGCGAGAGTCGCTTCTTCGGTGCCGGCGGATCCCGAGGCCGTAGCCGACCTCGCGTTGCGGGTGGCGCTGACCGACGTGATCGCGGTCGAGGCGGGAGCCGCTGATCGGCTCGCCGCTCTCACCGCGCCCATCCAATCGGGCGGGCTCGAGAGTCTCGCGGCACTCTGCAAACTCTGGTTGGGCGTCGCTCGATTCAACGCTGGAAGCCTGGCGCATGCCGCGCCGTGGTGCAACGCGCTGGGGGCCCATGGCGCGGCGCAGTCCAACCGCTGGAGGGTCGCGGAGGCGCAGGAGCTTGCTCGGACGCTCAGGCTCGTCCGCGAGCCGGCCCCGCCGTGCGCCCATCCGGACGCCGCCGACCCGGGGGGACGCGGCTACATTGCCGAGTGGCTGCATGCGGGGAACATGGCGTATTCCGTTCTTCGCTTCCGGGGTGCAGGCGACTCCGCGGGCGGGGCGTGGTCCTCCGCATTCAGGCGGCTGCCCGCGGGCTACACCAGCGGCGGCGACGGGTTCGTGGCCGCGCTGGGTGCGCACCTCGAGGGGCGCTACTCCGTACCGAT
Organism: Dehalococcoidia bacterium; assembly: GCA_041674525.1. Classification (GTDB taxonomy): domain Bacteria; phylum Chloroflexota; class Dehalococcoidia; order UBA2979; family UBA2979; genus SHYQ01. The sequence continues at coordinate 11,550 of JBAYVN010000036.1, read as the reverse complement.
CACGCCCCCGGACACCGTGACGCTGCTCAACGCCGGGAGCGCGCTGGCCAGTGCCGAGGCGGTCGCCATTGCGGGGACGCAATCCGCCGCCACCGCCTGGGCGACGTGGTTCGCCACGCGCTGGCCCGCGAGCCTGCGCACGGCGGTAGAGTGGCCTGCCAGCTCGACGCGGGTGCACGGCCTATTGCTCGCTCGGTCGGGTAACCTGCGCGGCGCGGTGGTGCGCCTCCGGGACTCGGTCCGCTGGACGAAGGACGCGGGATTCGAGGTGGAGCACGCGGTTTCGCTCATCCAGCTGTCGGAGCTCCTCGCGCTAGCCCCGGGCGGGATTGGGCGCCAGGAGTGGAGCACGATCCGCAGCGAGGGCCGGCTGCGCGCGCGAGCGCTGGGGGTCGATGCCGCCGCCGTCGCTGATGCTGCGGTCTCTGCCGCGTCGCTCGGCAAGTTCGATACATCGCGACCTCGGCTGACGCCCCGCGAGGTCGAGGTGCTGGAGCTCTTCAAGACCGGTCAGACATATCGAGGGGCGGGTACCGTCCTGGGGTTAGATTGGCGAACGGTGCAGACGCACGCGAAGAACATCTACGCGAAGCTCGAGGTCAAGTCCAAGACGGGCGCGGTGACCCGAGCGAGCGAGCTCGGCCTGCTGTGAGCACGCACGCCCGCCGGTTGACGGCCCTTCGCTTCTCACGTCGGCGGCTCCTCGCCGGGGCCGCCACGTCGCTCGGCGCACTGGGAACGACCGCACTCCTCGGCTGCACGGCACCTTCACCGCGCGCGGTCTCCCCGGCGCCGTCCGGAAGCGCGACGCCCGAGCCGCCTCGCCGCGGGGGCACGTTTCGTGGAGGGATCACGGGCGCGTTCGCGGGCGTCGACCCCCACACGTCGGTGTTTGGCGGCGCGGGCGTGGTTCCGCTCGTTCACACCTACCTGTTTCGCAAGGAGGTGCTGCGTCCCGACCTCGGATTGAAGTACGACCTGGCGACGCGCCACGAGCTGGGCGCGGACCGGGTGACATGGACCTTCCACCTGCGCCCCGACGCGAAGATCGCGCCGAATACCCTGGGGGTTCCCGAGCGAGCGCTGGATGCCGAGGACGTGCTGGCCTCCTTCCGGCGCATCGCCGACCGGGCGACAGGGGCCACCGGGTACTCGTTCTTCAACACCTGGGTCAGCCGCTTCGACGCGCCGGACGCCGCCACGGTGCGGCTCGTGCTGAAGAAGCCGTACGCCTGGGCGGAGGAGGCCCTCGGCGATGCGTTGAGCGGGGCCATCGTCCCGCGCGAGTGGCTGGCCGGGAGCAGGGACGCGCTGAAGACCAACGCCGTGGGCGCGGGACCGTTCGCGCTGAAGTCGCTCGCGGAGGGTCGCGAGGCGGTGATGGTCGCCAATCCGAACTTCTACGATCGGACCCTCCCGCGCGTCGACCAGTTCCGCATCGTGCCGTTCCAGGACCAGGTGACGTACCGCACGGCGTTCGCCTCCGGTCAGCTGGACGTGTACTTCGCGCAGAACATCGAGGAGGCTCGCGAGCTGGAGAAGACAGTGCCGCGGACCCGGCGGATGGAGATCCAGAGCACCGGGTTCAACTCCTTCTGGATGCGCACGGATGCACCGCCGTGGCAGGACGACCGCGTGCGGCGAGCGATGAATCTGTCGATGAACCGTCAGCAGTACATCGAGCTCATCGGCAAGGGGCAGGGCGTGCCGGCCGGGCCGGTGCCGCCGGTCTTCGGCGCCTTCGCGCTGCCGGCGGACGAGCTCGCGCGCCTGCAGCCGTACAGCCCCGCCGAGGCGAGACGGCTGTTCGATGCCGCGGGCGTGTCCGAGATCGCGTTCGCGCACCCCACCAGCAGCAGCATGCCGGACTACGTGGCGATGATGAGCCAGCAACTGTCGGCGATCGGCATGCGGGTGAAGCCGCAGCCCATGGATGCCTCCAGCTGGCTGGCGGCGTACTTCGGGGGGAAACTGACGGCCTCGTTCTCGCTGAACCAGTCCTACAAGACGCCCGACGCCGCGCTGCTCTGGTATCGCACGGGCGGGTTCACGGGGACCGGCGCCTACGACACGAAGTGGTCGAAGCCGGCGATCGACCGGCTGATCGACGAGGCGGCCGTCACGCTCGAGCCACGGGCGCGCGAGGCGGCGTACCGCGAGGCGGCCCGCCAGATTCTCGCCGCCGATCCCCCGTTCATCAACGTCTTCCAGATCGGGGGCAATCCGCTGGTGCACGAGCGGGTGGGGGAGTACGACGCGGGTCCCGGCGCGATGAGCAACTTCATGATGCGTTACGTATGGCTGCGGGACTGAGGTCGACGTGCGCCAATGCTGAGCTACGTCTCGCGGCGCATCGCACTCTCGGTCCTGGTGCTCTGGCTCGTCTCGCTGTCCGTCTTCGTCCTGCTCCGGGCCGCGCCCGGGGACGCCGCGCTGTTGCAGGGAGCGCCGGCATCCGCGGTCCGCTACCCCGCAGACGCTGGCGACGGTGACGAGGTGCGCTGGTCCTCGGTCGCGGACTATTCGCGCTGGGTGTCCCGGATCCTCCGCTTCGACCTCGGCCGTTCAGCCATCGATGGGGCACGGGTTGCGGATTCGTTGCGCGCGCGCTCGGCGGTGTCGCTTGAGCTGATGGTGCTCGCGGTGGTGTGGACCTGCGCGATCGGGATTCCGCTCGGCGTGTTCAGCGGGCTGCGCGCGCACACGCTCCCGGATTACCTTGCCAATGGCGCGGCCACGCTGGCGCTCGGAACGCCGCTCTTCTGGCTCGCGACGATGGTGCTCATCGTCCCGCAGCAGTGGTGGGCGTACGCGCCGCCGCTCGATGGACCGCGCTCGCTGCTCGCGGATCCGGTGACGAATCTGCGCCAGTTCATCCCCGCGTCGGTGGTGCTGGCGCTCAGCTCGACGGCGGGCGTGTTGCGCCTCACGCGGGCATCGGTGCTCACGGTCCTCCACGCGGACTACGTGCGAACCGCGCACGCGAAGGGGCTGCGCACCTTCGATGTCCTGACGCGCCACGTGCTGCGGATCGCGTTGCCGCCCGTGCTCGCATCGGTGGGTCTGCTCGCTGCGGGACTGATCGGAGGATCGGTGGTGGTCGAGTCGGTGTTCAACCTCGACGGGATCGGCGACTACTTCTTCCGATCGGTGATGCAGAAGGACTTTGCGGTGGCGCAGGCGATTGCGCTGTACAGCGCCGTGGGTGTCGTCGGGATCAACCTTGTCGTGGACATGATCCAGATCGCGCTCGACCCCCGGGTCGGCCGAGGGTGAGGCTCGGGGGAGCCAGTGCCTCGGGAGTGCTGCTCCTGGCGCTCATCGTGGCGTGCGCGGCGTTTGCGTCGCAGCTCGCCCCCGGCGACCCCGCGGCCCCGATCGGCAGGGCGAACGAGGGAAGCTCGGCTCACGCGTGGCTCGGGACCGACCGGCTGGGTCGCGACATCTTCAGCCGCACCGTGCACGGGGCGCGCCGCGCGCTCGCCGTCGCCGGGACGGCGACGGTGTTCGGCGCGGCCGCCGGTCTGGTGGCCGGAGCGGCGTCCGGCTACGCGGGCGGCTGGATCGACCACGTCATCCAGCGCGGGAATGACGCCGTGCTCGCGTTCCCGCCGCTGGTCTTCCTGCTGCTCGTCAGCCGCTACCTGGGCGCGACGCCGATCTCGCTGGCGGTGATCCTCGGCGTGCTGATCGCGCCCGGCGTGGCGCGTGTGGTGCGCGCCGCCGCGCTCACCGAACGCAGCCAGTCCTACATCGAGGCGGCGCGCGCACTCGGCGCCAGCGAGGCGCGCGTGCTGTTCCGCCACATCATTCCCGCGCTGTTGCCGGTTGCCCTGGTGCTCGGGGGGAACGTGCTGGGAGGCGCGATCATCGCCGACGCATCGCTGGCATTTCTCGGGCTGGGCGTCTCGGCGGATGGCCTGTCATGGGGGGCCGATGTGGCGAGCGCGCGGGCGGGGTTCCCCGTCAACACCGCGGCCGTGCTCGCTCCCGGCGTCGCGATCATGGCCACCGTGCTCGCGGTGAACCTGGCGTCCACGGGCCGGCATCCGCGCCGGTAAGCGCGTCGCGAGCCCATCGTGCGACCCGCGGTGCGCGATCCCGGCGCGCGCCGAGTTCCTCCACGAGGCGGCCTCATCCACAACTGGCCGTTCGGCGGGGGGACGAGGCATGTCGCCCGGCTAGACTGACGCGGCAAGCGCGGTCATCGCCACGCATGGCGATGTCTGCTGCACTGCTCGAACGTCGCCGAACGTCGCGCCGCTGGCCCGTATGCGCGGCGTGCGGGAGGCGGGTGACCGGGGAGGATCGAGATGAGGCATTCGTTCGCGCACACCAGCGGGATCTCGGCGATCATCGCCGCCATGCTGTTCGCGTTCCTCGTGGCCACCGCGGCGGCGGCCGCGCCGGTCGTGGGGACCACCTCGCTGCCGCAGGGACAGGTGGGGGTGGGGTACTCGCAGACGCTGGTGGCGTCCGGCGGGACGGCGCCGTACACGTGGTCCGTGATCGCGGGCACGCTGCCCGCGGGGCTCGCGCTGAGCGGCGCGACGATCGCCGGGACACCGGCAACGGCGGGCACGTCGATGTTCACGGTGCGCGCCACGGACAGCGCGAGCGCGACGGGTTCGCAGGCGCTTTCGATCACGATCAGCGGGTCGGGCACCCTCACCGTGACGACGGCCAGCCTCGCGTCGGGCCAGGCTGGCGTGGCGTACGCGCAGCCACTGATCGCCGATGGTGGAACGGTCCCCTACACGTGGTCCGTGATCGCCGGCGGGCTCCCCGGCGGTCTGACGCTGAACGCGTTGACCGGACAGATCAGCGGCACACCCGCGACGGCGGGCGGTTCGAGCTTCACGGTGCAGGTGGCGGACAGCGCGAGTCACATCGCCACGCGGGCGCTCACGATCGCGGTGCCGGCGAGCGGCGCGGCGGGTGGGCCGGACCGCAACGGCCTGTGCAACGCCTACTTCCGCGGCTCGGCACAGGGCATGGAGCAGAGGCGTGACGCCACGGCGTTCCAGCGGCTTGCCGAGGCGGCAGCTCTCGCCGGGATGAGCCTCGATGTCTTCTGCGACCAGGCGATCATGCCCGGACACGGTCGATTCCACGAGAAGCCGGTCTACTCCGCGTCGAGGCTGGCGCAGGCCGTGTTCACCGGCGGCTCGGAGTCCGAGTTCGAGGGTGCACTGGCGGCCGAGGGGGCCATGGGGGCGTGGGCGCAGGACGCCCGGGGCGTATTCGTCGTCTACATCGTGAACGGCGGATTCGTGAACGGCCCGTTCAAGACCGCGCTCCCCGGCGGGTTCGGCGGCGCGGCGGCGGTCATCCTGGTGGGGAAGTAGGCCGACGCGCGGCTGCGAAAGCCAGAGGACGTGGCGGCCGCCTACGCAGCGCCCACCGAGGCGACCTCGCCGGGTCGCAGCACGTGCACCCGCACGTTCGACGCGGCGTGAGCGGCGGCGGCCTCGAATGCGGGGCCCGGCCGGTGGAAGCGGTCGCTGCGCACCCTCCCCAGGCCGCGTGGCCAGAAGGTCCCCCAGTGGATCGGCACGGCGTGCACCGGATCCAGCCGGCGCGCCGCCTCCGCGGCCCGCAGCGGATCCATGTGCCCGCCCCGGAGGGTGGGGCCCCATCCTCCCACAGGCAGCAGCGCCGCCGCGAGCGCGGTGTCGAGTGACCGGGGAATCGCCGCCATCCCGTCGAAGAGCTCCGTGTCGCCCGCGAAGTAGATGGCGGCTGTGCCCTCCACCAGGTACCCAAGCGCCGGTGCGTCCGGTCCCAGGGGCAGGCGTCGTCCATGATGCGCCGCGGGCGTCGCCGTGACGCGCACCGGCCCGACCCACGCCTGCTCACCGGCGGCCAGCTCCTCGACGTGATCGAAGCCCCGCTGCGCCAGCCAGCGGCCGAGCCCGGCAGGCACGATGATCCGGGTGCCCGCCGGCAGCAGACGGAGCGAGGGGAGATGCAGGTGATCCTGGTGGGCGTGCGAGATCAGCACGGCATCGATCGGACGCGTGCGATCCACCGGCGCCGCCTCGGGCGCGCGCCGGCGCACGAACGGCACGATGGCGTCCAGCAGCATCGGGTCGGTGAGCAGCCGCACGCCGTCGAGGTTGATCTCGGCGGTCGCGTGCCCGAGCCAGCGGATGCTCGGGCAGTCGGCGGTGTCCGGGCCACCTCCACACGGCGCCGCGACGGCCCGCGGTGCGAGCGCCGAGGGCGTAGCCACGGGCGCGGGGTCCAGTCTCATGATCTCAGTGTACGGAATGCTTGGTAGTCCCGGCCTGATCGTCCCCGGGTGGGAGCCGCCGGGGCCTATCATCGATCGAGCGGGCGATGTGAGCCCTCCGCGCGGAGGAGGCGACGTGGCCGAGATCGCGGGCGACACCCTCCCCCCCGCCGGGCGCATCGCCGAGCATGCCCTGGCGCGCACCAGCGGTGCCCGGCTCCGCGCCGGGAATCACCTCGACCTGATCGAGAACGGCGACGCCACGTACGCCGCGTGGCTGGAGGCGATCCGCGGCGCGCAGCGCTGGGTGCACTTCGAGAACTACATCTTCCGGGACGACGCGATTGGCCAGTGGTTCGCCGAGGCGCTCTCGGAGCGCGCGCGGGCGGGCGTGATCGTGCGCGTGCTGTACGACTGGTATGGCTCCCTCGATGTCGCGGCGTCCTTCTGGCAGCGGCTTCGTGCGGCCGGCGTGGATGTGCGTGTGATCAATCCGCCGCGCCTGCTGGAGCCCCTGGACCTCTTCCGCCGGGATCACCGCAAGCTGATCGCCGTGGACGGGACCTACGGGTCGGTCGGGGGTGTCGGCGTTGCAGACCCGTGGCTGCAGCGCGATCCGGGAACGGGCCTTCCGTACCGTGACACGTGCGTGGCCGTCAGGGGGCCAGCCGTCGCCGACATCGAGCGGGCGTTCGCGGGTGTCTGGGACCTCAACGGCAGCGCATTGCCCGCCGCCGAGCGGCCGCGTGCCGGGGCGATCGCTCCCGCGGGCGACATGGCCACCCGGGTGGTGATCCAGGAGCCGGGCAAGATGCGCATCTCGCGCCTGCTGCAGGTGGTCACGGCGAGCGTGGAGCAGCGTGTCTGGATCGCGGACCCCTACTTCCTCGCGGACCGCATCCTGCGAGAGGCGCTGGTCGCCGCGGCACTCGACGGCATCGACGTGCGCCTGCTGCTTCCCTCGACGAATGATCTCCGCATCGTCGGCGCGGTGTCGCGCGCAAGCTACCGGCCCTTCCTGGAGGCGGGCGTGCGCATCTGGGAGTACCGCGGACCGATGATGCACGCGAAGACGATGGTCGCCGATGGCTGGTGCTCTCGCGTTGGCTCCACGAATCTCAACATCACCGGACTCATGTCCAACTGGGAGATCGACGTCGTCGTGCAGGACGCGGGCTTCGGCATGCGCGTCGAGGAGATGTTCCTGCGCGACTTCGCCGATGCGCGTGAGCTCACGCTGGAGGGTCGCGCCGTTCGAGGCGGCGCCCGGTCCCGCCGCATGCGCGCCCTCGCGCGGGGATCGGGCCCGCAGCTGCCGTCCACGGTGGCGAGCCTCGGCGGTGCGCTCGCGGAAGGTGCGCTCTCCAACGTCCTCCAGCGGAACGAGCGCGATGTCGATGGAGCGATCGGGACGGCGGCCGTCCTGTTCGCGCTCGCGGTCGCGCGCTTCCCGCGATCACTTGCCTGGCCGCTGGCAACGATTGCCGCGCTCCTCGGGATCACCCGGCTGGCACACGCCATCCGCCCGCGCGGTGCTGCGCGTGCTGATGGTGGGGACGGATGGCCTCGGTGGTTCAGGGCGCGGCGCGGCGCTTCTCGCACGCAGATGTGAGTGATCTGTAAGAAAGTCAGATCATCCGTGTGCTGTTTCGGCGACGAGTGATCGCGCAACGTCCGCGGCGTTTCGGCAGCGCTGCACCTCGAGTGCTGTCGCGCTCGCTGAACTTGCACGAATTGCGTTCGAGGCGTTGCGTGAAACGCCGATGGAATCGCACTGGCGCGCGGACCACCGTAAGGGCGGTTACCGAGCGACGGAGTGATTCCATGCGAGTAGTCGTAGTCGACGATCACGATCTCTTCCGGCAGGGGGTGTGCAGTCTGCTCTCGGCGCACGGCATCGACGTGGTCGGCGAGGCGACCGATGGGCTGGAGGGCGTCGTCAAGGCGGAGGCGCTGCGGCCCGACGTCGTCCTGATGGACGTTCGGATGCCGGGGATGGGCGGCCTGGAAGCCACGCGCATGCTCAAGGCGCGCGCCCGGGAAATCCGCATCGTGGTGCTGACGATCTCGGAGGACGACGAAGATCTCTTCGAGGCCGTGAAGTGCGGTGCGGACGGCTATCTCCTGAAGGACCTCCACTCGGACGACTTCTTCCGCCTGCTGGAGGGCGTGTTGAGGGGGCAGCCCGCGGTGACGCCCACGCTCGCCGCGAAGATCCTGCGTGAGTTCAGCCGCACTCATCCGCACATCGCGCCGAGCGGGGACGAGCTGACCCAGCGCGAGCATCAGGTCGTCGACGCGCTGGCGAACGGCGCGCCAAACAAGGAGATCGCCCACGCGCTGGGCATCGCGGAGAGCACGGCGAAGTACCACATCGCCAACGTCCTGGCGAAGCTTCATCTGCACAACCGGGGCGAGGTCATTGCATACGCGACGGGGAGGCCCCGGCCCAACGACGGACTCACGCAGCGCGAGCGGGAGATCCTCCAGGCACTCGCGGGCGGCGCCTCGAACAGGGAGCTCGCGGACGAGCTGTGCATCACGGAGAGCACCGCGAAGTACCACGTGTCCACGATCATGGCGAAGCTGCACCTGCGCGGCCGGGGCGAGGTGATCGCATACGCCAACCGGCACGGGTTCAGCACTGGCTCGCTCCTGCCCGGTGGCGCCGGACTTCCCGGTGCGTCACGACCGGACGGGAATCGCTCGGACGGGCCGCCCGAGGGCGAGCCGGACCCGCCCATCCGGCGCTCGGTGCATTGACCGGTGCGCTGACACACCGGTGCGTTGAGGCACCGTCTCTGACCCTCGGGCGTATGTGACCCTCGGGCGTATGTGACCCTCGGGCGTATATGGTCGTTCGAACTGCGCGGTGTGCGCCTAGCCGGCGAGGCGGGCGCGGCGAACGCCGTCGTGCACCCGCGCCAGCACGTCCAGGACCGTTCGGGCCTGCTCAAGCAACTCGTCCGTCGAAGCGCGCAGCTCGCCGGGCTCGATGGTGTCGAGTTCCCAGACCACGCGGTGCATCCAGCGCTGCTCCAGCTCACCGGCGCGCCGCTCGATCTCGTCGATCTGGAACTGCTGGGCGGCTTCCTTCGGCTCGGTCGTCACGTGCTTGTTCATCGTGTCACCTTCCCATCTGAGTCGTCCCCATCTGAGTCGTCCCCGGCGGCGGTCGGCTGGCGGGCAGCATGAGCCGAACTACTCCGGCTCGGCTTCCGTCATCTCCTCGCCTGCAGGGAGCGCGGCCGCGCGCATCGCGCGCGCGAGCAGCGGATCGTATGGCTCGTACTGTTCCCGCTCCTGGCGGGTCAGCCGGTCGATGTGCTCGGGTGCGAAGTACCGGACTTGCTCGGAGCCGTGGCGGCGCATGCCCAGGATCTCGCCGCTCTCGGCCCGGCGAAGGAACTCCGCCTCCACGGATTCGTGCCGCCCCGCGCGCAGGATCGTCAGCAACTCCTCGCCTATGCCCGTGAGCTCAGGCGCCTCTTCGCGTTGCCAGTGCAGTGCCGCGGACCGGGCCACCTCGCGGAAGGGCGCGGCGGACCCGAGGTGGGTGCGCGCCTCGCGCAGGTACGTCTGCCAGCGGGCGTGCAGGGTCGCGCGCGTAGCGATCGCCTCGACGCCGATCGGGACGCCGGGCACTGCGGACGGCGACTGGCCGGGGTCGATGCTCCGCAGCCACGCCGGCGTCGGCGGGGCCATGTGCGCCGGGCCATGCACGGGAGCCGGCTCATCGAGTTCCTGGAATGCTTCATGCACGGCGTCCAGCCGGTCACGATGCCAGGCTTCGACCGCAGACGGGGTCATAGCTTCGGGCGCCGCATGGATCAGCCGAGCGCGCACGAATGTCCGAGCGTGCATGTTGAACACGAGGGTGTCGTACCCCCACAGCACCTTCAGGAGACCGTTGTTCTCCTGCGCGACGGTGCAGGAGATCTGCTCCTGCGTGTTCCCCTCGAGGTACGTGATCTCCACCTGGTCGCCGCTTGCGAAGAACATCGCGTCCCCTCTGCGTCGCACTCCCCCGGACCGCCGATCGAGCGTCCGGCGCCTACCGCTCGTGCGCGTGCGCGAGGGCAGGATGCTCCACGGGACCCATGTTCTGGCACACCATGAGAACGGGAACGGGCGAGTTCCGCAGGACGGCCTCGGCAACACTGCCCATGAGCACGCGCCGGAGGCCGGACCGCCCATGGGTTCCGATGATGATCGCGTCCGCATCCAGGGTGCGCGCCTGTTCGACAATGGCCTCCGCAGCCGAGTCCGATGCGATGACATGCACGCCGCAGTCCAGGCCGGCGAGGTGCTCCGCCGCCAGCTGCTCCAGCCGCTGCTGTCGCTCGTCACGCGATCGGCGGATCGCCTGCGTGCGGTCCTCGGTCAACGCGGGCGGATCCGAGCGGCTGAACAGCTGGCCGCCTTCCGCGACTTGCGCCGGCGCGTAGTCCCATGGCCCCGGACCCGCGGTCGCGCGGACCTCGGACGCATCCAGCACCGTGAGCAGATCGACGTGGGCCTTCGATGCTCTCAGCCACGGCGCGGCCTCCGCGAGCACGATGTCCGCGACGCCACTGCCATCCAGGGCGATCAGTGCACGCATCCCGTTGCCTCCTTCAATCCCCGGCCCCTCAGTCCCTGGCCGTTGCCGCGTTCGCGCCCTCGGCTCGATCACCTGCAGGCAGCGCTATCGCCCGCCGCCGTGCAGTGCCTCGACGGGCACCCGATCGTCACCGGCAGGCTCCCACTCGTACGCGCAGGCGACGCATGTGTACACGTCGTAGTTGAGCAGCAGCCGCGCCATGCATCGAGGGCACCGCAGTTGCCCGCCGATGAGCAGGGGAACGCGTGTGGTGTGAGGAGGGGAGTCAGTGCTGGTAGTCATGTGCCGTCTCCGCCATGGATCGCTTCTTCGTCAGACGCACGGTATGTGCCCCCCCGCCCGGGTACCCCCGCCGAACGGTCAGTCTTCGGCGGGTCACGGCGCACACCCACCGGGCCACACCCCCGCCGGCACATCGGGTGAGGGCGATCGAGGACGCTGGCGCGCGTGTCATCAGAACGCCGCGTCGAGGGAACGGCCAACCAGCAGACCGCAAGGCAGCAAGGCAGAGACAGCAGGGATGGCAAGACGGGGAAGAGAAGGGCGAGCAACAAAGAAACCCCGCCTTGCAGCGGGGTTCTTCGAGTGACGGACGGATTCTCGTTGGGCGGCACGCGGGCCGTGATGGCTCAAGGCTCTCGGCGAGCGGCCGGAGCAACGCAGTGCACGCTGACCGATGCACCTCCGCACTCTAGGTCGGGCGATGGCGTTC
>JBAYVN010000035.1:0-26318 GCA_041674525.1 Dehalococcoidia bacterium | reverse complement strand
GCCTTCCGCGGTGAGCTTGTAGCGGTCGCCCTCGTGGACGAGCAGGTCGCGGGCCTCCAGCACCGAGATGGCGCGACTCACCGCATCGTCGCTCGTGCCGAACGGCGCGAGCAGCGGGAACTCCGCGGCGATCTTCGAGAACACCGTTCGCAGGGTGGCTTCGTCGGCGGGGAAGTCCCCGCTGTCGAGCGTGGCGAGCATCCCCGCCAGGAGTTCGTCCGGTGAGAAGCGCATGGAGAAGGTTGCATTGGCAGGTGTCGTCATGGCGCGGTCCTCGTCTGGTCCCCGGCCTGTGGACGCCTGAAGACGCCTGGCGCAGTACGAGGTGCCCTTCTCACCATAACAGTTCGGAGCGCGGCCCAGCCGGATGCCTGGGGAGCCCTTGCCGCGCTCCCCCCGTGGGGGTGCCGGATCACCCCACGCGGCGATCGGGGATGTGGTATGCTTGCAGCCTCCTCAGTTCTTCGGCGACGTCCCCAATCCGCACGTCCACCTTGGTACCTGAGCGAACGAACGGTTTGCCGTGCCTGTGGTTCGGCGTGTGTGCCGGTGCGTATCCCGGCTGAAAGTGTTGGATGGTGACTCAGAGAATCTACGTTGGAAACCTCTCGTTCTCTGCTACGGAGGCCGAGGTCAGCGAGCTCTTCGCCCAGTACGGCGAAGTCGTTTCGTGTGCCCTCCCCACCGATCGCGAGACCGGTCGCCCGCGGGGCTTCGGCTTCGTGGAGATGTCGAACGAGGACGCCAAGAAGGCGATCCAGTCGCTCGACGGCAAGGACTTCGGCGGCCGCTCGCTGCGCGTCAACGAGGCACAGCCTCGTGAGAGCCGTGGCGGTGGTGGTGGTGGTGGCTACGGTGGCGGCGGCGGTGGGTACGGCGGCGGTGGCGGCGGCTACGGCGGCGGGGGTGGCTCCCGCGGCGGTGGCGGTGGCTACGGCGGCGGCTCCCGCGGCGGCGGCGGTGGTGGACGCTACTAGCCGGTCGATTCCGGCGGTGCCGGATTTCACACGATAGCAGCAGGCGGGGCCTCACGGCCCCGCCTGTTCGTTGTCTGCCCGCGCAGCAGTCGCGAGGGCTGGAGGCCGTGGGCTACGCCGGTGATCGAAGGCTGCCAGAGTCGCCCAGTAGCGGGTAGAGACGCCAGCAGGTGCCCCCGCCACCACCGCATCCGCGTCGTGCAGCGTCAACGATGCGCTCGATGGGCGCCTCCGTGATGCGAAGGGCCGTCCGCCCTGCGCCGTCTCGGCGTCAGCGGGTTGCCCGCTGCGCCAGCATCTCGAGGATCACCGACTGCTGTTCGTTGATCGTATGCACCTCCCGGGTGAGGGTGTGCACCGCGTTCAGGGTCGCGTGATCCGCCTCGGCGCGCGCGTCGCTGGAGGCGGCCTGGACGTTCTGACCGACGATGATGATCGGCAGCAGGACCAGCTGCAGGAACGTCTGCGCAATCCACGCCACGATGATGATCGCGTCGTGCGATCGCAGCGCCGACGGTAGCGAGACGAGCGCGAGCAGCGCAAACGCGTACGCGCACCACATGGAGCCCACGGTGTTGGTGATGCGGACCGCCACGCGGGTGTTCAGGCGGCCCACGGCATGCGTGCCGTGGACCGCGGCGCGTCCCGTCTCCGCCAGCACCAGCGCCGGTGTGTGAGCCCTCGCGCCGGATACGGTCATGACCGGTGTCGCTGTCATCGTGCATCCCTCCCCGCGGCCGGTGACCGCGTCCCGTGCTCCTGCTGGCCGGTCCGCGCCTGCGCGCGTCCGTGTGCGCCGCTCACGCCGTCACCATGGTCCCGGCATCGCCGGCATCGCCGGCATCGCCGGCATCGCCGGCATCGCCGGCGAGCAGCGCCGCGGCGTCCGTGAGCGCGCCGATGATCGCGGGGCGTCCGGTGGCGATGGCGAAACGGCAGGCCGCCTCGACCTTCGGGCCCATCGAGCCGGCGGCGAAGGTCTGCGCCCGCATCTCTGACGCCGTCGCGCGGCGCAGAGGGCGCGCCTGCGGCGTGCCCCAGCCGGCATACACAGCGTCCACGTCCGTCAGCAGCAGCAGACGGTCCGCTCCGAGCGCCGTCGCGAGCAGCGCCGACGCGAGGTCCTTGTCGATGACGCCCTCGACGCCGCGCACCGCGCCCGAGGGCTCGATGGTCACCGGCACCCCGCCGCCGCCGGCGCACACGACAATGAAGCCCGCGCCGAGGAGCGCGCGGATCGCGGGGAGCTCCACGATGCGCACCGGATCGGGCGAGGGCACGACGCGCCGGAAGCCTGCGCCGTCCGGGGCGATGTTCCAGTGGCGCTCGGCGGCCAGGCGGCGCGCCGTCGCTTCCTCGTAGACCGGCCCGATGGGCTTGCTGGGGGCGCGGAACGCGGGGTCGCCCGGCGAGACCTCCACCTGTGTCAGGATCGTTGCCACCTCGCGACCGGGGAGCGCCTCACGCAGCGCCTCCTCGATCACGTAGCCGATCATCCCCTGCGTCTCCGCGCCCAGCACGTCCAGCCCCGCCGCGCCCAGCGCACTCGAGGTCGCCTCCTCGCGGAGCGAGAGCAGGCCCACCTGCGGGCCGTTGCCGTGGGTGATCACCAGGCGGTGGTCCCGCGCGAGCGGGGCGAGTGCGCGCACGGCGGCGTCGATGTTCGCCCGCTGCGCGGCGTCACTCGGGGGCTCGCCGCGCCGGAGCAGAGCGTTCCCACCGAGGGCGATGACCACGAGCACCGGTGTTTCCCCTCGGCGGGCGCTTTATCGCAGGAGCACGAGCTTCGCGACGCTGAAGTAGATCACCAGCCCGGTGACATCCACCGCGGTGGCGACAAACGGCGCAGAGGCGCTCGCCGGGTCGAAGCCGGCGCGCCTGAGCACGAAGGGCAGGCTACACCCCGCCAGCGTGCCCCACGCGACCACGCCCACCAGGCTCAGCCCCACCGTGGCGGCGAGCGGGGGGAAGATGCTGCCGTACGCACCGAACCCCAGCTGCCACACGCTGATCCGCAACATGCCGATCGTCGCCAGCAGCAGGCCGAGGGACAGCCCGATCACCAGCTCCCGCCGGGCGACGCGCCACCACTCGCGCACGCCCACCTCGCCCAGCGCCATGGCACGGATCACCAGCGTGGAGGCCTGCGATCCGGAGTTGCCGCCGCTGGAGATGATCAGCGGCACGAAGATCGCGAGGATCACCGCCTTCTCGATCTCCGCCTCGAAGAACCCCATGGCGGTTGCCGTGAACATCTCGCCGACGAACAGCAGTGAGAGCCAGCCGCCGCGCTTCTGCAGCATCGCCCGGAACCCCGTCTGGAAGTACGGCGTGTCCAGGGCCTCCACACCACCGATCTTCTGGATGTCCTCCGTCGCTTCCTCGCGGACGACGTCCAGCACGTCATCGATGCTGATGACGCCCTTCATCCGCCCATCGGCGTCCACCACGGGCACCGCCAGGAGGTTGTTGCGACTCAGGACCTGCGCCAGACCTTCCTGGTCCAGATCCTCCGGGACGGAGACCACGCTCGTGTGCATCACCTCGCGGATCCTGTGACTCGGTCCCGCCAGGATCAGCTCGCGGAAGGAGATGACGCCGACCAGCGTGTCGTCGCCGGTGACCACGTAGACGTACGAGATGAGCGGGACCTGCTCGGCGGCCTGGAAGCGCAGGTACGCCAGGGCCTGCTGTGCGGTCATCTCGGGGGAGACGCGGGCGTAGCGGGGGTTCATCTTGCCGCCGGCGACGTCCTCGCGGTAGATCAGCAGCGCTTCCACCTCGGCGCGCATGTTGCGATCGAGGAGCTCCAGCAGGCCGGGGCGCAGGTCGTCATCCACGGCCTGCAGCAGGTCCGCAGCCTCGTCGCCGGGAAGCAGGCGCAGCCACACGCGCTGCTCCTGCGATGACAGCGCCTCGATGAGCGCGGCGCGATCGCTGGTCTCCAGGCCCAGGAAGAAGTCCCCGGCGCGCACGGAATCCAGCGCGCGGAACGCGTCCACGCGCTCCTCCTGATCGAGCGCCTGCCACTGGTCGTTGAACCCGTCGGCGTCGACGGCCGGCGTCTCGGCCGTCAGGGGGGAGTCAGGCATCGTTACCTCCACGCCCGCACGGGGGCATGGAGGCTCCCGCGCGAATCAGCTCCGCTGTCGGGGCACGCTCGTATCGCTGGGATCGCTCATGTTCGAACCTCCATCACCGAGTATTCGTCGCGAGGTGCTGATCTGCAACCGGCGTGCGCGCCGCCTCGGGGTCCCCGGCCGCGCGAGGGACGATGCGCGTGTGGGTCAGGCGCTTCGCCCGCGGCTCAGGTAGACCGCCATGGCCACGATCAGCAGCAGGGCAGCGCCGGTGCCCGAGAGCACCCGCGCCCACGGGAATCGGGCCGCCTGCGCGGGCTGATGGCCTGGCTGGGGCTTCGCGGCGGGGTCGTACGTGAAGCCCCACGCTCCCTGCGAGGGGTGACTGTCGTCGGCGGCCACGGTGAACCAGCGGGCGCGGTACGTCCCCAGCGGCAGCGGCGAGGGCAGCGGGACGCTCATGTGCTGCCCGCCGGCGGCGACCTGCGCCCGCACCCGGGTGACCTTCGCACCGCTCGCGTCGTCCACGATCAGGTCGTTCTGGCCCGCCACGGACGACATCCGCTCGGCGCTGTCCATCCATACCTCCGCCGGCGGTTCGCCGAGCACCGCGCCATCGGCGGGCGAGAGCCTGACGGGAACGGCGTGGGCGCTGGCGACGGCGACCACGGCTGCGGCGACGATCGCGCCGCCCACGAGCGCGGACAGCGCGCGGATGCCGATCGGGTGTCGTTGCGAGCGCCGGTGACCCGGCGCGATCGTCAGCATGCCGGAAGTATCGGCGCGCCCGGGCGCAGCGACAAACGCCGGATCGTGAATGCGGCGCCGCACGCCTCGCGTCAGGAAGATCCGAGGCGGCGCTGCGGGGCTGCGCGCCACCTGAACTTGCGATGACGTTCGCTTGATGGTCGCGTCCCGCGGGGGGAAACCCGCATCACCTCGCATCGTGCACGCTCCCATTGTGGTCGACGGTGATGCCGCGGGCAGTGTGCTCCGCACGTGCACGCACGGGGCGAAAGGGGACGCAGGTGAACTGGTCGGTGGGCACGAAGCTCTACGGGAGCGCCGGGATCATGCTTGGATTCACCCTGGCGGTCGCCGCCATCGGGTACATCCGCCTCGACGATGCGGCGTATCACGCGGGCGTCATGTACCAGCAGGGCACGCTGGGTGTGACCTACGCGCTGGAGACGAACCTCTGGATGGTGTCCAGCGCAGACGCCGAGGAGCGTGCGGCGCGCATGCCGCCCGGTGATCAGCGCAACGCGCTGATCACCCAGTCACGGAAGGACCTCGACGGCGCGTCAGCGTCCATGAAGGCGTACGAGGCGACCTACGCCTCCGACGAGGATCGCCGGCAGTGGGCGGAGGTCGTGGCGAAGGTCCGGCCGGTCGCGGATGGCCGCGCTCGCGTGCTGGATCTCCTCGCCGCCGGGAGCGACGAGGAGGCACGGCGGGCCGCCGAGGCGAACGTGGGGCCAACCGCTGAGATGAGCACCGCGCTGATGGCGACCGCCGCGTTCAACCAGGATCTGGTCCGCTCGCTGCGCGACGACGTGACGGCAGCCACCGATTTCGCCAGCGTGCTGCTGCTCGGCAGCACGGCGGTGGCAGTGGTCGTCGGCCTGGGCGTGGCGTTCTTCCAGGCGCGCGGGATGGCGTCGGGGGTGAATCGCATCCGCGTGGCCGCCGAGGGGATCGCGCAGGGGGACCTGGAGCAGGACGTGGCGGTGACCTCGAAGGACGAGATCGGCCAGACCGGCGCCGCGTTCCGCGCGATGATCGACTACCTCCGGGGGATGGCTCGCACGGCTGGCGCGATCGCGCAGGGCGACCTCAGCATCGACGTCCAGCCGAAGTCCGAGCGCGACGTGCTCGGCGTGGCGTTTCGCGACATGACGCACCACCTCGCGGCTACCGCGCGGACGGCGGAGCAGATCGCGGGCGGCGACCTGACGGTGGAGGTGCGGGCGAAGTCCGATCGCGACCTGCTGGGCAAGGCATTCACGGAGATGGTCACCATGCTTCGCGGCACAATCGGAGAAACCGGCGCCGCGGCCTCCTCGCTTGCCACGGCGAAGGACCAGCTCACCCAGGTCGCCGAGGAGACGGCGCGCGCCACGCAGGAGGTCGCGCGCGCCAGCAGCCAGGTCGCGGAGGGGACCAGCCAGCAGGCGCAGAGCGTGCAGGAGATCAGCCACGGCGTGGAGGGCCTGATCCAGGCCATCTCACAGGTCTCCGCCGGCGCCGTGCAGCAGGCAGAGAACATCGAGGAGGCGAGCATGCTCGGTGCGCGCGTGGCCGCCGCGGCCACGCAGATGGCCACCAGCGCCGCCGGTGCCGCGGAGGGCGCGCGATCGACCGCGGCCACGGCCGAGGCGGGCGCGGAGAAGGTGGAGCAGACGATCACGGGCATCGACCGCATCAAGCGCGCGCTGGACTCGACGTCCGTGGAGATCACAGCGCTCGGCTCCCGCTCCACCGAGATCGGGAACATCGTCGCGACGATCAACGACATCGCGGCGCAGACGAACCTGCTGGCGCTGAACGCCGCGATCGAGGCGGCGCGCGCGGGGGAGCAGGGACGCGGGTTCGCGGTGGTCGCGGACGAGGTGCGCCAGCTCGCCGAGCGCGTGTCGCACGCCACGCAGGAGATTGACGCCCTGATCGGTGGTGTGCAGCAGGGTGTGGCCGCCTCCGTCCGCGCCGTGGAGGACGGCATGGAGCAGATGACGTCGGGCACGCAGGCGGCTGCCGATGCGGGGACCGCCCTCGGACGCATCCTGGAGGCGGTGGCCAGCGTCTCCGGCCAGATCTCCGAGATCGCGCAGGGCGCGAGCGACCTGCAGCAGGCCGGCACGGCGATGGCCACGCGCATCGAGGAGATCCGTGCCGTCGCGGAGGTCAACGCCGGGGCAGCCCGGGACATGACCGGGACGGCGCAGGGCCTCGGCGACGCGGTGTCCACCATCGCCGCTGTCGCCGAGGAGAACAGCGCCGCGATGGAAGAGGTCTCCGCCAGCGCCGAGGAGATGAGCGCCCAGGTCGATGAGCTCTCCGCCTCCACGCAGGGCCTCGGCGAGATGGCCGACCGTCTCCGGGACGAGATCGGGCACTTCCGCGTCGGCGAGACCGGCGGTGGTGAGCTGCCGCGCCTGCGGCGCGTGGCGTAGCGTGCGCGGGCTCGCCCGGCTACAGCCGATCGACCGCGCCCTCGACGTCGCCGATGTGGCTCGGCACGTTTGCGACGACGACGTTCGATCGTGACAGCAGGTGCATCTTCAGGCGGAGCGCCGCCTGGTTGTGCAGAAAGTTCTGCCAGAAGTACCGCGGCACGAACTCAGCCACGACCACGACGACGGGATGCCCGGGATCGGCGGCGCGCAGGACATCGATGTAGCCGAGCAGCGGCGGGAGCAGCGAACGGTACGGGGATTCGACGATCACCAGCTCGATGCCCGTGCTCCATTCGCTCCACGTGCGCCACGTCGCCTCCGCCTCGGCGACGGTTTCGCTGACGTGGACCGCGGTGACGTCCGTCGAGATCGAGCGCGCGAAGGCGATCGCCCGGAGCGCGGCGCGATCCAGGCGGCTCACCGGGATGATCACGCGCGGCGGTCGCGCCGGGCCGAAGCGCGGCGGGCGATCGATCGCCATCGCCTCGTGGACGCGGCCGTAGTGCCGATGGATCGCCATCATCGCCGCCATGAGGATCGGGATGAGCACCAGCACGACCCACGCGCCCAGCGCGAACTTCGCGACGCCGACAACGAGCGCCACGACGCCTGTCGCCGCTGCGCCGACGCCGTTGACCACCGCCCGTCGCCGCCACCCCCGCTCCGTCGCGCGCAGCCTCATCCAGCGGCGCACCATGCCGACCTGGCTCAGCGTGAACGCCACGAACACGCCCACGGTGTACAGCGGGATCAGGTTCGTCACGCTCGCGCGGAACAGTGCCAGCAGCCCGCCGGCCAGCAGCGTCAGGACGATGATCCCCGTGTTGAACGCCAGCCGGTCGCCGCGGTACTGGAACTGCCGCGGCCAGTACCCATCGCGCGCGAGGATGCTCGCGAGCCGCGGGAAGTCGGCGTAGGCGGTGTTCGCCGCGAGTACCAGGATCAGCGCCGTGGAGAGCTGGACGAAGTAGTGGTACGGTGTCCCCTCGCCCACCAGGGCGGCGGCGAGCTGGCTGACCACCGTGGTCTGCTCGCTGGGGTCCGGAAGGATCCCGATCCGCCCGGCCAGGAAGCTCATCCCCAGGAAGATGGCGACGAAGAGCCCGCCCATCAGCAACAGCACCCGCTGCGCGTGCCTCGACTCCGGCGGCGCGAACGCCGGCACGCCGTTCGACACGGCCTCGACGCCCGTGAGTGCGACGGAGCCCGAGGAGAACGCTCGCAGGATCAGCAGCAGCCCCAGCGCGCTGCCGCCCTCGGCGGCCCCCCACTCCGGGGGCGGCACGTACGCGGGCATGGTGCCCGTGGCGAAGCGGAGCAGCCCGTAGCCCAGCAGCCCGAAGATCGCGACGAGGTAGACGTACGCGGGCGCCGCGAAGATCGTGGCGCTCTCGCGGATGCCTCGGAGGTTGCCCAGGCAGATCAGCAGGACGAAGAGCATCGCCAGACCCACGCGCTCCGTGAAGAGCACGGGGAAGATCGAGGTGAGCGCGGCGACGCCAGCGGCTACCGAGACGGCGACCGTGAGCACGTAGTCGGTCAGCAGCGACGCTCCGGCGACGAGCCCGGGGATGCGGCCGAGGTTGTCGCTCGCGACGATGTACGAGCCGCCGCCGGTCGGGTACGCACGGATCGTCTGCTGGTAGCTCACGACGACGATCGCCAGCACCGCGACGATGGCGAGGGTGATCGGCATCGTCAGCACGAGCGCGCCCGCGCCGGCCATGATCAGCACGCGCATGATCTCCTCGGTCGCGTAGGCCGAGGACGAGATGTTGTCGGAGGCGAAGACGGCGAGCCCCTTCACCACGCCGACGCGCTCGTGGATCTCCATCGCGCTGGAGATGCGCGCGCCCACCGTCGCGCGCCACAGCCAGTCGATCAGACGCGCGGGGCGCGAGCGCCGCTCGAACACCGCCTCGGTCGCCACCAGGCGGCTGGACTCCTGCCGCTCGAACTTCCCGGAGAACGGCCGGAACACGCGCACGTAGCGATCGCCGATGCGCTGTCCCGTGCGAAGCCGGTTCGGTGCCATCGGCCGTGCCGCCGGGTGGTGCGCGGCATCTCCGCGCCCTCCGACGGCTCCTCGAGGCCATCATCGGGGCCGCCCGCTCAACAAGAGCACAACAGAACCGAGGCGAATCGAGCGCCAGGCGCCCCGCCACCCGGGGGTCAGGCGAGCGGGAGCCGGAGCTCCACCAGGGTTCCCTCGTTCGCCTCCGAGGCCACGCGCAGCACGCCGCCGATCAGGTTCGCGCGCTCATCCATCGTGCGCAGGCCGAAGCGCGGCTCGCCGTCGAGTGGGGCGAGCGGCGCGAACCCGATGCCGTCGTCACGCACGGTGACGTCGAGCGAATACCCGTCGCTGGCGAGCGTCACCCACACGTGCTGGGCGCGGGCGTGCTTGCGGACGTTGGTCAGCGCCTCCTGCACGATGCGCGTGATGTGCGCCTCCACACCGGGGCGAGGGCTCAGGTCGGGGAGTTCCCCGGCGGTGTCGAAGCTGACGTGGACCCCGGCGAAGCGCTCGAACTGGCTCACGTAGGCGGCGAGGTTCCCGGCGAGCCCCCGGCCCTGGGCTCCGGCGCCGCGCAGGTTGAAGATCTCGCCACGCACGTCCGTGTACAGCGAACGCACCGCCTCCTGCAACTCCACCAGCTGGTTCAGCGCCTGGTCGCAACGATCGCTGCGCATGTACTCCTCGACCGACTGCGCCTTCGTGGAGACGTAGCCCAGCACCTGCCCGAAGCTGTCATGCAACTCGCGGCCGATGCGCGCGCGCTCTTCGAGGGCCGCGTATGCGGCGTCGCGGGCGCGCATGCGCGCGTTGACCATTGCGACGGCGGCGTGCGCGGCGAAGAGATGGAGCAGCGCCTGGTCGCTGGCGTCGAACGCGCGATCGCGCGGCCCGCTGACGAGCAGGCTCCCGATCTCGTGGTCCTGGTAGACGATCGCGGCGCGGAGTGCGGGCTCCCCCTCGCTGTCCCCGGAGCGGTCACCCCCGCGCGTCGCCTCGGCGTGGAGCGTGCCCACGTCGGCGTAGCGCCGATCGGTGACGTCCAACTGCGCGCGACGCGCGTGCAGCAGGTCGAGGGCGAGCCGCACGACGCCGTCCAGCACCTCCTGGAGCGAGCGGTTCGATGCCAGGGAGAGACCAGCCTCGTTCAGCGCTTCCAGCTCCGCGCGCAGCTTCGCCACGGCGTCGCGCTGGATCATCAGCGTCTCGGTAATCCGGTCGAACCAGCGGAAGACCCAGATCGAGAACGGGATGATGAGGATCACCATCAGCGCGCCGAAGAGCCCGTGGGCTACCCACTCGCTGAAGTGCGGGCCACGGACCTCGGTGACGGCGGTGAACACCTCGATCGCGACCACCGTCGCTGTGGGGAGGATGATCGCGAGCATCCGCAGCCGCGGCAGCTCCGGAAGCGTCTGCGCGAAGGCAGTCTCGTGGTCGGGCGTCGTGGTCGACATCGGAGCCTCGGTCCCGCGTTCCCGCCGGCGAGTGGGCGAGGCTGCCCGGCCGGGCGGGGTGTCGCTGCTGCGATCGTACGCCGGCGGCGGTCTGCGCGGGAGCGTCGATCCCCGGCCGGCGCGCCCTCAGCGCCGCCAGGGCACGCACGCCCACTCGGCCGCCGCAAGCGTCGAGTCGATGATCACGCCGAGGATGGTCACGGCCACCACCCCGGAGTACATGGAGGGGAAGTCGAAGATCTGGTAGCTCCGCCAGATGAAAGCGCCGAGGCCATCATTCGAGGCGAGGAACTCGGTGCCGACGATGATGATGAGCGCCACGCCCATCGCCACGCGGAGCCCGGAGAAGACGGCCGGAGTCGCGCCGGGCAGCAGGACGGACCGCACGATGCGGTCGTAGTTCGCCCCGAAGGCGCGGGCGGTGTCCACGTGCGTGGCATCTACCTGCTCCGCCGCGGAGAGCGCGCTGAAGAAGACCACGAAGAAGACGCTGAACGCCACCATGAAGATCCGCGCCGGGTCGCCCACGGACATCGCCACCAGCACCAGCGGCAGGAGCGCGATGCGCGGCACGACGTAGAGCGCCGTGGCCAGCGGGTACAGCAGCGCGCGGACCGCGGGCAGGATCCCCGCGGCGAGTCCCAGGCCCACGCCGGGGATCGCGCCGGCCGCGAACCCGATGGCCAGTCGCCGCAGCGTGGTGAAGGCGTGGAACGTCAGGGCCCCGTCCAGGAAGTGCCCCCACGTCCGCAACAGCACCACGGAGGGGGCGGGGTAGAACAGCGTGTCGATCCAGTGGCGCTCGGCGGCAACCTGCCACAGCCCGATGAGGCCCACCGGCAGCACCAGCCCCAGGATCACCTTCCACAGCGTGCGCCGGGTGTCCATGTCTACGTGATCCCTTCGAGCAGCTCGAAGAGCCTCGCGAACGCCGCCGGGTACGCAGGCTGGTTGCGCACCTCCCGGTAGGAGCGCGGGCGTGCGAAGGGCACCTCCATCGTCTCCAGCACGCGCCCGGGCCGGCGGGAGAAGACGCTGACGCGATCGGCCAGCGTGAGCGCCTCGTCAATGTCGTGGGTGACGTACAGCACGGTCACGCCGCGCTCCGCCCAGAGTTCCAGCAGCTCGCCCTGCACGTGGACCTTCGTCTGGAAGTCCAGGGCGGAGAGCGGCTCGTCCATCAGCAGCACGGGCGAGTTCACGGCGAACGCACGCCCGATCGACACGCGCTGGCGCATGCCCTCGGACAGCTGGTGCGGGTACCGCCGCGCGAAGTCTGCGAGCCCGAGCTTCGCGAGGAGGGCGCGGGCGACAGCGCGCCGCTCCGCGCGCGGCGCCCCCTGCATGGCGAGCCCGTACGCCACGTTCTGCTCGGCGGTGAGCCACGGCATGCAGGAGTTCCCCTGCGGCACGTACGACGGCCGGCGCCCCACGGCGATGGAGCCGCTCCCGGAGGTGGCGGGGATGAGCCCGATGAGCATCTTCAGCAGCGTGCTTTTCCCGCACCCGCTGGGCCCGATGATCGCGTGGAACGACCCCGCCTGCACGTCCAGGTTGACGTGATCCAGGGCGAGGACACCGCCTCGCCCCGGATACCGGATCGTGAGATCGCGGATCTCCACGGCGTTCGCAAGGGGCTGAGCCGTCGCGAACGCCGTGGTCGTCATCGTGGTCATTTCATGCGCATGAACGCGTTGAGGTCGATGTTGCCCTCGTACGTCAACTCGCTCTGCGAGCGGAAGTAGCTCTCCAGGGCACGCCAGCCGTTCGGGTCGAGCTTCCCCTGTGCGTCGTAGTGCGGCCGGCTCGCGCGCTTGATCACGTCCGCGGGCACCTGAGCGTACTTCTCGATGATAGCGATCGTGCCCGCGTCGTCCCAGCCGCTCTTCTCCATCTCGCCGGCGGACTTCAGGAATGCGCGGAGGAAGCCGTCCGCGAGCTGCGGGTTCTTCGCGGCCCAGTCGCGGTTCCAGTAGACGGCGGTCGCCGCCTCGTTGTTCGCGAAGGTGTCGGTGAGGACGCGGACCAGGCCCAGGTCCTTGGCCTGCGTGGTCATCGGCTCGCCGAGCATGGCGCCGTCGATGCTCTTGTTCTGGAGCGCTGCGGCCATGTCCTGGAAGCCCATCGTCACTACGGTGACGTCCTTCACGGACAGTCCACCGGACTTCAGGGCGATGTTCAGCCAGTACTCCGTTGCGGAGCCCTTGTTGTTGATCGCGGTGCGCTTGCCCTTCAGGTCACTGACCTTCGTGATCTCGCCGGACTCGAACCGCGCCTTGCTCACCACCAGCGGCGTCGCCGCCGGCGCGCGCTCCACGTGCAGCGGGGCGACCACCTCGAAGGGGACGACGCGCTTCTCCTTGATCGCGGCCGCGGCCAGGTTGAAGCCCGCGGCGCCGATGCCCGCGGAGCCGATGTTGAAGTTGCCAGCCGCCGTCTGCGTCAGCACGTCCGTGCCGGGAGCGATCCGCTGCAGCTTGAGATCGATCCCCTCGTCGAGGAAGTACCCCTTCTCGATCCCGTAGTAGAACGGCGCGTTGATCAGCAGCGGCGTGTAGCCCACGGACACCGCCTTCGGGTCGGGGCGCACCTTCGCGGTGGCGGTGGCTGCCGTGGTGGTCGAGGGCGCAGCCGCCGGCGTTGCCTTCACGCTCGCTGCGCCGCCAGAACAGGCGACCAGCGAGACGAGGGCGGCCCCCAGTGCGGCGGCAAGTCCAATCCGGTGAGTATTCATGATTCGGTCCTCCTCGGACCCTGATCTGCAGGAATGAGTGGTTACTCCGTGACCTCAATGGTCAGCCGGATCGCGGGGAGCGTCCGCTGGGGGTGGTCCTCCGCGTAGGTCAGCTGCGGCCTCGCGTACACGTTCGGCGTGGCGTCAGCGCCCTTGTACATGTTGGGGTAGAGGTCGAGCAGGTGCGTCCCGGGCGTGCCCGTCGCCGTCACCGTGAACTGCATGTCGCCGCGCGTGCTGAACGCGCACGCGTAGCCGATGTGCGAGTTGTCGTACGTCACCGAGTAGGTGTTGTCGCACGTCGTCCATCCGGTGCCCTTCAGGTGCACCGCGATCTTCTCGCCCACACGCGCCCTCCGCGTGTACGACAGGAGCGAGGGCAGGATGATGAAGTTCGTGTACGCCAGGGCGTCCGCGCCCTGGCGGACCTCGATGCGGTGGTTCCCGCCGAGGTCCGACGGCGTGTCGAAGTCGTACGCGAACCGTCCGGCGGCGTCCGTGCGCACCGTCGCCATGGTCGTCACGATCTCGCTGATGCCGAAGCCGACGCGGTCGCCGTTGGCCGCGCGCCAGATCAGCGCGAGGTCGGTGTTCGGCGGCAGCGCCTCGCCGGAGAGCCGGACCGGCTCCCCGACGGTGGCGCGATCCACCGACAGCACGAGGCGGCCCGCGCCGATCGGTTCCACCGGCCACGGGTCATCCGTCGCCGAGAAGTCCTCCATGCTCGGGGGGAGCGCGCCCGCGTCCGCGGTCACGTTGAATGTGAACTCCGCCGGGACATCGAACTCGTCACGGAACGGCGATCGATCCCACGCGAGGTACGGCGACGATACGAAGGAGTTGTTCCAGACCTCGATGAAGTGCCGTCCCACCGGCCCGGCGGCGCGGAAGCGCGCCCGCGCGACGCCGTGCGTGGTCACCGCCGTGATCAGCCCCAGGTACTTGTTGTCCCAGAGCAGGTGCCAGGTGTTGCAGAACAGCCGCATGTCGACGCCCACGATCTCGAGGTCGATCGCGGTGCCCACGGGCCCCTCTTCGGGGGTCATGGAGAAGGTCGGTGTGATGAACACGCCCGTTTGCGCCACCTCGTAGCCGTCGACGCTGGCACGGATGTCGTGCGGGCCGCCGAAGTCACTCGGGATCGTGAGATCCAGGTGCACGTCGCCCTCTGCGCCGGCGACGGTGGTGGCCACCACGCGGGACGTCGTCTCGTAGCGCTGGCCGATGAGCTCCGTGCCGCCCTGGGACTCGTACCGGCCCTCCACCGAGTACCACACCAGGTCGACGCGCGCCCCGGGCGCGAACTTCGCGCCGGACAGTCTCACCGTGTCGCCGACCTCCACCTTGTACGGCGTGGCTTCCAGCGTCGCGGTGAAGGTGCGCCACTCCGGGTCCTCGGTGGTGCTTTCGGGCACCTCGAGGTACGGGCAGACGCCGGACTCAGCTGCCGCCTCATCCGCCCGGCGCGCGCCGGTTTCCTGCGTGGTCATATGTACCCCCTGAAACGGCATCGCCTGCGGGAAGGCTTGGCTCCCCGCAGGCGACTTCTCTCTCTTCCGCCCCGCCTCGCTACTGCTTGGCAGGTGCAGCCGGCGTTGGAGTGGCCGGGATGATAGGCCGGACCTGGTTGGTCACCGTCAGCAGCGCATTGGCTGCGAAGTGCACCGGGGTGAACGTGCCGACACGCCCCTCCTTGTCGGTGGCAGTGACCGTGTAGTCAATGCTGCCGGCCGGGAAGTCCGGCGGAATCACGTAAGCGGCGGTCCAGAACGACTCGTTCGGCGGCTCCTTCGGGTGCGCACCATACGCCGCCGCGGGGAGCTCCGTGCCGTTCTTGAACTTGACGATGATCTTGCTCATCGTCTTGTCGTCCATCTCCTTGCCGGTGTCCGGGTCGAAGACACGGAAGCGGAAGACGATCTGCTCGTTCTTCGCGAACTGGCTGGACTGCACGCACCCGATGACCGCGTTGTCCTCCTTGGTGAGGTTCTTGCTGCCCCGGACCGTGTCCACGTCGATGAACAGGCGGTTCGTCTTCGCCGCGGGCGCCGCCGCCGTGGTGGTGTCCGTCTTCACCGGGGCGGCATTCGTCGGCGCCGGGGTGGTGCTTTCCTCCGTGCTGCCGCCACCACAGGCCGTCGAGAGCAGCGCGGACATCGAGGCCACAGCGAACATCCCGGCACCCGTCGTGACGTTCTTGACCCACTTCTTACTCATATGAAAGACCTCCATCTGCGTTGAGAGATGTCTTCACCTGGATGTTCGATGTGCCGGCGATCTCCTTCCGCGCGCGCCTGGTGTGTATCGCATGTCGTTCGCCTCGTCGCAGCCTCTGCGCCGCCGCATCAGCCGCGCCGCTCTACCGCGCCGCCCGCGCGCATTGCCATCGCGAGGCGCGCCAGCACGATGATGATGGTCACCCAGATCGCGACGACCAGCGCTATCACCACGGCCGGCGCCCAGTCCCGGACGATCTCCAGCCCGAACGGCTGGTCGCGGTGCACCGGCACCGGGCCGGGGGAGGCGAACGTGAAGCGGGCCTGCGCCGGGGCCAGATCGCCCGCGCCCGCGAACATCGCCACTGCCTGCACGTCACCGACCCAGGTCGGCCGGTAGGGGAACTGCGCCGTTCCCGTGCCGTCGGTCGTCGCCTGGCCCACGACCATCATCCCGTCCGGGCCGAACACGCCCGGGACCACGTAGAAGTAGACCGTCTGGTTGCCCAGCGGGCGCCCGCCCTTGTCCGCGAGCTTCGCGGCCAGCGTCACGGGCTTGCCCGGCTCCGGTGCGGCCACCGGCGGGACGGTGAGGGTGGTCGCGGCAGGCGCCGCGGGCGCCGGCGGTGTGGCCGGGGCGGTGGCGGGAGTTCCCGCCGGCTGCGGAGCTGGAGGGGTCTGCGCGGATGCGCGGTCCGCACCCGCCGCCGCGACGAATGCGAGCGCGATCGCGGCACACACACCTGCAAGGTTGCGAGTGTTCATCGCACGTCCCCTTCGGTGGCCGGAGCCGGTGCGCCCGCGGGCGCGGCGGCCGCCGCATGCTCGTACTCGAAGATGGCGATCAGCGGGAAGAGCCGGAAGAAGACCATCAGCAGCCACGGGATGGCGGCCGCTGCGGCAGCGGTGATCGCCCACTCGACCCAGGTCGGCCGGTAGATGGAGATCACGTTCGTCGGGAGCAGCGAGAGGGCCAGCCCGGGCACGACGATCAGGAAGCGCTTGGCGTACATGCCCAGCACGATGGCCAGCGCGGCCAGCGTGATGCGGAAGATGGTCATGCGCATGGGCAGGGCGATCAGGACGATCGGGGCCGCCAACCCGCCCACCGTGAACAGCCAGAACATCCAGGCGAGGCGCCCGGTGAGCAGCAGCTCCAGTTGCGGACCGGTGTCCTCGCGCATCTTGTAGCCCTCGGTCACGTACTCCGAGAGCATGAAGTACAGGTACGCCGCCGCGAGCGCCATGAGCCCGAAGCCGAGCACCCGGAAGTGCGCCTCTGTGACCACGTGCTCCAGGTGGTACGCCTTGCGCACCACCGCGAGGATCAGCACCAGCGCGGCCACGCCGGAGAGCACCGCGCCCAGCACGAAGTACGGCGCGAAGATCGTGCTGTCCCAGCCGGGCCGGTTCGTGACCGAGAAGAGCCACGCGAGGACGGAGGGCACCGCGGCAGCCACGGGGATGATCAGGATCGACATCGTGGTGATGCCCTGGCGCAGCACGCGCTGCTGGTTG
Organism: Dehalococcoidia bacterium; assembly: GCA_041674525.1. Classification (GTDB taxonomy): domain Bacteria; phylum Chloroflexota; class Dehalococcoidia; order UBA2979; family UBA2979; genus SHYQ01. The sequence continues at coordinate 9,143 of JBAYVN010000035.1, read as the reverse complement.
GGAGCGCCGCTCCAGCCCAGCGCGAGCACCCGGTACAGCACCCGGCGGATGCGGCCGGAGCGCTGGCTCAGCTCATCGCGGCAGTACGCCATGTCCGGGATCAGCGGCAGGTAGAGGAACAGCAGGACCGCGATCAGGTAGTCCGTGACCACGATCACGTCCCACACCACCGGCGATCCCACCTGGCCGTAACGGATCAGGTACCACGCCCGGTCGGGTCGGCCGAGGTCGAGCACCGGGAACAGCGCGCCGGCCAGTGCCGCCGACAGGCCGATGGATTCGAGGATGCGGGTCAGGCTGTGGCGCCACGGCACCTCGGTCAGGCGCATCGCCGCAGACGCAAGCGCCGCGCCGTAGCTGATGCCCATGAAGAAGATCAGGTTGCTGATGTAGAAGCCCCACGAGACGTGCTGGTTCAGGCCCGTGACGCTGAGCCCACGGGTGATCTGGTACATGTACGCGGCCGCCCCGAGCCCGATCACCGCAGTGAGGAGCACGAAGATCGACCACCACCGCCAGCCGCCCTGGAAGATCGACCGCACCGCGGCGTCACGGATCCCTGAGGCCGCCGCCGCTGCTGCGGCCGTTGCTGCTGCTGCTGCTGATGGTGCTGATGCTGGTGATTGAGTGCGTGTTGCAGTTGCCATCGTTAGAACTCGAGGTTCTGGCCGTGACCGGCGATGTACCAGACGCGTGGACTGGTGTTGAGGTCTTCCTTGTATCGATACCCATCGTTGTCGGCGAGGTACTTCGACACCTGGAACGTGCCTCCGCTCCCGTTGGCCATGACGTCCGAGTTCAGGTCGGCGATGAAGAGCGCGTCCATGCTGCAGGCGGCGACGCACGCCGGAAGTCGGCCGCTCTCGGTCTCGTGCGTGCAGAGCTCGCACTTGCCCACGGTCCCGATCTGCTGCGGGACCGGGAACGCGGCAGTGGCCTTCGCCCCGGCGGGCCCCTTCGGCGGGGTCCGGAAGTTGAAGTAGCGTGCCTCGTACGGGCAGGCCACCATGCACATCCGGCAGCCGATGCACTTGCTCTGGTCGATCAGGACCACGCCCTCGGGGTTCTTGAAGGTCGCGCCCGTGGGGCACACCTTCAGGCACGGGGGGTTCTCGCACATCTGGCAGAGCCGCGGCATGAACTGCGACGCGCCCTCAGGACGCTTGATCTCGATGACCTTGATCCACTCGTGGTCCTTGGGGAGGAAGTGAGCCTTCTGGCAGGCGACGGTGCACTCCTTGCACCCGTCACACAGGCGCATGTCGATGACCATGCCCCACTGCCGCTTGCCCGGCGTCCTGGCGGCCGGTTCCGCCGCGTCTGCCCTGCTCACAACCGGAATCTGGTTCAGTGGAATGAACGTCGCGGCAACCGCCAGCCCCGCTGCCCCCAGTCCGCCGATGACCTGTCGGCGTGACCAGGGCCGCTGCGGGCCGTTGACGGTGTCTCCCTGCTCCTCGCTCATGTCCCCACTCCCGCCGTGTGGCGCTGGCTGAGCGCCGCGCTGAAGAGTTGACCTGCATCGGACCGAACGACTCGGGATCGGCTCCGATGTCGGTGCCCGTCCCCACCGGAGTGAGAACGTCACGGCTTGAACAGTAGGTCGGGCGAAACCTATGCACCCCCGTCTAAAGTCCGTAAAGACGCCTATCCGAAGGTCGAGGTGCGGCTACACCAGGTGGCGCCGGGGCGCCGTCGTCCGGGACGGCGTCCTGAATGCTCGCTGACATCGAGGATGGCGGGCACGGTGCCCGTGGCTCGCGGCGCGCGGTGGTGGAACTGCCGATCGACCGGGGCACGCGCCGGGCCGCGATCGCGCCATCCCGCTGGCTCATCGGGGGGGCATGTCGCGTGCAGCCCGGGGGGACGGTCCCGGCCGCGGCGCGCCGGGTGGGCGAGGCGCGAACACCCGGCCCGCTGGACCGGCACGAGCGCAGGGGAATATCAGGTGCCCCGGCCGGCCTGTCAGTGCCCGCCGTTCCGATCGGGCTGCGGATAGCTCGGGGAGAACCCGTGCTTCGCCGCGTATGCGATGACCTCGCCGCGGTTGCGCAGGTGCAGCTTCGCCATGATGTTCGTGAGGTGGTACTTCGTCGTGCTCTCCGCGATGGCGAGCGCGCGCGCGATCTCGCGATTGGACGCACCGCCCGCCAGGGCCTCCAGCACCCTCCGCTCGCGGTTCGTCAGGTCGCCGCCGGGGGGCGGGTTCCCCGCGCCGTTGCGGGCGAATTCGTGCAGGAGCTTGGATGCAAGCGCTGGCGTCACGGCCGGTTCCCCCTTCGGCACGCCCTCGAGCAGCCGGAAGAACTCGTCGGAGTGGAGGTCCTTGAGCAGGTAGCCGTCCGCGCCGCTCTTGATCGCCTCGAAGAGATCGTCGTCGTCGTCCGAGATCGTCAGCACCACGATGCGGATATCGGGCGCGCGCGTCTTCAACATGCGCGTCGCCTCCAGGCCGCTCATCCCCGGCATGCGCACGTCCATGAGCACGACATCCGGGCGGAGCGCCTCGGCGGAGACGACCCCCTCGAGCCCGTCGACGGCCTCGCCGACGACTTCGATCCCGTGCGACGTGAGGAGGCTCACCACCCCCTGGCGGAACAGATCGTGATCATCGACAACCAGGACTCGCATGCGGCTACTCCACGATCGGTGGGGGTTCGCAGTCCTCGGGCACTCGGCTCGTCGGCAGAATCGCCCGGTTTCAGCATCAAGGGATTCCGGGTGTCAGCGCATTCATGATAGATGGACGGCGGGTGTGCGCGCCCCCGTAAAAGGTCCGGATCGTCCCCCACCAAAGGTCGAGGTGAGTGGAACCCAGGGCCGCGTGCGCGGACTGCGAATCCGGAAGAATTCACGGCGCACCGTGGCGGGGCGTTGGGATCGCTGCCGCGTTTTGCGATCCGCGCGCTGGGGCGATCATCACACGTGGGATGGGCGCGGCGCGAGACGCAGGGGTCTCACGAGGTGCGCTCCGAAGGCGTGCCGTTCCCGGCGGCGTACGCCTCCGTCTGCGGGGCGCTCGGGCTACGACCGGGCGTGCCACCCCGTTGCACGGGCGACGCGCCGGAAGTCGGCCCGGGCGTCGGACAGCATTGCGGTGAAGGCTTCCTCAGGCTGCCCCATCACCGCCGCAGCCTCGGCGCGGCTGAGGCCCACCACGTGGCGCAGCGCCAGCGCCTGCCGGTGGTCCGGCTGGAGCGAATCAAGGATCGCGCGGATCGAGGGGGCCACGAACTCGTCGCGAACGGCCCGGTGCATCACATCCGCCTCGGGCCGGGTGCGCGCGAAGGAGATCAACTCGCAGCGGGCGACCTTGAAGAGCCAGGTCTCGAAAGGCTGATCCTGCCCGCCCCGGCGGTGGTGGCCGACCACGCCACCGAGGCACGACCGCAGGGTCGCTGCCGCCAGCTCCTCGGCCTCCGCGCGCTCGGAGGTGCGCGCCCGGAACATTCGGTAGAGGCGGGGGTAGTGCAGGTCGAAGATCTGCTCCCAGGCCGACGGCTCGAGCCGCCGCGCGGCGGCGACGACATCCTGCGGAACGACGGCCGGTGCAGTCCGACGAGTAACCACGACGCCCCCCAATCCTGCAACGCCTTCAATGCGGGCAACTGCGGATATGTGACGGCGACGTGACAGCGATGAAGCGGGGTAAGTGACGGCGCCGGCGCGGAGGAGATCCGTCCGTCGCCCGGCTTCAGTTGATTTGCTGATGCCCTATCGCGTATGTTCTTCGCGGGCGGGACCCATCGTGGCGGTGCATGCCTGCGGGCATTGCGACCGCCGCAGGTTGAGGCGGCGGTCATGGAGTCCCAGCGCATCGGCCCGTTCTTCGACGTCTCCGAGCCATTGAGCCACGGCGCATCCGTACCCATGCTGACCCGCCGCCGGCTGGCGCTCATCCGCCTGCGGCTGGTCGATGGAATCCGCCGCCAGGCAGAGCAGGCTAAGCCGGCAACGGACGGATCGAGCCGGGCGGGCTAGGTTCGCTCCGCTCCTCGCTCCTTCGTCACGCCCCCTCGAGGCGGGGAGCTCGCGCCTGCGGGCGCGCGTCGGCTCGCCCAGGGCAACCTCCTGGAACGTCCAGGACTGAGCCTCAGATAGTCCGCGCGTGCGGCGCTGAGGGCTACGAGAGGATGCCGAGCACCGCGTCTATCGCGCCTTCGAACCCGGACTGGAGATCGGTGTTTGTCCAGGCGATGAAGAATGCCGTGACGAGGACGCCAAGCACGATCGCGTACTCGACGAGGCCCTGCCCCGCCTCGCTCCGGGCTCCGGGGGGAGGAGGCTCCGGTCGAGTGGGAGGACGTGCCAGCTCGGGCCGGCGGCGCACGCCGCGACCTCCGCGGAAGTGCAGCCGGCGGCGGTGCCCTGGTCGAGTACCCATCGGCCCTCCCGCGGCACCCGCGCGCCATGCCCGCTCACGGTCGAGCCTCGCGCGTGGGGTCTCCGCGCCACCCGCGTATGAGCCGGCTCACGTAGTTCATGGCTCGCCGGGGCGGGGGTGTTGCGCCCGCACGACGGAAACGCGCTCTGGACCACCCCCGGACGGACCGACCTGTAAGAATTCCCTCCGCACGTGCGTCTTTCCTGTTGCGGGCGCCATCGAGGCGACACCGCCGGTCAGCGTGCTGGCGTCGCCCGCCTCGCGGAGCGCGGCGAACGGCGCGGCCACAGGAAAGGGCGCGGGAAATGAAGACGGCTTTGAGCATGGCCAGGATTCCGGGCACCCGGATGCGGCTGCTTGTCGGGGCACTGGTGGTGAGCGGGCTCCTGTTCGCGTCGCTCAGCGCTCCGGACGGAGCGGAGGCGGCGCGGGGCGGCAAGAAGGCAGGGGGCGATGTCGCAACGGCCAGCGTCTCCTTGGACCAGACAGCGCCGGCGCTGGGTGACTCGGTGACGTTCAGTTACACCGTCCCCGGCGGCGTGAGCCACCCGCGCATCCGCCTGGTCTGCTCGCAGTCCGGCGTTGCGGTGTACGGCTGGGACGACTACGCCGACCAGCCATTCCTGCTGGGCGGCCATGGCTCGCAGTGGCTGACCAACGGCGGCCCCGCCGACTGCCACGCCGACCTCTACAGGTCCAGTTCGACCGGGGTCATGACGATGTACGCCACGCTCGATTTCGCCGCGGCGGGCGCCCGCTAGGCCCCGCCGGAGAGGGCTCGGAGCCCTGACGCAAGACCGAGGAGGGCGTCCCCCCGACCTCCTCGGTCTTGCGTCGGCGCGCCAGTGAGAGCGCGCTCAGCCCAGACGGTTGAGCGCGGTGCGCGCCGGCTCGTAGCCGGGAGCGATCGCCAGCGCCTTCTCGTACCAGCGCTTCGCGTCGGCCTTGAGGCCCGAGTCCTCGTACGCCTGGCCCACCTTCCACGCGGCGCGCGGGTAGGCCAGCCAGATCGCGTCCTCGAAGGTCCCGGCGCGTACCTTCGCGGGCGGGTGGTACTGGGCGAAGGCCTTCAGGTTGTCCGCCTCCAGTTGATCGGGATGGCGGTCGGCGCTCAGCGGCAGCACCTGCTCCACCAGGCCCACGGGGTAGAACCAGAAGTCACCGCCGAGATCCAGCTCCGCTCCCACCATCGCGAATGTGGGGCGCTTCTGGTTGGCCTGGATGAACGTCTTCCAGTTGCGCCGTTGGGCCCTCGTGAACTCGGCCGGCATGACGAGGTCAGGGTCGCGCCGCTGCAGCTGATTCGCGTACCACACCGTGCCGTTCAGCACGCCAAAGTACACCACCGTGACGTCCGGACGGGCGTGCTCCACGGCCTGCAGGTACGCGACCGGCATCAGCTTCTCGTCGCCGCTCGCCAGCAGGATGGCGTGGGGTGGGAGGCTCGCCAGCAGATCCTCGCCGTACTGCCGGGCCACGTGGTTCGTGCTGCGATCCAGGTCGCGGTAGTTGACCGCCACGCCCGCGCCGAGGGCCGCGATCGCCACCACCGCGACCGCGAGAGTCGCGAAGCGCTGAAGACCCGGACGGACACGGCCCGCGATCCACTCGCCGATGCTCACCACGCCCAGCGCCGCGAACGGAGCGAGCACCACGTGTCCGAGCAGGAAGAAGCGCTCCATGACGAACAGGTAGGGCAACGCGCGGATGATGTCCGGATCCCCGCGCCGCAGTGCCTCCAGCAGGATCAGCCCGAACTTCTCGATCGCCAGGTTGGCGTACGCGATGAAGAGGGGCCCCGAGACGAGGAACGCGAGCATGCCCATGGCGAAGTACCAGCGGCGGTGCCGGTACGCGGACACGACGCCGGGGATGACCAGCACCAGCTCGACGGCGGTGAACGATGTGGTGAGCGCCAGCAGCCGGTCGGACATCGCGCCGATGGTGCTCGATGGGGCATCCGCGGCCAGGCTCAGCGTGCCGTAGTCGCGCCGCAGGACCATCCCCAGCAGGTCGCCCGTGGAGGACAGGTCGCCCCAGTCGAAGTAGGGATGCCGGCTGGACGCCCACGGCAGGTAGAGGTAGGTGGTGAGGCCCGCCGCCAGCAGCAGCGCGCACCTGAGCACCACGCCCGGCCGCGCGAGGACGGCGCGCCGCCGCTGCCAGAGCACGAGGAACGCCGCCGGCGCGAGCAGCACGATGGTCTGGTGATTCGCGAGCCCGAGTCCGGCGACGACGGCCGCCGCCAGCAGCCAGCGCTGCCGTTCCGGTTGCTCGTGCCACATGACAAGCAGCCACATGAGCGCCGCGCTCAGCAGGTTGCTCAGTGCGAACGCCTCCGCCTCCAGCGACCACGACCAGAAGAGTGGGTTGAAGGCGAGCACGTACGCCGCGACCAGCGATGGCGCCGGGCGCTGCGTGAGCCTGAACGCGGTGAGGAACACGAGTCCAGACGCCCCTGCGCCGCAGATCGCGGAGAGCGCATTGATGCGGAACGCGAGCGGGCCGACCGGGATCAGCGAGAGCAGGTGCCCCAGCATCGCGACCAGGGGATACCCCGGCGGATGGCCGACGCCCAGTGTGGCCGCGACCCCGACAAACTCCGGGTTGTCTCCCACCATGATGTCGCGCGCGGCGGTCGCGAGGTAGAGCGCCAGCGGCAGGGCAACGGCGGCCACCAGCCCCACCGATCCGCCGCGTCCCAGGGGATGTGCCTCCGGCGGTGGTGGCTGGGAGGTCCGAGGGCGCGCCGCGCGTCGTTGCATGGTGGGAGACCCCCGGAGTCGACCGGACCTGCGATCGTCGAGTGCGGCGGTGAGGCGCACGCGCCGCGCCCTACAGTACCTGTTCGCGCGGGACTCCGAGGCGGCTCATCCCGAGCGCCGCGACGCGCACGCTGGCCTCGGCGACGATCCTCGCTGAGAACTTCGACTGTCCCGAGATGCGATCCCGGAAGACGATGGGCACCTCGCGCAGGCGCGCCGCCGCCTGCACCGCGCGGTATGTCATCTCCACCTGGAACACGTACCCGTTGGCCGGTGCGTCATCGCTCAGGATGCCCCGCAGGAGGTCGGCCCGCCATCCCTTGAACCCGGATGTCGTGTCCTGCACGTGGAGGCCGAGCAGCAGGCGGCTGTAGATCGAGCCGCCCTGGCTGATCGCCCGGCGGACCATGGACCAGTTCTCCACGGCGCCGCCCGGGACGTACCGGGAGCCGATGGCGAGATCGGCGTATTCGAGCGCGGACGCGAGCAGCGGGAGCGCGGCGGGTTCGTGCGACCCGTCGGCATCCATCTGGAACAGCTGCTCATAGCCGCGGTCCAGCGCGGCCCGGAATCCCTCGACGTACGCGGGGCCTAGTCCGGCCTTCTTCATCCGATGGATGACCGAAAGTCGGGGCTCCGTGGACGCGAGCGACTCCGCGATCTTCCCGGTTCCGTCCGGCGAGTTGTCGTCGACGACGATGATGTCGGTCGCCACGGCGTGGAGGACGTCCTCGACCATCCGGGGCAGCGTGGCGGCCTCGTTGTAGGTGGGGAGAATGACCACCCGGCGGCGAGCAGGCAGGGCAGCGGGAATGTGCTCGTTCACGGGAACTCCTCCATTCGAGCCGGTGTCCCGGCCGTGTGCAGTCCGGGCGGGCGGCGGATGTTCATGCGCCGACCGCCCGCGAACGCTCCGGAGCGGGGGAGGGGCCCCCGATGGGGGCCCCTCCTCGAGTTGCGCTCCGCTGCGTGCTCGCTACGGGTACATCACCCAGTCCCAGTACGCGATGCCGCTGTTCGTCCCTGCCAGGTCCTTCGAACCCTTGCCGTTCGCCGAGCCGCCAGGAGTGAACGTCCCGCTATCGCCGCTCTCGTTGAAGCCCGCCATCGCACTGGCAGCCTCCCGAACCGCGGAGATGTCGGTGCTGTTGCAGAACCGGTCGACCGCGACGCCCAGGTTCATCGAGGGCGCTGAGCTGAAGGCGTTGTTGTTGAGGATCGCGGCCAGCAGTTGCTGGAGCAGCTGCATCTTGGCCGCACCGAGCTGACCTCGAGCGTCACCCGCGGAGGTCTTGGCGATGTTCGCCCAGAACCCGCCCAGGAGCTGCTCGTGCGTCAGGCCGGCGAGACAACCCAGACCGCTCGGGCTGAAGCCCGCGCCGTCCACCGGAGCGTACGTGATGCCGTTCCAGGTGCCGCCGAACCACACGGCCAGCGTGAGTCCGTCGTCGCCCTGCTTCGTCACCGCGTGGGTGGCCCAGAAGCCCTGCGTGCGAGTGGTCAGCGGCGCCTGGTTCACGTAGGTGCACGTGACCGTCTCGCCGTTGGCCACCGTCACCGTGACCTTCCCGGTCAACCCTCCGGAGGTCTCCTCGCCGGTCGCGCCGTTCGTGCAGGAGAGGTCGGTCAGCAGCCACCCGGAGAGCAAAGTCTCCGTGATGCTGTACTCACCGGCCGCCACCGTCTGGTCGTTCGGCGCGGCCAGATCCGTCAGCGTGAACCCGCTGTACCCGCTGCCCGTCGTGGTGTAGGTGAACACCGTCGGGGAGCCGGCAGGCAAGGTCACCTTGTCGACGATGATGTGCGCCGGCTGATCATTGTTGGTGATCTCGCAGGTGGCGCTGCCGCCGTTGGCGATGGTCACCGAGCCTGCGTTGTAGGCGCCCGCGGCGACCGCATTGCAGGACCAGGTGCCCTCGGTGTAGCCGGTGACGTCGATCTCGGAGAGCGAGTACGTGCCGGCGTCCAGGGTGAACGTCTGGCTCGTGTACGTC
>JBAYVN010000034.1:0-26526 GCA_041674525.1 Dehalococcoidia bacterium | reverse complement strand
GTGCTCAGCTCCGGGTCCACGGTGACCGTCTCCGGGTCGTCCATGAACTGCCAGACCAGGCGGCGGATCGTGCTGGGCATGGTTGCGGAGAAGAGTGCCGTCTGGCGGCGCTTCGGGGTCCGGCTCAGGATGCGGCGAATGTCTGGGAGGAAGCCGATGTCCAGCATCTGGTCGGCCTCGTCCAGCACCGCGTAACTCACGTAGCGCAGCGAGAGCGTGCCGCGCTGCAGGTGGTCGATGACGCGGCCCGGCGTCCCCACCACGATGGCCGGGCGTCGCTCCAGCGCGCGGAAGTCCCCGGCGAGGGAGTGCCCGCCGAGGATGCCGACGGCCTCCAGTCCGAAGCCCGCCGCGAGATCCTTCAGCACCTCGAGCACCTGCGAGGCGAGCTCACGGGTCGGCACCAGGACCAGGCCCTGCACCTCGGCCAGCTCGGGGTCCAGCTGTTCGACCATCGGCACGCCGAAGGCGATCGTCTTGCCGCTGCCGGTCTGCGCCACGCCCACCACGTCGCGGCCCTTGATCAGTGCGGGGATCGCGCGGACCTGGATCGGCGTCGGCGTCGTGAATCCGTAGCGCGCGAGGGCCTGCAGTGTCCGCTCGCCCACGCCGAGCTCTGCAAACGCCTGCGGCAGCGTGGCGGGGTCCACGGTCACCAGCGCGCGGGGTGCGCGGGCGGCCGGGCGTCGCGTCGGGCGCTCGGTGGCGGCTTCCACGGCCGCCCGCTCGGCCGCGCGCTCGTCGTCGTCCTCATCCTTGTCATCGATCGCGGGGTGCGTTTCGGTCGCGCCCACCGGGGCGTCGAGGTCGTACGGCACGTCGGCGGCACGGGGCGCCGGCGCGGGCTCGTCCCGCAGCTCGGCGATCGCGGTGTCGGTCTCGTCCGCGCCACCCTCGGGGGTGCCGGGGCGGCGGCGTCCGCGTCCCCCGCGGCGTCCACGCCGGCGGCGTCGAGGTGCCCCGTCCTCGTCCGTTTCGGGACCCTCGAGATCACCCTCGTCCTGCTCGCTCACGGCGCTGAAGGGCTCGGCGAACGGCTCGGTGATCGGCTCGATGATCGGTGCGGTGAGGAGGCGCGGTTCGGTGCCGTCCTCGGCGCCGTCCTCGCCCGGCGCGAGGGCCGGGAGCAGCCCGGCGGGCTCACTCCCGACCACGGGACGAGACCAGCCGCTCAGGGTGCGCGCGCCGCCGACGATCACGCGCTCGGTGTCGCGCAGGCCGGTGCCGCGGCGGCGGCGGGCGGGAAGGATGCTGCGGTCCCCGCCCTCTTGCCCGGAGCGGAACGCGATGTCCTCGGGGAGCGGTGCGTCCAGGTTCTCGCGGTACGGGCGGAAAGAGGAGCGCCCGCGGCGCTGGCGGCTGGCTAGCTCTCGGCGCTGGCGCGCCTGCTCCTCGGTTTCGTCGCCACCGCCGCTGCGGGCGCTCCAGGAGTACGAGCGGGGCTCGGTGCTGGCGGCGGGAGGGGTGCCGCGTCCGCGGCCGCGCCCGGCGCGCGCGGGGGGCGGTTCAGGCTGACGCGTCGGTGCGGCCTCGGCGGCGGGCTGGCCGGCGCCTCCGCGCCCGCGTCCGCCGCGGGAGCCTCGCCTCCGTGCCCCGTCCTGGTCGCCCTCGCCGGCTGTGGGAGCGCCGCGGCTGTCCGGGGCGGCGGCTTCCGTCCGCGTGGTGCGCGAGGCGCGCGCACCCTCAGCGCGCGTGTCCGTCGGGGCAGGGGAGGGGGTGCTTGCGGCGCCGAGGATCTTCTTGAAGAAGCCACCAAGGGGCGTCACCGGGCATCACCGGTGTGGGTCGTGTGCATGTTGTGTTCCGTACGAGGTAGGTCAAAAGGCCCGCGCGAAGATGTCGCGGCGATGGGAGTCATTGCATTCATCGTAGCAACTCGTGCGGATCAACGCGAGGGGGCACCGGATTCCTCGCCGCCCCGGCGCATGAGGAGCACGAAGACCGCTCCGCCGGCGGCCGTGAGGATCCCCGCGAACGTGAAGACCGCCGCGATCCCCAGCGCGTCCTTCACCAGCGCGCCGATGAGTGAGCCGCCCAGGAACCCCGCTGCGTTGCCCATCGCGTTGAGTCCCATCAGCGACCCCATCCCGCCTCGGCGCCCGATCTGCACGAAGATCGCCTGCTGCGCCGGGGCAGCCAGCGCCTCGGCGGCTCCGGCCACCAGCAGCGCGCCCAGCACCCACGGTGCCATGGTCATCGCCGGTCCGAGGACGGAGGTCTCCACCAGCGTCCTCGGGACCAGCGGGATGCAGATCTGCGCGACGCCCGAGATCGCCAGCCCTACCGCGATCAGCGCCACTCGGTTCGCACGGTCGGCCAGCGGCCCGGTGAGTGGCTGGAGCGCCGCGGTGACCAGCTGCCGGCTGGAGAGCAGCACGCCGGCGAAAAGCGCGCTGTTCGTCCCGAGTCCCTGCGGGTCGATCACGAACACCGCGAGCCACGCCGAGGCTCCACCCCAGCTGGCCCCGAGCGACGCGACGAGCAGCGTGGCGGCGAGCACCGCGGGGCTGCGGAGCAGGACGCGGTAGGGCACCGGCTCGGCGCCCGCGGGTGGGTGCCGCGCATCTGCGTACCCGGTGCCGGCGCGCCCGGGGAGGACAGGCCGTTCCGAGGGCAGCGCCACGAGCGTCAGCAGCGCCGCGCCGCCCAGCAGGAGCGCCATGGCCGCAAACGCCGCGTTCGAGCCGAAGGCGTCGCGCAGTCCACCGCCGAAGAGCGGGCCTACGCCGAATCCGCCCGTCTGCGCGACCGCGAACCAGCCCATGAAGCGCCCCTCGGCGCCCGGCGGCGCCATCCGCCCGATGTACGCGAGCGACATCGGGAAGACGGCCGCTGCGCCCACGCCGGAGAGCATGCGGAAGAGCACGACCAGCTGCCAGGTGGAGGCGAACAGGTAGCCGAGCGCGCCCGCGGCGTAGATCGCGAAGCCGATCACGATGAAGCGCTTGGGCCCGAAGACGTCGCCCAGCCGCCCCACGAACGGGGCACCGATGATCTGCGCGATGGCGAGGCCGGAGAACGACAGCGCCACGGCGATCGCCGGGCCGCCCAGGTCGTCCTGCACATGCACCGGCAGCAGCGGCGACACCATCGAGATCCCGGACATCGCCACGAACATCGAGATCCACAGGACGGCGAAGGGGCGCGTCAGCACTCGGTACCCTCTGTGCCCGGCGGCGCCGGAACTACCGGTCCGGTGGACTACAGGCGGAAGACCACGGTGCGGTTCCCGTGCACGAAGACGCGATCCTCGATGTGCCACTGCACCGCGCGCGCGAGGACGGAGCGCTCCACCTCGCGTCCGAGGCGCATCAGGCTCTCGCGCGTGTCCCCATGCGAGACGCGCACCACGTCCTGCTCGATGATCGGGCCCTCGTCCAGCTCCTCGGTCGCGTAGTGGGCGGTGGCGCCGATGATCTTCACGCCCCGCTCGAAGGCGCGCCCGTAGGGATCCGCGCCGGCGAAGGCCGGCAGGAACGAGTGGTGGATGTTGATGATGCGCGCGGGGTACTCCGCGACGAAGTCGCCGCTCAGGATCTGCATGTAGCGAGCGAGGACCACCAGCTCGATGCGCTCCCGGCGCAGCAGGGCGCGCATCGCCGCCTCCTGCTCGGAGCGCGTCTCGGCGGTCACCGGGAACACGTGGAACGGGATGCCGAAGACCGCCACGTCGGCGCGGAGCGCCTCGTGGTTGGAGATCACGGCGGGGATCTCGATCGGCAATTCGCCGCGGCGCCAGCGCCACAGCAGCTCCAGCAGGCAGTGGTCCGTCCGCGAGGCGAGGATGGCCACGCGCGGGCGGTGCACCGGGGCGAGCCGCCAGTCCATGTCGAAGCGCGGCGCGATCTCCTCGCGGAACACGTCGCTCAACGTCTCCACCGGGCAGTCCAGCCCGTCGGTCTGGAACTCGACGCGCAGGAAGAAGCGGCCCGCGCCGCCGGCCGTCGAATACTGGTCGGCCTGCATGATGTTCGCGCCGTGCTGGAAGAGGAACTGCGATACCGCGGCGACGATCCCCGGCCGGTCCGGGCACTGCACCAGCAGCCGCGCGGGGGGATGCACGTTCGCGCTCATCGGCGCATGGTAGCGGGCGGCCCGCCGTGAGGGCCATCGCGCCGGACGGCCGGCGCCCCGTCCGCTGGCTCCGATCGCGGACGCACTCGATACACTGGACCGAATGAGCGAGCCACTCCCTGGAGGCCCCCGCACCGCCGCAGGCGACACTCCGCCCCCGGCGCCGCGCTCCGCGGCCCAGCGGCAGGGCGCGCTGCTGGCGCGCATCGGTGGCCGCGCCGTCGTCGAGCGGATCGTCGAGCAGTTCTACGATCTCGTGGCCGCGGATGCTGAGTTGCGTGCGCTCTTCCCCGAGGACCTCACCGCGGGGCGCGAGAAGCAGGCGATGTTCCTGGAGCAATGGCTGGGGGGCGAGCCGCGCTACAGCGCGCGATACGGCCACCCGCGCCTGCGGATGCGCCACTTTCCGTTCGTGATCGACGAGCGTGCGGCGGGGCGCTGGCTGCGACACATGGCCGAGGCGTTCCGCGCGGCGGGCGTCGGCGAGCAGGAGATGGCGGAGGTCTTCGCGGACCTCGGGCCGCTCGCGCGGCACATGGTCAACGCGGGGCAGGATGTCCCGCGCGCGCCGATCGGCGACGCGCGCCTGTCGTAGCGAGGTCGCGCGGCGGGGGGTTCGGGGCGACTCACGCCATCCGCGACCGCGGCTCGCCGACGAGCGGCTTGCGCGCGACGTGCATCGCCACCGTGCCGAACATCAGCATCCGCACCTCCGTCACCTCGAAGCCCAGGCCCAGCAGGTGGGCGGTGAACTGCCGGGGCGTGAGGAAGTGGTCCACGGAGAGCGGGAGGTAGGTATACGCGCTGCGGTGCCCCGAGATCAGCCGCCCGAGGCGCGGCACGACTTGCCGGAAGTGGAAGCTCGCGAACGGCCGCAGCCAGCCGCCCTCCATGCGCGGGATCTCCAGCACCGCGATGCGCCCGCCGGGCCGCAGCACGCGGTGCGCCTCGCGCAGCGCGGCGTCCAGGTCGGGCACATTGCGCACCATGAACGCCGAGCACCATGCATCCACCGAGGCATCCGGCAGCGGCAGGCAGGTGGCGTCGCCGAGCGCGAAGCCGGCGTGCGGCGAGATCCGCTGACCCTTGCTCCGCGCGCGGGCGAGCATCGGTCCGGCGACATCGAGGCCGACGACGCGCGCTGCCCCGGCGTCGAGGCAGGCGAAGGCGAGATCGCCCGTACCACTACCGAGGTCGGCGACCGTGTCTCCGGCACGCACCACGGATCGCGCCGCGCGACGGCGCCAGCGCAGGTCCTGCCCCACCGTCATCACGCGGTTCATGAGGTCGTAGCGTCCCGAGATCTCCGCGAACATCGAGCGCACGTACGCGGCACGGTCGGCGCCGGGGTCGAAGACGCGCTCGGGGGAGTCCTGCGGTCCGTTCGTCATGCGTGGAGGGTACGCGAACATGCGGGTACGCACCGCGCCCCGCGAGACCGGCTCCGGCTAGCGCGAGCGGCGCACGGCGTAGCGGATGATCGTCCTGAGGCGCTCCGGCGCGGTGCGCCTCGGATCGCTCAGGTAGATCTCCTGGTGGCGGCCGGTGATCCGGCAGCCCTGATCCGCGATGAACGCGTGCAGCACCTCGACGGTGGGTGGCTCCGCGGCGTACGGGCCGACGTGCATCACCTGCGCGGCGAGGCCCCCCGGCAGCGATCGCCAGGCAACGGCGGCGAGTGCGGGGTTCGGCTGCTTGCCGGCGGCGGCCGCCGCCGCGCTGCGCACCATGCGCGCGGTCAGCAGGTCCGGGACCGCGATCAGCGCGGTCCACCGCCATGCCTCGCCGGGGCCCGGCATCCAGCCGAGCGCGCCCGGCTCCCACTGCGCCTCCAGCGGCATCACGGGGAAGTCCGCGATCCCGGCCTTCTTGAGCGTGAACTTCGCGGTGTACGCCACGCCGTACAGCGCCTGCACCGCGTGCTGGAACGCCTCGCCCGCTGGCGCGCCCTCGCCGTCGACGGCGATCACGGTGCGCCTCGGCACCTTCAGCAGTGCGGGCGTGCGCTTCGCCGTGTAGAGCGCGCGCCACTCGGACTTGAGGTCGACGATCTCCATGCGAATCTCCCGATCCTGCGGCGATCGGCAGAACCTCGGGCGCGGGCGGGACCTACAATCGCAACATGCCTGCCGACCAGCCGCGCCCCTTCGATCGTGACGCGCCGGACGCTTCCGCGCGACTGGAGGCGGCGGGTCGAGGCGTCGCGGCGCTCCCCCGGCGACGCGACCAGCTCCTGCCCGCGCTCCTCGCCGCGCAGCAGGTCCTCGACTGGCTCCCCCGCGAGGCCATCACGCTCGTCGCCGAGCACGTGCGTGTGCCCGTCTCGGAGGTGTACGCCACCGTCATGGGCTACTCCGAGCTGCGCCTCGAACGGCCCGTGCCGGGCGCCTGGCGGGTCTGCACCGGCGTCGCCTGCGACCTCGGCGGGGCGCGCGAGTTGCTGGACGCGCTCGGCGCGGCGCTGCCCGGCCGTGCCGCGGGCACCGACTGCCAGTTCCTGTGCGCGCTCGCGCCGGTCGCGGTGGACCCCGACGAACGCCTGCACGGCCGCGTGACCGCCGATCGCATCGCCGCCCTCGCCCGCGCCGAGGCGCCCGCCGAGCGGGGTGCCACGTGACCGGGCCGTCGCCCACCCCGGCGCTCGCGGAACTGCGCGCGCGGATCGCGCTGCGGGCGCCGTCCGTCCGCATCCTGCGTCACCGGGGCACCTGCGGCGACGCCGTGGGTGCCGCGATGATCCCGTTCGACCTCCGGGCTCCCGTCGTGGACGCGGCGTGTGACGGTGCGTGCTGGGCCGCGCCCGCGGCGACCGTGGTGCGCGCCGGGCACCGGCATCGCTTCGCGCGCCTCGATCGCGGCGTCCCGGAGGCGCTGGCGGCGTGCGTGCGCGGCGAGTGCGACGAGCGGCAGGCAGGCAGCGGCGAGAGCGGCGTCGCCGCGCGCCTCGGCCGCAACGATGGCACGCTTGCCGACGTCCTGGCGCAGGGCGGCTACGCCGGTTACGCCGTCGCCGCCGGGCTCCCCCCGCCGCGGATCATCGAGGCCGCGCACGCCGCCGGGCTGACGGGGCGCGGCGGCGCGCACTTCGCGGCGGCCACCAAGTGGGGCCTCGTCGCCGCCCACGCGGACGCCGCGAAGGTGCTCGTCGTGAACGCCGAGGAGGGCGAGCCCGGCGTCTTCAAGGACCGCCACCTCCTGGAGGGCGACCCGCACCGCCTCATCGAGGGCATCCTCATCGCCTGTCGCGCCACGGGGATCCGGGACGCATACGTCTACATCAACGGCCAGGCGCGCAACGCTCGCGCGGTGTTCGAGCACGCCCTCGCCGATGCACGGGACGCGGGCATCCTCGACAGTAGCCTGGGCGGTGCCCCCGTGACGATCGAGGTGCGGTCGGGCGCGGGTGGGTACGTCTGCGGCGAGGAGTCCGTGATCCTCAACTCGATCGAGGGCGAGCGCCCGGTCCCGCGCTACCGGCCGCCATACGCGACGGACGCCGGGCTGTTCGGGCGGCCGACGCTGATCCACAACGCCGAGACGCTCTGCGCCGCCACCACGATCTTCGACTCGCCCCCGCCCCCGACAAAGCTCGTGCCGCTCTCCGGAGACGTGCCCCGGCCCGGCCTGTACGAGGTGCCGGTGGACGGCAATATGACCTGGGCGGGCGTGCTCGCCATGGCGGGCGCCGCGCCCGGCCGCGTGCAGGCGCTCCTCCTCGGCGGCCCCTCCGGGCGCTTCGTGCTGCCCGGGGAGTTCGATGCGCCCCTGGAGATGCACCCGCTCGGCGCCGGCGGCACCGTGGTCCTGGGCCCGCGCGCAGACATCGCGCGCATCACGCGCGAGCTCGCCGCGTACAACGCGCGCGAGTCCTGCGGCGAGTGCACCCCGTGCCGCGAGGGGACGCAGCGGCTGCTGGAGCTGCTGGAGGATCCCGCGACGAACCGCGATCGCATCGACGCGCTGATCGAGGTGATGACGGCGGCGTCGCTCTGCGCGCTTGGCGGGATGGCGGGGCGGCCCGTGACGTCCGCACTGGCGGCCTTCCCCGAGGCGTTCGAGCCGCGCGCGCCGTCCGAGGGGAGCGCGCCGTGACCCTCGACCTGCCCGTGCGCGTGCCCTCGTTCGACGTCACGGTGGATGGGCGCGCCGTGCGAGTGCCGCGCGGGGCGATGATCCTCGAGGCCGTCGATGCGGCGCAGGTCGACCTCCCGCGCCTCTGCCGCCCGGACGCGCGCGCCCCGCTGGGCGCCTGCCGGACCTGCCTCGTGGAGGTCGAAGGTGCGGGCGGCGGCGGCGCGCGCCTGGTGGCCGCGTGCCACACCCCCGCCGCCGAGGGTGCCTCGATCCACACGGACGGCGAGCGGGCGCAGCGCATCCGTCGTGGCGTGCTGGACCTCACCATCGGCATGTCCCGGGACGGCGCCGGGCAGGGCACGGCCGCGCGCCATGCCCGCGCGCACGGCCTCGCGGCCTCCTCGTACCGGCCGCGCCCGCGCGCCCCGCGCGACGAGACGAACCTCTTCTTCACGCTGGACATGGCGGATTGCATCCTCTGCGGGCGCTGCGTCGATGCCTGCCAGCGCACGCAGCACATCGGCGCGATCGGCATCAACGGACGCGGGCCCACCGCGCACGTCGGCGTGGCGTTCGATGCCGCGTGGGAGGACTCGATCTGCACCTCGTGCGGCCAGTGCGTCTCGCAGTGCCCCACCGGCGCGCTGATGCCGAAGCGCGGCCTCCCCGCGCGTGCCTCGGGCCGGGAAGTGGAGACGTCGTCCGTGACCGAGACGGAGACGACGTGTCCGTACTGCGGTGTGGGGTGCGGCCTGTCCGTGCGGGTGGAGAACGACCGCATCGCGTGGGTGGATGGGATGCCGGACAACCAGTCGTCGCAGGGGATGACCTGCGTCAAGGGCCGCTTCGGCCTCGAGTTCGCGCAGTCTCCGGACCGCCTCACGCACCCGCTGATCCGCCGCGGCGGCAAGGGCGGCGCACTGGAGCGTTCGACGTGGGACGAGGCGCTGGATCTCGTCGCCCGGAAGTTCGTCGCCTCGCTCGGCTCGTTCGCCGGGATCGCCTCGGCGAAGGCGACGAACGAGGACGGCTACGTGATGCAGAAGTTCGTGCGCGCGGTGATGGGCACGAACAACATCGATCACTGCTCGCGCCTCTGCCACGCGCCCTCGGTCGTCGCGTTGCAGGAGATGGTGGGCTCTGGCGCGACCAGCAACTCGTACGCCGACTACGACATCGCGGGCACGCTCCTCGTCGTCGGCAGCGACACGGCGCAGAACCACCCCGTGATCGCCTCGCGGCTCCGCCGCGCCGTCGAGGACCGCGGCGCCGCGATGATTGTCGTCAACCCGATCCGCATCGACCTCTGCGATGTGGCCGAGATCCACCTGCAGCCGCACCCCGGCACGGACGTCGCGCTCTTCAACGCGATGGCGCACGTCATCCTCGACGAGGGCCTGTGGGACGCCGCCTTCGTCGAGGCGCGCACGGAGGGATTCGAGGCGTGGCGGCGCGTAGTGGAGCAGGTCACGCCCGAGGAGGCCGAGCGCCGCTGCGGCGTGCCCGCGGACGACATCCGCCGCGCCGCGCGCCTCTACGCGCGCCCCCGCCCGGGGCGGGACGGCGCGGCGCGGGGATCGTGCCTGATCTGGGGCATGGGCGTGACCCAGCACACGAACGGCTCCGACAACGCGCGGGCGCTGATCAACCTCGCGCTGCTTACCGGGCAGGTGGGCGGCCCGGGCAACGGGATCTCCCCGCTGCGGGGGCAGAACAACGTGCAGGGGTGCTCCGACTCCGGGTGCCTCCCCAACTCACTCCCGGGGTACGAGCCGTACGACGGCCCGGCGCATGCGAAGTACGAGGCGGCGTGGGGCGTCGATCTGCCACGGGCGATGGGCATGCAGTCCACGCACATGATCGACGCGATGGTCGAGGGGACGCTCAGGACGATGTACGTGGTCGGCGAGAACCCGTTGATCAGCGACCCCTACCTCGCGCACACGCGGGACGCCTTCGCCAGCCTCGACTTCCTCGTGGTGCAGGACATCTTCATGCACGAGACGGCGGAGATGGCCGACGTGGTGCTCCCCGCGGCCTCGTTCGCCGAGAAGTACGGGACGTTCACGAACTCGGAGCGCCGCGTGCAGCTCGTGCGCCCGTTCCTCCCCGCCCCGGGCGAGGCGCGCGAGGACTGGGCGATCACCGCCGAGATCGCACGCCGCGTCCAGCGCATCCTCGAGCGTCCGGTGCACGGCTTCGACTACGCTGGCGCCGGCGCGATCTTCGACGAGATGGCATCGCTCATGCCGATCATCGCCGGCCTCTCGCATGGCCGCCTCGAGCGCGAGGGCGGCCTGCAGTGGCCCGTCCCGGACGACGGCCACCCCGGCACGCCGACGCTCTTCGAAGCAGAGTTCGCGAGCGGCCGCGGCCGGTTCATCGCGGTGGAGCAGGGTCCGCCCGCCGCCGAGCTGCCGTCGCGGCGCTTTCCGTACACGCTGATCACCGGACGATCGCTGTATCACTGGCACACCGGAGTGATCACGCGCCGCGTCCCCGGTCTCCTCGGGCAGGTCCCCGTCGTCGCCGTCGACATGCACCCGGCGGACGCCGCCAGCCTCGGCTTCGCGGAGGGCGATGCGGTGCAGCTCGCGACGCGTCGAGGCGAGATCGTCGCGGAGTTGCACGTCGACACGCGGATGCGGCGCGGCGAGCTCTTCGTGCCGTTCGTGCAGCTGCAGGGGGTGGCGGTGAACTTCCTCACGAACGACGCCCTGGACGTGCCCTCGGGCATCCCGGAGTTCAAGGCGTGCGCCGTGCGCGTGGAGCGCCCCGGCACGCCTGCTCGCGCCGGCCGTGGCCCGCGCGAGCAGCGCAAGGGTCGCGCGCCCGTCGGCCCGGGCGGGCTGCGCCCCGGGGACGAGCGCTAGCCGCCTGCGAGTCGCGCTAGAACGTCCGCGCCTCGGTGCGCACGACGATCGTCGCGACGAGCGAGACGATCGAGATCACGAGCGCGCCCAGGAGCGCCGACCAGAAGCCATCCACGGTGAACCCGAGCCCCAGCTGCCCCGCGGCCCACGCCGTCACCTCCAGCAGCACGCCGTTGATGACCAGCGAGAAGAGCCCGAACGTCGCCACGATCAGGCACCACGACACGAACGTCGCCAGCGGGCGCAGCAGCAAGTTCACGATCGCGAAGATCGCCGTCCCCGCCACCAGCGAGGGCGCGTCGTTGATGTGGATCCCCGGCACGATCTCGCTGGCGAGGAACAGCCCCGCGAGGTTGATCACGAAGCGGAGCAGCAGCGTGCGCGGCGCCCATGGGTCACCGCGCCCGAACCGGATGAATACACCGCCGCTCATCGCTGCCCGCTCCGTCCGTGCTCAGACTTCGCTGATGTCCACCGCGCGGCCGCTGAGGCGCGAGCGATGGGCCGCCTCGATGATCTGCATGTAGCGCACGCCATCCTCGAAGTTCGTCAGGGTCACCGGCGCGCCCTCGCGGATCGAGTCGACGAAGTCACGCTCGACGCGCCAGTCGATCGCCGTGCCCGCGTCCGGCTCCAGCGGCTGCAGCGGTCCGCCGAGCGGAGCGAATTGCATGCGGTCCGTGGTGTCCCAATGCAGCGTCCCCTGCGAGCCGTACGCCGCGATCCCGGTGCTCCCCGGCGCCGGAGCGTGGGCGACGTTGCTGAACCGGTACGTCACGCGCGCCCCGCTCTCGAGGCTCGCGAGCACGCCGAGGCTGTCCGGCACGTCGATCTCGCGGCGCTGCCCGGTCTCGGCGTCCACGCGGCTCTTCACGAACACCGCGCCATCCGCCAGCACGCGGCGGGTGGGGCCGAACCAGCGCCCCACCACCTCCGCGTAGATCCCGAACGCCATCACGTTCACGCCCGAGTAGTCCGATCGCTCGCGCCAGTGCAGCGGGGCGGAGGGGTCCAGAGCGGCGCCCGTCAGGATCGACACGTGCACCTCGCGGACCTCGCCCAGCGCGCCCTCGCGCACCAGGCGCTGCACCGTGCGCCACGACTTCAGATCCGGGGGCCCGGGCACGATCTGCGCGACGAGGTCGGGGTGGCGGCGGGAGGCCTCCAGCATCTCGCGGGCCTCGGCGGCGTTCATCGCCATGCGCGCTTCGGTGAGGACGTGCTTGCCCGCCTCCAGCGCGCGCACCACGTACTCCCGGTGGCGGTACGGCCACGTCCCGATGCAGACTGCGTCGATCCCGGGATCGCCGAAGATCGCCTCCGGGTCCGTCTCCGCGCGGCCGATCCCGAACTGGTCCGCGACCCGGTGCCCGCTCTCCGGCGAACGGTTGCAGACCGCGACGATCTCGACACCCTCGATCGCCTGGAAGCCCGGGATGTGCCGGGTCCGCGTGTTCGCCCCCGCGCCGATGAGTCCGATCCGCAACGTCTCCGCCACCGCTGACTCCTTTGCCCCCGATGCGCCCGGTGCGGACGGGACGATACCGCATCCCCCGCGCTGGGTCGCGACAGCCCGGCGATGCGGGCTGCGGGCCGCCGGAGCGCCGTGGACTCGACTTGTCATAACGAGGCACAGAAACGAGCGTGTGCGTATACACTTGCGGCATGCGAGTGCTGGTCATCGACGATGAGGCCGATATCGCGGAGATCGTCCGCCTCACCTTCGGCCTGCGTTGGCCGGAGGCCGAGGTGATCACCGCGGCCACGGGCGAGCGGGGCGTCGAGCTCGTGGAACGCGACGCCCCCGACCTCGTGCTGCTCGACATCGGCCTCCCGGACGTCGACGGCTTCGAGGTCTGCGAGCGCATCCGGCACTTCTCAGACGTGCCGATCGTCATGCTCTCGGCACGTCACGAGGAGGTGGACAAGGTTCGCGGCCTCGAGATCGGCGCGGACGACTACGTCACCAAGCCCTTCTCGCACATCGAGCTGCTGGCGCGCGTGCGCGCCGTGCTGCGGCGTTCCGAGTCGCAGGAGCCCACGCGCGAGGGGCCGCCGTTCGACGCTCCCCCGCTGTTCATCGACTACGCGAGCCGTCAGGTCCGCGTGAACGGAGGCGAGGTCAGGCTCACTCCGATCGAGTACGGGCTGCTCTACCACCTCACGCGCAACGAGAACCGGGTCTTAACCTTCCGAACCCTACTCGCCAAGGTGTGGGGACGCGAGTATATGGATGAGACCGACTACCTGAAGGTGCACATCCAGCACCTGCGCAGGAAGCTGGGCGATGATCCGCAGGGTGAGCCGATGATCGCGAACGAGCGCGGCGTCGGCTACAAGTTCGTCCGTCGGCAACGCGCCGACGTCACGCGGAAGACGGCGCGGTGAGCTTCGACGTTCCGCCCCCGGCAGGCAGCGGCACCGGCGCGATCCTCCGTGCGCTGGGCACGCTGATGGCCGCGCTCGGCGGCGAGGAGATACCGCCGGGGGCGCGCCCCGCGGCCCCGGTCTCCCGCTACGCCCCCCCGCAGTACGCCGAGCCGCGGTATCCCGAGGCCCGCCACGAGGCCCCGTACCCCGAATACTCCGACACCCAGTACACGCCGCCGTCCTTCGAGGCGCCGCAGTACCGGGCGCCCGAGGACGAGCCGCCTCGCGCGGCCCCGCGCGGTGAAGGTGGCGCCGCCTTCGAGGCGCAGCTGCTGCTGACGGAGGCGCGAGAGCGCGCCGAGCGCATCCTGCAGGAGTCCATGCAGCGCGCGCAGGATCTGATCACCCGTGAGCGCGCTGCCGCGCCCGGCGCCCCCGCCGCTGTCCCTGGCTCCGAGGAAATCGCTCCGCTGCGCCGCTCCGTCGATGACCTGCTGCTGAGCATGAGGGACGTGCAGGCGCGCCTCGGGCGCATCGAATCGATCCTCAACGCCACTCGGACGGGCGAGGCGACGCCTCCGGCGCCCCCCGCGCGCTCGACCTTCACCGCACCCGAGGAGGAGCGCCGCCCCGGGGTCCTCAGCGTGGTCGCGCCGCAGGCGCCCGCGCGGCCCTCCGCGCCGCTCCCGGTCACTCCGCCGTCCGTCCAGCCCGCGGCAGAGGGCGCGCCGCCAACCCCGGCGCCGATGGCGCCGTCCCCGGCCCCCTCGCCGATGCGCGGGGGATCGCAGCCCGCCGCCGCGCACGCGCACGCGGAGGCGTCCGAGCCCGCGGCTGCCGCGTGGCAGCGACGCACCGCCGAGGACGAGGGTGTTGCCGGGACGCTGGCGACCTTCACTCCCGCCGACGGGTCCGTGGTGCTTCGCGCGGCGCCGGTCTCCGGCTTCCAGGGGCTGATGCGGTTGCAGGACGCGCTCCAGCGCATCCCCTCCGTGCGCCAGGCGACCGTGGAGGCCTACTCCCAGGGGGAGGCGCGGCTGCGCCTGGAACTCAGCTCCGACGTCGACTCCGACGAGATCGCGGAGGGCGTGGGCGCGGGCCTCGGTCAGAACGCGCAGGTGCGCGAGGCGTCGGAGCCGGACCGGACGATCGTCATCGCCTTCGGCTAGGGCGTCATCGCCTTCGGCTAGGGCGTCATCGCCTTCGGCTAGGGCGTCATCGCCTTCGGCTAGGGCGTCATCGCCTTCAGCTAGGGCGTCATCGCCTTCAGTTAGCGGGTCGCCCGTCTCGGCCGGGCACCATCGCCCCCGGCCAGTCCTTCCGCTACAGTCATTGCGTTGCACCCGCGGCGGGGGTCTGCGGGAGGCTGCGAGTGACCGACTCCGCTTCGAGGCGCCGTTCCCGATCGCGGGCCCGCTCGTGACTGCCACGCCCGTCGTGCACGCGCGACGCAGTGGCATGCTGCTGTGGCTCGTCGCGCTCTTTGGTGGCCTCCTCTTCACCGCGATTCACCTGGCGCTGGTCTACACCGCGCTCCGGGAGATCGACGCCCGCCTGCTGATCGCGGACCTCTGCATCCTGGCGCTCGTGCTCATCCCCGCCGCGTGGTACATCCGCTCGCTCACCATGGAGCGGCAGCGCCACGCGGCGCAGATCGCGCTGCTCGACGTGCTGTCCGAGCCGCGTAACATCGGCGATGCCGCCCGCGCGGCGCTCGTGTCGCTGGCACGGCACCGGATCGCGGACGCGGGCGTGATCGCGCTCGCCGATGAGCACGGCGAGGGGCAGCGTGTGGTCGCCGCCGTCGGGTACCCCGACGGCTGGGCGAAGGCCGCACCAAGCGTGCACGGACTCGGGAGCGCGACGCCGGCGATCGCGCGCGAGCGCGACCCCCACCCATGGCTGCAACCGCTGGGGTCCAGGCTGGGCAAGCGCCCCTGGGTGGCGCGGATCCCGATCACCAGCAACGGCGACGCCATCGGCCTGCTGCTGCTCGTTGCCCGCCAGAGCGGTCCGCTGCGCGACCGCGCGGTGCTGGCGACGATCGCCACGCAGGTCGGGGCAGCGCTGGACCACGCCGCGCTCTACGAGGCCTCGTACGAGCGGGAGCGCGATCTTGAGGTGCAGGACCAGCGCCGCCGGGAGTTCGTCGCGGCCATCTCTCACGAGATCCGCACGCCGCTGATGTCCATCCAGGCCTTCGCCGACCTGCTCCGCATGGACGCGGGGGGCATGGACACCGCCGCCGAGGAGCTGGTGGGTTCGCTCACCTACGGCGTGGAGCGGCTGAGCCGCCTCGTCACCGACCTGATCGACCTCGGCCGCTCGGGGGGCCAGGAGCTCGAGGTGCACCTGGCGGAGATCGATGCCCGCGACTCGGTGCGCGCCGCTGAGTCGATGATGCGCCCCGCCTTCCTGCTCCGGGAGCAGTCGATCACCGCGGGCGTGCCGGAGGCTCCGCTCTGGGCGATCGCGGATCCGCACCGGCTGGAGCAGGTGATCCTGGCCGTACTCGCCAACGCCAACCGACACGCTCCCCCGGCGAGCGCGATCGCGATCACCGCGCAGCGTACGCCGGACGGACGCATCCGCATCGAGATCTGCGACGAGGGCCCGGGCATCGCCCGCGAGGACCGCGAGCGCATCTTCGAGCCGTACTTCCGCGTGCGCGGCCCGGCGGGGGATGCCGTGCCGGGCTCCGGCCTCGGACTGGCGGTGGCGCGCCGCCTGGTCGAGCGGCAGGGCGGCCGCATCTGGGTGGAGGGCGGCGTGGACGACAGCGGCGCTCGCTTCGTGATCGAGGTACGCGCCGCCACCGAGCGCACGTAGCCCGGCCCGCGCCGGGCGCATGCGATAATCGCCGCACATGCACCTGGCGCACCTGGCCCTCACGAACGTCCGATCCTTTCGGCATCTCGCGATCGACCTTGCTCCCGGCATCTACGTGATCGCGGGTGAGAACGCGGCCGGCAAGACCAACCTGCTCGAAGCAGTGGCGGTGATCGCCACCACGCGCGGCCTGCGCAGCGGCCCCGACCTGGACATGATTTCGTGGGACGCGGTCGCCGAGGATCCGCTTCCGGCGGCACGCATGGAAGCGGACGTGGAGACCGCGGCCGGGCGTCGAGCGCTGGAAGTCGCGGTGATCGCGCAGGTCGCGGTCGCAGGGGTTCCCCCGGTGCGGGCCGGCAAGCGCTTCCGCGTCAACGGCGTCGCGCGGCGGGCCTCGGACCTCATCGGGCAGCTGCGCGTCGTGATGTTCGCGGCGGATGACCTCGCGATCATCGATGGCCCGCCGGCCAACCGGCGGCGGTACCTCGATCTCACCATCTCGCAGCTGGACCCGGCCTACCTGCGTGCCCTGCAGCGATACGCGCGCGTGCTGGAACAACGAAACAGCCTGCTGCGGCGGCTGCAGGATCGCGGCGGCCGGGGGCTGGACCAGCTCGAGTTCTGGGACGACGAGCTGGCCACGGCGGGAGCGCTGATCCTCGCGCGGCGCGCCGAGTCCGTGCGCGCGATCGCCCGCGACGCGGCGGAACGGTACGCCGAGCTGGCCGCCAGCCCGCTCGAGACCCTGGAGATACGCTATCTCCCGGGCGTCCCGGCGGATGTGGCCGAGGGGCTGCGCGAGCACGACCTGCAGCCGCGCCTGCGCGCCGCGCTGGAGGCCGGGCGCCTGGAAGATGTGCGGCGCGGGGTGTCCCGCATTGGGCCGCACCGCGACGACCTCGCCTTCCTGATCGCGGGCCACTCGGCCGGGCTCACCGCATCGCGCGGGCAGCAGCGGAGCGCGGCGCTCGCGCTGCGACTCGCGGAGGTCGCGCTGTCGACGCGGCGCACGGGCGACGCGCCGATCCTGCTGTTGGACGACATCCTGTCGGAGCTGGACGCGCGCCGCCGCGAGCGCATCCTGCACGTCGCCTACGGCGTGGACCAGGTGCTGATCACCACGCCCGACGAGGACCGTCCCACGCGCGCGGAGCTGCCGGGCGCACGGCGCATGCGCCTGGTGGACGGCGCGCTGTTCCCGATCCCCTCGAGCCCGCCGGACTAGCGCCCGAAGATCATCGTCAGCGCGCGGTGCTCAACCTCCACGCTCAGCGGCGCGTCCGGGCCGCACTGCCCCATGCTGTCACCGTCGACCTGCACGGGCAGCGGGCGTGACGGCGTGATCGTTAGCGTCCCCGCGGCGCGATGCGTCACGCCGCGCACCGTGCGCTCGTCCAGGCGCCCGCGCAGCGCCTGCACCGCCAGCCCGAGGCGTCGCAGGATCGCTCCGCCCTCGAAGGTCGTCACCTCGAAGCGGCCGTCGTCCAGCGCGTGGCGGCGGGTGAGCGCCACTACGCCGCCGTAGCGGTGCGTGTTCGCGGCGAGGGCGAACAGCAGCCGCCGGACGTGCACCTCGTCGCCGTCCGCGCGGATCACCGCGTCCACCGGGGCGAGCGTGGCGAGCGTGGCCAGGCCCGCCGCGCCATACGCGAAGCGCCCGAGGCGCGACTTCCACGCCGGGTGCGCGTCCACGGTCTCCACCGCGGCGGCGTCCAGCCCCGCGCCGCAGACCAGCAGGAAGCGCACCGGCGGGCCGTCACCGATCCGCGCGAGGCCCACGTCGACGAGGCGGCGCGGGCCGGTCTCCACGAGCCCGAGTGCGCGGTCATGGTCGCGCGGGACGCGGGCCTCGGCGGCCCAGACGTTCGCCGTGCCCGCCGGGATGATCCCGACGGCCGGCGGATTCGATGCTCCCGCCGCTCGTACGCCGTTCACCACGGCCAGCAGCGTCCCGTCGCCGCCGCACGCCAGCAGCGCATCGACGCCCGACCGGGCATGTTGCTCGGCGCGCATCCGCGTGTCGCCGGCGCTGCCCGCCGTCTCGATGAGCACCCGCCAGCCTCGCGCGCGCATCGCCTCGGCGGCGGCGTGGAGGACGCGCGGCGCGATCGCGCGGCGCGCGGCGGGGTTTGCGAGGACGACAGCGGTGCGCTCCGGGGGTGCGGGCATGCAGCGATGCTACCGGGTCGACGCCGATGCGGCGCGGCGTGCGGGCGGCAGGAGGCGCGAGCGAACGGGGCTCGCGATGTTGATGCGGGCGGTGGGCTCAGCGGCGGGCTCCGGTAAGATGGCTACGAGCGCGGCACGCACGGCAGGCCCGGGCGCACAGCAGCAGGTGTCAGGAGTGGTCCCCTTGATCGACATCGTTCGCTTCGACCACGTCAGCCAGGCCGTGCTGGAGCTCGGGCCGCAGGTCGAGTTCCTCGAGCGGGTCTTCGGCTTCCGGGTCGGCGAGCGCTTCGAGAATGAGGACGGCTACAGCGGGGTCCACATGCTGATGCCGGGCACGTCCGGCATCGGCTGGGAGGTGATCGCGCCCAGCAACGCCACGTCGCCGCTCCACCGGTTCCTCGAGGGCCCGACGGGCGCGGGGCTGCATCACGTCACGATCCACGTGCGTGACACCGTGCAGGCCGCGGCCGCGCTGCGGGCGGAGGGGGCGCAGCCGTGGGCGGGCGGCCTGACGGAGGTCGGCCGCGAGCCCGAGGTGATCTACATCCACCCCCGCGGCGGTGGGCACGGCTTCCTCTACCAGCTCTACGAAGGGGATCCGTGGCATCCCGGCTCGGGGGTAGCGGATCTGGACGACCGCACCATCGGCATCAAGGCGTTGAACCACCTGTCGCACGCGTACTCCGGGTGCGACGAGCTCGGCGACTGGTATGAGCGGCTCTTCGGGATGGAGACCATCCACCGCTCGCCCGGCGATGGGTCCGAGGCGGGCTTCCGCACCCGCGTCCTGGAGCACCCGACCAGGCAGCTTCGCTTCGAGGTGATCGAGCCGGCCAGCGCCGCCTCGTTCATCCAGCGCTTCCTCGAGCGGCGTGGCCCGGGCATGCACCACGCGACCTTCGAGGTCGGCGACTGGGAGCGGGCGGTGAGCGCCTGCGCGTTCCACAACATCCCCATCTTCGGCGAGCGCGCGGATCACACGGACGGCGTGCCGTGGCGGGAGGCGTTCATCCACCCGCGCCACACGGGCGGGGTGCTGGTGCAGTTCTTCTGGCAGGCGCAGGAGGGCGCGTGGATCTAGGGCGACGCGATCGTCGCCGCATCCGCTAGCGCCTGACGGGGTGCCTCCCGGGTGTGGCGCTCTGGACCACCTGGTCCATCGCCTCGCTCTCGCCGTACACCATCAGGCGGTCGCCGCGCTCGATGATCATGTCGCCGCGCGGGCCGACCTGCACCCCGCTGGCGGCGCGTTCAACGCCCATCACGACCAGTCCACTGTTCGGGAGGAACACGTCGTGGATCGCGCGGCCGATGAGGCCCGCGCAGGCGTCGTCCACCAGGATCTCCGCCAGCACCTTGCCGCTCTCGCCGCCGGTGCCGGCGGCCAGCGTGTCCATGAACTCGGTGAGCATCGGCTGCACGGCGCTCACCGCCATCCGCCGCCCGCCGATGCGGTACGGCGAGATCACCCGGTCCGCGCCCGCTGACGCGAGCCTGCGCTCGGCTGGCTCGGACCCGGCCCGCGCGACGATCAGCAGCCGGGGGTTGAGCGCGCGCGCCGTGAGCACGATGTACGTGTTCTCCACGTCCGAGTCCGCCGCCGCAATCAGCGCCCGCGCCCGCTCGATGCCCGCGGCGCGCAGCGTCTCCTCCTCGGTGGCGTCGCCACGCTGGCCACCGCGCACCACCCGCACGCCGTGGTCGTGCGCGGCGACGGCGCGCCGGGAGTCGTTCGTGATCATCGATCGCAACGAGCGCGTGATCTGCGGATACGGTCGCGTGGGGCGCGAGGTGGCGCACGAGCTGCGAAGTGCTCTTCCATTCCGCGCACCTTCCGGCTGCTCCGGCGCAGCCCCAGCTCCTCGGCCAGTTCGCCGACGACCACCGTCTCCACGATGGTCGTCGCCGTGTAGAACAGCAGCCCGACGCCGCCGAGGATGTAGACGATCGTGAAGACCTTGCCGCTGGTGTCGAACGGGTGCACCTCGCGAAAGCCAACTGTGCTGAGCGTGGTCACGGACTGGTAGAGGGCGTCGACAAACGGGAAGCCCTCGGCGAGCCAGTACCACGTGGTGCCCGCGGCCAGCACGCAGGCCAGCAGCCCGATGAGGATCAGGAGTCGCCGCACACACCCTCCGACGGCCGCCCGCGGGCGGCCGGGGGGCCGCTAGCGCGGGGCGATGCGCTTCCGCTTGTGCTGCACGTAGTCCACGAGAATGTACTCGCCCAGCCGGTCTGGTGTCGTGTAGAAGACGCGCCCGCCGTTGATCTTCGCCAGCTGGTTCACGAATTCCTTGAGGTAGTAATTCCGGTCCAGCATGAACGTGTTGATCGTGATCTCCTGCTGCGTGACGCGCTTCACCGCCTTCAGCGTCTCGCGGATGGTCACGGGACTGGGCGGGTAGGAGAATTGCGACCGGCCCCGCTCCAGGTGCGCCGTCGGCTCGCCGTCGGAGATCATGAGGATCTGCCGGGACCCCACGCGATGCTTGGCCAGCAGGCGCTCCGCCAGCAGCAGCGCGTGGTGCATGTTCGTCCCCAGCACCGACTCGTCCCAGCGCACGTACGGCAGCTCCTGCGGCTTCAGCTCCCGGGCGTACGCCGAGAAACCGATGACGTAGAGGCTGTCCTTCGGGTACTGGGCGCGGATCAGGTTCTGGAGCGCCAGCGCCACCTTCTTCGCCGCCTGGAAGGACCCGCGCAGGGCCATGGACCACGACAGGTCCACCATCAGCACCGTGGTCGTGGTCGTCACCAGCTCGCTGCGGTAGATCTCGAAGTCCTTGGGGGCGAGGTGCACCGGCGACCCGGCGCCGTCGCGCTCGATGGCGTTCATGATCGTCTTGCGCATGTCCAGGTGGAACGGATCGCCGAACTCGTACGGCTTGGACTCGTCCAGCCGCTCGCCGTGGCGCCCGCTCTCCGGCAGCGGGTGGTTGCCGATGCCCTGCTTCTTCAGCTGCCGGTAGATCTCGGTCAGCGCGTTCTGGCCGATCATCCGCGTGCCGCGCGGCGTGAGCTCCCACTCGTCGCCCTCCCGCCGGATGTAGCCCGCCTGCTCCAGCACCTCCAGCAGCTTCTGCAGCTCGTCGAAGGACTCCGCCGCGTCGTCGCCCAGCAGCTCACGCAGCTGATCGCGGTCCACCTGGTCCAGGTCGCCCGTGTACTGAGCGCGCTCCAGGCCCCGCTCCAGCTGGTCGATGTCCTGCATCTCGCCCATCAGGCTCATCGCGGCCTGCAGGTCCACCTCCTCGTCGCCGCGGAAGGGGTACGAGTTGGACTGATCGCGCGAGGGGTTCAGGAAGTCGAGGTTCTGCGCCAGCTCGGACATCTCGGCCTCGAGCTCGGGGTCGCCGAGCTTGTCCGCCAACAGCGACTGCAGCTGTGAGCGCTGGTCGCCCGGGAGCGAGTCCATGAGCGACTGCATGGCGGACATCTGCGCCTGCATCTGCGCGATCAGATCGTCCAGCGACTGCGGCGGGTTGTCGCCGAACATGTCGCCGAACTGGTCCATGAACCCATCGAAGTCGGGCGTCTCGCCGCGCATCTTCTGCGCGAGCATGTCGTTCAGCGCGCGGACCATGTCCTTCATGCGCTGCTTGTCGCCGTCCGACATCTCCTCGACCATCTTCTGCACGTCTTTGAAGAAGGAGTTGGTCATCGCCTGCTTGAGCTGGTCGACCAGCTCCTGGAAGCGGTGCTGGGCCTCCGGGTTCAGGAACTCGTAGTTCTGGAGATCCTTCATCTGCCCGGCGGCGTCCTTCGGGAGGTTGTCGAGGAACTGCTGCTTGCGTTCGGCGATGCGCCGGACCATCTCCTGGAACTGCTGCTCGTCGGGGGAGCCGCCCTGGGCGCCCTGCGCCCCGGACGGGCTGCCGTCGTCACCCGCGTCGCCCTCGCCACCCTGCTGCCCGCCGGCCTGCGGCTGACCGGCCTGGCCACCGGGCTGCTGCTGGCCCTGCTGGCCCTGCTGACCGCGCTGGCCCTGCTGGCCCTGCTGACCGCGAGGGCTCTGCATGCCCTGCTGGCCACCCTGCTCGCCCGCCTCGCCGTCCTGGCCGTCGCTCCCGTCGGCGCCCTCCGCTTCCGAGCCGTCCGAGGTGTCACCCCGCTGCTGCTGCGCGCCGGCGCCCTCGGGCCGCCCCTGCTGCTCGCCGCCCTGCGGCTGGCCACTCTGCTGCTGGCCGCCGAGGCGCTCCTCCAGCGTCTGGCGCTCGAGGTCGAGGATCTCGCGCAGCTGGTTCTTCAGATCCTCCATCACCCCGCCGAGGTCGAAGCGGTCGAGGCGCTGGCGCCGCTCCTGCCGGAGCTGCTGCAGCAGGTCGCGCAGACCCTGCATGCGGTCGCCCTGCGGGCTGCGCATGCCCCGCTGCATCAGGTTGCGCAGGGCGTGCTGCAGGTCGCCGAAGTTCATCAGGTCATCGGCCAGCGCATCCAGCACCTGGTTGGGGTCCAGGTCCGGGATCGCCTGCGTGCCATCCCATTCGCTGTAGCGGTAGATCATCGCCACGAGGGTGCCTCGATTCGGGCGACGGGCGGGGGTGCGCGCTTCCGGGGGAGCCCCGTGGCTAGCCGCGGTAGAGCGCGCGTCCCGACACGCGGTCCTTGTTCAGCCGCTTGTTGAGGTGCAGCCCCTCCAGCACGAACTCGACGGCGCTCGCCTGCACCTGGGGGCGCTCGTCGCGCGTCACCTCGCCCACCGCCTGCGCCAGGCCATCGATGTCCTTGAGCAGGCGCTGGTACTCGGCGGCGCCCTTCACCTCGCCGGTCTCCACCGAGCGGCCGCTGCGGAAGGCGTCCACCACGGCGTCCATGTCGGTGTCGCCGATGACGCGGTTGAACGTCGCGACCACGGCGCCCTGCACGAGGCGGTCGAGGATCTGCTCGTCCTTGCCCTCCTCGAC
Organism: Dehalococcoidia bacterium; assembly: GCA_041674525.1. GTDB lineage: Bacteria > Chloroflexota > Dehalococcoidia > UBA2979 > UBA2979 > SHYQ01. Next base: position 3,227 of record JBAYVN010000034.1, on the reverse strand, counting down.
GGTTTCGAGCTCCACCTTGCCCTGCAGCGAGGGCATGATGAACGCGAGGTCGGAGATGCGGGGCACGGCGACCCGGTCGCCCAGGCGGATCGCGCGCCGGGTGGCATTCGCGATCATCGCCTCGTAGTCGGCTACGGATGCGCGCACGGAGACTCCGGAGCGCTGGTTCACGTCCGGCGATCGCCGCGCGAGGCGCGTGACCTCCGCGATGATCTGCTTCATGTAGTCGGGGATCACGACCTCGATGTCGTCGTCCGCGAAGAGGTGGGCGGCCTCCGCCTCCATGATCGCGACTTCGGCATCCATGGTCTGGGGATAGTGCGTGCGGATCTGCGCCCCGTAGCGGTCCTTGAGCGGGGTGATGATGCGGCCGCGGTTGGTGTAGTCCTCAGGGTTGGCGGTGGCGACCACCAGCACGTCCAGCGGCAGGCGCACCTTGTGCCCGCGGATCTGCACGTCGCGCTCTTCCATCACGTTGAGGAGGCCCACCTGGATGCGCTCGGAGAGGTCGGGGAGCTCGTTCAGGCCGAAGATGCCGCGATTCGTGTGCGGGATCAGGCCGTAGTGGATCGTGAACGCGTCTGAGAGGTAGCGCCCCTCGGCCACTTTGATCGGATCCACCTCGCCGATGAGATCGGCGATCGTGATATCGGGCGTCGCGAGCTTCTCGCCGTATCGATCGTCGCGGTGCATCCACGCGATCGGCGCGCTGTCGCCCTGCTGCTCCACGATCTGCCGCCCCAGCGGAGTGATCGGCTCGTACGGGTTCTCGGGGATCTCGCACCCGGCGAGCACCGGCGTCCACTCGTCCAGCAGCGAGGTCAGCGCGCGGATGATGCGTGACTTCGCCTGTCCGCGCTCACCGAGCAGGATGATGTCCTGCCCCGAGAGGATGGCGTTCTCGAGTTGCGGGATCACGGTGTCGTCATAGCCGACGACACCGGGGAAGAGCCGCTCGCCGGCCCGCAGCTTCGCGATCAGATTCTTGCGGAGTTCGTGGCGCACCGGAAGCACTGCGATCTTCGCAGACTTCAGGGCGCCCAGCGTGGTGGGTCGTTCGTTCGCCAACTGAGTTCCCCCCGTTCGCCGACCGGGCTGAATCTCAGTATACGCAGAGTTGAACCGCTCCCGTGTTGACAAACCACGGCCAACGAAGCACCGGGGCGCAGCGAAGAGGCCCCGCATCGCGGGGCCTCGATCTCGTTTCGCGCGATGCCGAGACGGCGGTCGCCGGCGCAGCGTGCTAGGACGCCGCGTACGCTCCCACGCCCGCAGGGACGCGCGTCTGCAACTGCTCGACGGCACGCCCGAGCACGGAGTCACGCACCACGATCACGTCGGGCAGGTCCAGCAGGTCGCCGACCGACACATTCAACGCACGGGCGACGCCTAGCAGCGTGCTCAGCGGGAGGTCGCGCTTGCCGTTCTCGTAATTGGAGAGCGAGGCTTGCGTAATGCCGGCCGTGCGCGCCACCTCCGCCTGGGAAAGCTCGCGGCGCAGGCGCCACTCGCGAATCCGCTGCCCGACTTCCGACCTCGTGGAACTCTCGCGCACGATGCTCATCTTGGCTCATCCTGATTCAGCGCGTTCGAGAGGCGACACCCCGCCGCTCCCGATTGTGCATTTGGTCACAAGACCATCATCCCGCTGAATCGCATCACGAACAAGCCATCCACGTGAACAATGGGTAAAACGTGCGTTGAGGTGGTCTGAATTCGCCCGGGACCATGGTGAGACCCAACCAGATGGGCCCGGAATCGGGCGAGACGGGGAGCGGGCGGCGCACGCCGGCGCCCCGCGGAAGCGCTAGGGGACGATCTCGATGGTGGCGGCCTGGCCGACTTTCAGCTGCCACGCCCAACCGTCGTCGCTGCTGTTGAACCAGATGTCGCGATGCAGCCCGTGGACCGCGCTCCCGGTATCCGCGCAGCGGTAGATGCGGCCCAGCGGATCGCCCTGGATGCGGAAGCGCTGACCGAGGTAGGCCACGTCGCACGCCGCGGCGCCGTTGTACACCACGCTACCGTCGCGCATCGCGCCGCAGAAGCCGCCCCCATCGCCGCGCGAGAGGATCGTCTCTCCGGCTTCGCAGTAATAGAACGAGAGCGACGCGCCGACGCGATCACCGGGCTCCAGCGCCGGCGTTGTTCCGGCGGCGGGCGCAGTGCGCGCCGCGCGCACGACGTCCTCGGCGGGTCGAGGCTCCGGTGACGCGGTGGCTTCGACGCGGGTCGCCTCGAACGCCTGCTCCTGTACGGGGACCACGGAGAGCGCCGCTCCCAATGCGCGGTCGTCCGCGGTCGCAACCGGCGATGCGGTGAGCGCCGCCGTTACCGGCGCCTCGGGGAACAGCGCCGCCGGCGTAGCCGCCGCAAGCGCGTGGCCCGGGATCGCGGACGCGAGGAATCCCCCCACGCCAACGGCCAGGGCGATCACGAGACCAGCAGTCGTCAGAAGGACAGCCCGGCGCGCAGCGCGCGCCAGCGCCTTCGAGGTTCTCCGCCGCACGAGGGGGAGTATGTCAGGGGAGCGGGGGTGTGCAACACCTTAGGGGAGCCTGAATCACCACGTACGTAGTTGCGGCACTCGCCGTGTTGAATCTGGCTCGAACCTGAGAGCCGCCGGGAATAAAAAGAATAAGAAACGGCGCGATCGCCCCGAGCACGGGCCTCCGGGGCTAGTCCATGAGCCCCTCGGCCCGCATATCGGCCACGGATGCCGCCACGGCCGCGACCGTGTCGGCCACCTCGCGCTCGCCGTGGGTGCTGGAGACCATCCCGCCGTTCCCCATCAGGTCCACCCCGTGGTTGTACAGCGCCCACCGTAGCGGGCGCAGCAGGTGCGGCACGATCCCGGCCGGCTCCGTCTCCGCGTCCCATTCGACGGCCTGCGGGCGCGGCGCGTCCCAGCCGAGGTTGAGGTGCCACATGGAGGAGACGGCCCAGGCCGAGCCCGGCACGGACTCGCGGACGAAGAGATCGTTGATCCCTCGCACCAGCGCGGCGGAGGCGGCGTCCGCGCGGGCGCAGTCGTCCTGCTCGGCGATGATGCGGAGGGCAGCGAGGCCGGCGGCCGCCGACACGGGGTTGGCATTGAAGGTGCCCTGGTGGCTCACGCGCTGCTCCGCGTTCCAATCGGCGTCGTTCTCGCGCATCTCCAGGTAGTTGATGATCTCCTCGCGCCCGGCGACGCAGCCGCCCGGCATCCCGCCGGCGACGATCTTGGC
>JBAYVN010000033.1:0-26803 GCA_041674525.1 Dehalococcoidia bacterium | reverse complement strand
ACAGCGCGCCGCGCTCGCTCTCCGCGCGCAGGCGCACCCAGCGCACGAACCGCCGCGCCGCACGAGGCTGGCGCAGCGCCCGCCCGAGCATCTGTTCCAGCGCGTGCTGGATCGCCTCGCGGCTGATCAGCGGCGGCTCCGCCTGCACCTGCTCCACCACGCGCTCGCGCGCCCACGGTCGAGGCCGCACGGGCGCGGGATCCTCGCCGCGGGCTGCCAGCCACGCGTGCCCGCCCGCGGGGCCGAACTGCGCCTCCACCGCGTGCCGGGGCAGCGCCGCCAGCGCGCCGCACGTGGCGATGCCGAGCAGCCGCAGCCGCTCCACCGCCTCCGCCTCCAGCCCGAGCCACGAGACCGGCTGATCCGCCAGGAACGCGGCCGCCTCGCCCGCCCCCACACGCAGCGCTGTCCCCGGCTCCGCGCGGTGCGCCGCGATGTACGCCGTGCGCCGGTGCTCCGCGACGCCGAGGCGCGGGCCGAGCGCGGCCGGGACCAGCGAGAAGACGGCGCGCGCCAGGTCATCCAGCCGGGGGTACAGGTGGTCCGTGCCGCGCAGATCCGCGAACACCACCCCCGGCACCGCCTCCTCCACCAGCGGGCTCACCGCCTCCATCGCCTCCACCAGCGAGGCCGCGCAGCGCGCGATGACCGCCCCTCGAGGCTCCAACACGGCCAGCGTGGGGCAGAGCGCCACCGCCTCGCGCAGGGGCATGCCCGGGCGCACGCCGCGCCGGCGCGCTGCCGGGGTGATCTCCACCACGCGCAGGTGTGCCTCGTCGCTGAGCGCGACGGCTTCGCCGGCAAGCGCCGGGTGCTCGGAGAGAGCGAGTGACAGCCCCAGCCGGGGCACGGTGAGACAGGTGATCGACATGGCACACCCCCGCCAAGAGGTGGCCCTCAGCGTATAAGAACGCCTGTTCTATATCAACCCCGGGGCGCCATACTGCTCACCGACTTGCACAGATATCCGGGGATCAGATGGGCCGCCTGCGGCATTCGCGCGGCCCGCGCCGCATGCCACGCATCCACACGTTCACCCCCGCCTATGCCCCCCTCGACGTCCCGGCGGAACGCGGGCAACGAAGCCCGGCGTTGGCACGCGGGATCGCGCGCGATATGTTGTTCGGGACGCGTTTCCACCGACGCCCGTAACGTGACCACCGTGTGAGACAGCCGAGGAGTGGTCGTGAGATTGCTGCGCGCTCACGCCGTTGCGACGCGGTGGCTTCGCCGGACCGTCCCTGCACTGGCACTAGCCGCACTGGCGGTTGGGGCGGCCGCGTGCAGCGGCAAATCGGACATCGTCGTGCGACCGGCGGGCATCCCGATCTCGACGGCGGAAGCCTCCGCCACACCCGGAGCCACCGGGACGGGGACGCCGTTTCCCACCGGACAGCCGGGCCAGGTCATCACCAACATCAAGGACCTGGTCTCGAAGTTCGGCTACCCGCCCGGCACCAACTTCGCGCAGATCCGCATTCCCACCATCGGCGTGGACGCGCGCGTGGGCGCTCGTTCCGTGGGGCGCGATGCGATCATGGCCGCGCCCGCCGGTCCGGCGGACGTGGTGTGGTACGACATGGGCCTGTGGGATGGCCTCGGCGGCAGCCCCGGCGGGGGGCAGAATGCGATCTTCTCCGGCCACGTGGACTACGCCGACCGCGTTCCCTACGCCAACGTGTCGTACCGCGGGCAGGGCGTGTTCTCGCAGCTCCACCTGCTCTCCCAGGGCGACATCATCGAGATCGACTACAAGGGCCAGACGCTGCGCTACCGCGTGGAGTGGCGACGGCAGCTGACCTCCGGCGGCCAGACGGACTGGAGCAGCATCTGGACCTCGAAGACCGGCGCTGACTCGATCACGCTCTACACGTGCGGCGGCGACTTCAACTTCCAGACGCGCGAGTACCAGGATCGCGTGATCGTCCGCGCCAACCGCATCTAGCGGTCAGGGGTACGCAGAGAACTGATCCGCAACCACCCACCACCGGCCGCCCTCGTTGACCAGCGCGAACATGTCGCGCCCGCCCACGTTCACGGTCTGGCCGCCCATGTCGTACGACATGTCGAAGTAGTAGGTCACAACCGCGAACGATCCGTCGCCGTGGAGATCGACCCGCGGATCGGCCTCGCGCCAGTAGTGGATGTCCGCCAGCTGAGTGAACTGCTTCCACGCGGCCACGCACGCGGCCCGGCCCTCGAGCCTCGCGCGATCCGTCGCGGTGACGGCCACCATGCGCTCGTGGAAGTAGTCTGCGAGGTCGTCCGGCCGGCCCTCGACCGCCCAGGCGCGATTCAGCGCCTGGATGGTCGCCCACACCTCCGACTCGGTGGAGTTCATGGCCGCCCTTCCGCGCGGACGCGGGACGCCCGCGCGAGCAGGAGCCGCTGCACGAGGCGCCCGAGGGGAACGTGATGGCGGAGAGGGTGGGATTCGAACCCACGGACGGGCTTACGCCCGTCACACGCTTTCCAGGCGAGCCTGTTCAACCACTCCAGCACCTCTCCGCGAGGCAGGCGGCCCGGCCGCCGAGGGCGTCCGGGCGGAGTCCGTCAGTCGGTCACGTTCCCCGGAACCCCGGGGCGGGTCACGGTGGCGGAGAGGGCGGGATTCGAACCCGCGAAACTTGCGTTTACTCGTTTTCGAGACGAGCGCCTTCAACCGCTCGGCCACCTCTCCGTCGGTCAGTCTAACCGGCGGATCACCCTCGGAACAATCGAAGAACGTGCGGATGCGCGGGCCCGGCGCGGATCAGCGCTGCGCGCGGCGGTGGTACTCCTGCATGAGCTCGCGCTCCGCCTCGTCACGCTCCGCGCGGCCCTCGCGGAATCCGTCCGCGAACACGTCACGCGCGCGCTGCAGCCTCGCGCGCAGGCGCACGGCCGGGCCCTGCGCGACCTTCGGGAGGCGCTCGATGACCCCGGCGTCATCCATCAGCCGCCGCGCGGCCACGTACGCGCCCACGGCCGCCGAGGTAGTGAGGAGGAAGGTCGATAGGCGCATGGCACCCTGCTTTCGGGCTGCGTTCGGGGACGGCGCTCCCGCGGATGGCGCTACTTGCGCGGGTTGCGGAGGCCGGTGACGGTGGCGACCCCTCGACGCAGCCCCCGGCCGATGGACACGAAGCGGATCAGCGGGTGCACCGCCGTGTCCGCCATGAACTCCGTGGTCCCGCGCACGTTCTGCGCCGTCTTCTGGACCTCCTGCAGCGTGGGCCGGATGGGGTCCTGGATCAGCGCCTGCACGGACGAAGACAGGGCGCGGATGGCGAACCACAGCCCGAAGGCCGCGATGCACAGCCCAAACATGAGCACGATGCCCATCCCCCCGTACACGATGACCACGATGTCGCGCAGATTCTCGAGGCTCATCAGCCCTGTGCCCCCTCACGCGCCGGGGCGGCGCCGCCCGAACATCCTAGCCGCCGCCGAGGGCCTCGTACAACGATGCGACCAGCACGAGGCGGCCAGCACGACGGTCACGCCGGACGGACGCCAGGCTCCCCGGCGCCAGACTCGATAGCGCTCGATTCGATCCCGCTGGACTCGATCGCGCTGGACTCGATGGTGCCGCCGCCCACCACCTCAGTGCCGCGGTAGAGGACCAGCGCCTGGCCGGGCGCGGCGGCGCGCACGGGGTGCGCGAACTCCACCGTGAACCGCCCGCCGTGGTACGCGGAGACCCGCGCCTCCGCGATCTCGGCGTGGTAGCGCACGCGCGCCGACAGCCGCTCGCCCACCGCCGGCGCGGCGACGGTCCAGCGCGGCGCCGAGGCCACCACGGTGCGCGTGGAGAGCGCGCCCTCATCGCCGACCACCACCACGTTGCGCCGCGGGTCGATCGCCGTCACGAAGCGCCGCTCGGGGCCCGGGACGCCCAGGCCCCGGCGCTGCCCCACGGTGAACCGCTCGATCCCGGCGTGCGCGCCCACAGGCGTGCCGTCCGTGAGTTCGATGATCCCGGGGACGCCGCGGACCCCGCGCGACTCCACCAGCGCGCGGTAGTCGCCGCCGGGGACGAAGCAGATGTCCACGCTATCCGGCTTGTCCGCCAGCGGAAGGCCCAGCGATCGCGCGACCTCGCGGGTCTGCGTCTTCGTCATGCCGCCCAGCGGGAAGAGCGTGCGCTCCAGCGCCGCCTGGCCGAGCGTGTAGAGCACGTACGACTGGTCCTTCTGATCATCGACGGCGCGGTGCAGCCGGTACGCGCCCTCCGGCGCGGGATCGCGCTCGATGCGCGCGTAGTGTCCCGTCGCCAGTCGATCCACGCCCATCGCGATCGCGCGGTCGAGGAGCGTGGAGAACTTCAGCTTCTCGTTGCAGGCGAGGCACGGGTTGGGCGTGCGCCCGTTCGCGTACGCGTCCACGAACGTGGCGATGACGTCGCGGTCGAACTCGCGCTCCAGGTTGAGCACGTAATGCGGAATCCCGATGCGCTGCGCGGCGGCCCTCGCGTCCCCGACATCCTCGATGCCGCAGCAGGTGCGCCCGGAGCGCAGGGCCCCCTCGTCGGGCTCGGTGTAGAGGCGCATCGTCACGCCGATGACGTCGTAGCCCTGCCGGTGCAGCAGAGCCGCCGCCACGGCGGAATCGACACCCCCGGACATCGCCACCAGCACGCGCTCAGCCATCCGCTCCACTCCTCGCACCTTCCAGTGTACCGGCTGAGGCCCCGGCGCCCCGGGGCGACCCGCTATACTCGGACGGCACGCCGCGTGGCGCGCACACAGGGAGGCCCCGCTGGAATCCGACGTTCGCCCGCTCGCTCTCGCCCACGAACTGGTTGACCTGCTGGTCGACCGCCAGGCCACGGACGTCGTGCTGCTGGACCTCACGCAACTCAGCGCGTTCGCGGAGTTCTTCGTGATCGCCACGGTGGACAACATCCGCCAGGCGCGCGCGATCGCCGATGCGCTGACGGAGAAGGTGAAGGCGTTGGGCTCGAAGACCGCCTCCGAGGGCGACCCGGAGAGCGGCTGGCTGCTGATCGACGCGGGCCGTGGCGTCTTCGTCCACCTCTTCTCGATGGAGAGCCGCGCGTACTACAACCTCGAGGGCCTCTGGAGCCGCGCGCAGGAAGTCGTGCGCATCCAGTAGCGCCGGCGCTTCGCATCAGTCACGTCGAGGCTGCGCTACGTCGATGTGCATCGTCGCGTCGATGTGCACTCGCGGGGCGGCCCACCCCTGCCCCTCCCTGCCCGGGAGGGGGATGAGATCCGAGGGGCTGCGCCCCTCGGGCTCCCCCGAAACATCCGGCGCCACGACGCCCGCCTAGCGACGGGCACGTCGAGGGCACAACGCGGGGCGGCCCACCCTAGCCTCCCTGCGCGGGTAGTGACTAGGTGAGTTGTACGGGGACGAAGGCTAGACGCCTTCCGATTGTGCCGTCTCCATCCGGGCTCGTGCCCGGTGCTAGACTCCGGCGCATGAAACACGCATACCCCTGAAGGCGCCTCACTGTTCTTCCTCCTCTTCTTCAATTTGTTCCTGCTCTACCCGACAGCAATCGGCGTCGGCTACCTCTGGTATCGCCGAAAGCTCGCATCAGCGTCGGATCACCCTCGCCGTGCGGGCTGCCTCGCCGCGATAGTTACTTGGTTCGTTGTCCTGTACACGAGCGTAGCCATCGTCACCCTTCTCGGTGGACAATGGCCGGACATCTAGTCCGCAGCGATTACTTGCTCAACTAAGTTGTTCCCTGCGCGGGAGGGGGATGAGATCCGAGGGGCTGCGCCCCTCGGGCTCCCGCCGGGGAACGCCGGGCGCGTGGGTCGCCGGATTCGCGCGTTTCACTTAGCCCTGGCCCCGGGGCCATGGGGGCGCAGCCCCCACAACAACAACCCCCTCCCGCGCAGGGAGGGGGCAGGGGGTGGGCCGCCGTGCGAGTGCACCTCGACGCCACGGGCCGCACCGCGCGTGTGCGCCTCGGCGCCCCGCGATGCACGGGGGGTGCGGGCTACTCGAAGACCCAGCCGTCCGTGTCGCGCTTCCAGTGCAGGAGCGGCTGGCCGCGGAACCAGATCTCCACCTCGCGCGCGGCGTCGTCCAGGTTGGCGGAGCCGTGGACCAGGTTGCGGCCGATCTCCAGGCCGAAGTCGTGGCGGATCGTGCCGGGCGCGGCCTCCACGGGCTTCGTCGCGCCCATCGTCTGGCGGCAGGCGGCGACGGCGTTCGTGCCCTCGAAGACGGCGGCGATGATCGGGCAGGCGGTGATGTAGTTGATCAGGCCCTCGTAGAACGGCTTGCCCACGTGTTCCGCGTAGTGCTCCGACGCGATCGCGCGATCGGCGTGCACGAGGCGCAGTGCGGCGAGCTTCAGCCCGCGGCGCTCGAAGCGCTGAAGGATCTCGAAGGCGAGGCCCCGCTGCATCGCGTCCGGCTTGATGAGCACCAGCGTTTGTTCCATCCGTACCCCCGTCGTCTGGCCGCCCTCCGGCGGCGCTGCTGTGACCGTCTGTTCGATGACCGGCATGCCCGGCGCCCGAACGGCGTCAGGCCTCGCGCGGCTTCGCCCGGGTGATGGACGGCGGGCGCAGGTAGAACGCGTCCACCAGCGCCGGGTCGCCGTATGCGTGTCGCGCGCGCGCGATCCGCACCAGCGCCGCCGCCCTCCCGCCCGCGGGCGTGTCCGCCATAGTGTCGCCGCTGCGGCCCTCGGCGTCTCTTGCGTCCCGCAGGGCGTCCCGGAGCGCCTCCGTCACCTCGCCGCACCACGTCGCCGGCGAAGGCGCCCGCGCGACGACCTCCGCCGCGACGGCGATGCTCGGCTCCACGAGGCGGCGCGGCGGCTCGCCCGGCCCGCCCTGCGCGTATACCGCCCACGCGATGCCTGCGCGCCCCGCGTCATGCACCGCGATCACCGCGCGGCTGGGGGCGGCCTCCGCCAGGTGCAGCGCGGCGTCCGCCTCCAACCGGTTCACACCCGCCAGCGGCACGTCGAGCGCCAGTGCGAGGCCCTGCGCCGTCGCGAGGCCGGTGCGCAGCGCGCCGTACTGCCCGGGACCCGTGGTGACGGCGATCGAGGCGATCTCACGGCGGGCCACGCCGGCCTCCACGAGCATCGCGTCGAGCGTGGACAGCAGCTCGCGTGACATCGTGCTCTCCACGCGCCACGCGCGCGTCGCGATCGCCTCGTCGCCGCGCAGCAGCGCGAGCGAGGCAGTGTCCGCCGCGGTGTCGATGCCGAGGTCGATGGTGCGGGCGCCCCCCGCTGGCGCGTCAGCCACGCGCGCCCAGCCCGTCCAGCACGCGCTCGTAGCGCGCGCCGCTGGCGACGATGGTGATACGGCGCTCCTTCGGCTTGCCCTCGACGGGGTCGATCACGATCAGCAGGTGCTCCTCGGGCAGCACTTCCAGGCCGCGCTCGGGCCACTCCACCAGCAGCACGCCGTCGCGCGCCTGGTCCTCCAGGTGGAGGTCCTCCACCTCGTACGGGTCGGTGAGCCGGTAGAGGTCAGCATGGTAGAGGCGCGTCGCGCCCTCGTGCAGCACGCACAGCACGAACGTCGGGCTGCTGACCGTGCTCTCCACCTTCAGCCCCGCGCCGATGCCCTGCGCGAGCGCGGTCTTGCCCGCGCCCAGCGGCCCCTGCAGCAGCACCACGTCGCCCGGGCGCAGCAGCCGCGCCAGGCGGCGTCCGAGGGCGCGCGTCTGCGCCACCCCCGTGCTGTGCACCAGTGCCCGGTTGGCCGTGCTCATCGGTCTCCTGCGTTCCTCGTCTGGTCCCAGCCGCGGCTGGGCGGCTCGTACCGTGCGCCGTCCGCGCGCCGCGCGATCACCTCGCCGGGGTGCTCGGCCACCACGCGACCGACGATGCTCACCGGCAGCTCCGGCGTCGACAGCGAGGCGAGGGCCTCGCCCGCGCCGGTCAACAGCAGCTCGAAGTCCTCGCCGCCGCCGAGCGCGAGGTCGAGTGCCGCCTCCGCGCCGAGCAGCTCGATCGCCGCGGGGTGCAGCGGCACCTGCGCGACGTCGACCTCGATGCCGACGCCGGATCGCTCTGCGACGTGCCCGAGATCCTGCAACAGCCCGTCCGAGCAGTCGATGCCACAGCGCACGCCTCGTGCGGTCGCGGCGCGGCCCAGCGCGACGCGCCCCAGCGGGCGCCGGTGCGCGCGCACGAGCTCCACCGCGCGCGGATCGTCGCCCCGGCCCGCCTCGATCAGCGCGAGCCCCGCCGCCGCGGCGCCGAGGTACCCGGAGGCCGCGACGCGATCCCCGGCACGTGCACCGTCGCGCCGCAGCAGGGCCGGCGCTTCGCCCGCAGGGGCGGGAACGTGCCCGAACGCGGCGATCGACAGGCCCGTGGAGGATGCGCGCACGATGTCGCCCCCGGCGACCCGCACCCCATGCGCGAGACATGCCTCCGTGATCCCCTGCGCGAGCCCGTCCACGTCCTCCAGCGTCGCGTCGGGGCCGAGCAGCGTCGCGATCAGCAGGTACTGCGGCTCGGCGCCCATCGCCGCAAGGTCGGAGATGTTGGCGGCGACCGAACGCCACCCGGCGTCCGCCATGCTCATCGTGTCGCGGCGGAAGTGCGTGCCCTCGACGAGCGCGTCGATGGTGGCGATCGCCAGACCCTCGCCGGTCGTCCACGCCGCCGCGTCATCGCCCGGCGGCACCACGATGTCGCGCGCGGCAGCATCGCCAAGGCGCGCGATGATGCGGTCGATCAGCGCGAACTCGCCCAGGTCCTGCAGCCGGTGATCATCGACAGGCATGCTCGTCCCGCATTCTCCAGCGTTCCGCCGAGGATCCGGGCGCCTCGCCGCCGGGGCTAGGACTCCGCCGTGACGTCCGGGCCCTCGGCGAGGTCGACGCGCGCGACGGAGGCGACCATGTCGTCGTCACCCACGCCCATCACCTGCACGCCCTGCGTGGAGCGCCCCTGCTGGCTGATCGAGCCCGCCGAGGTGCGCATGACGATGCCGTTCTGCGAGATCACCACCAGTTCGTGGTCGGCGCTCACGGCGCGCGCCACGGTCAGCGGGCCGCTGCGCGGCGTGACGCGGAACGTCTGCACGCCGTTGCCGCCGCGCCCCTTGCTCGGGTACTCCTCGATCGGCGTGCGCTTGCCCATGCCGCGCTCCGAGACGACCAGCAGGTCGTCCCCGTCCTCGTCGATGACCATCGCGATCACCTTCGCGTCGCGGCGCAGGCTGATGCCGCGCACGCCGCCCGAGGCACGCGACGCGACACGCAGCGCGCCCACGTTGAAGCGCATCGCCTGCCCGTCGCTGCTCACCAGCACCGCGTCGTTGGCCTCGCGCGCCGGGCGCGCCTCCACGAGATGATCGCCGTCGTCCAGGCGCATGGCGATCAGGCCCATGCGCCGCACCGACTCGAACTGATCGAGGGGCGTGCGCTTCACCACGCCCTGCTCCGTCGCGAGGATCATCGAGTCGCGCGTGAAGTCCGTGACCACGACGACCGCGTTCACGCGATCCTCCTGGTCCATCTCCACGAGGTTCACCACGGGGATGCCGCGCGCCTGGCGCGATCCCTCCGGGACCTCGTAGCCGCGCACGGAGTAGACCTTGCCCTGCCCGGTGAAGAGCAGCAGCGTGTCGTGCGTGTCGCAGACCTGCAGGTGGCGGACGGCGTCTTCCTCGCGGATCGTCTGGCCGGTGACACCTCGGCCGCCGCGCCGCTGCACGCGGTAGGCGGTCAGCGGGACGCGCTTGATGTACCCGCGATCGGAGACGGTGACGACCACCTGCTGGTGGGCGACCAGGTCCTCCTCGGCGATGTCTTCCACGGGCTGCGGGAACACCTGCGTGCGGCGGGCGTCGCCGTACTTCGTCTTCAGTTCCGTGCAATCGTCCTTGATCAGGGCGTCGATCTTCTCGGGGTGCGCCAGCAGGTCCTCGAGGTAGCGGATGAACTCCATGAGCTCGCCGTGCTCCTGGCGGATGCGGTCGGACTCCAGCTGTGCGAGTCGCCGCAGCTGCATGTCCAGCACGGCCTGCGCCTGCCGGTCCGACAGCGCCAGCGCGACGTTGAGGGCGCCCGCCTCGACGGGCGTCTCGCTCATCAGCGCACTCTTCGCGGCGTCCGCGGAGGCGGAGTGGCGGATGATGTAGATCACCGCGTCGAGGAAGTCGAGCGCCTTCAGCAGGCCCTCGAGGATGTGCGCGCGGTCACGCGCCTTCTCCAGGTCGAACTCGCTGCGGCGGCGAATGACGATGCGGCGGTGGTCGATGAACGCGACCAGCGCTTCCTTCAGCGTCAGCGTGCGCGGCTGGTTGTCCACCAGCGCCAGCATGTTGACCGCGAAGTTGGTGCGCAGCGCCGTGTGCTTGTAGAGCTGGTTGCGCACGGAGGCGTACGTCGCACCGCGCGACAGCTCGATGACCATGCGGATGCCGTGGCGGTCGGACTCGTCGCGCAGGTCGGAGATGCCCTCGATGCGCTTGTCGCGCACCTGCTCGGCGAGGCGCTCCAGCAGGTTCGCCTTGTTCACCTGGTACGGCAGCTCGGTGACGATGATCTGGTAGCGCCCGGCGCGGGACTCCTCGAGCTCCATGCGCGCCTGCATCGTCACGCGGCCGCGCCCGGTGGCGTATGCGTTCCGGATCTCGGCCCTATCGAAGATCATCGCTGCGGTCGGGAAATCCGGCCCCTTCACGATCTCCATCAGGTCGTCCAGGTCCGCCTCGGGCCGGTCGATCAGCAGCGTGACAGCGTCCGCCAGCTCGTTCAAGTTGTGCGGCGGGATGTTCGTCGCCATGCCGACGGCGATGCCGGCCGAGCCGTTCAGCAGCAGGTTCGGCAGGCGCGAGGGGAGGACGAGCGGCTCTTCCATCGAGTCGTCGAAGTTCGCCTGGAAGTCCACGGTGTTGCGGTCGATGTCCGCCAGCATCTCGCCGGCAATCGGGGCGAGGCGCGCCTCGGTGTAACGCATGGCCGCGGGCGGGTCGCCGTCGATGGAGCCGAAGTTCCCCTGACCGGTGACCAGCGGGTACCGCATGTTCCAGTCCTGGGCCATGCGGACCAGCGCGTCGTAGATGGAGGCGTCACCGTGAGGGTGGAACTTGCCCATCACGTCGCCCACCATGCGGGCGGCCTTCTTGAACCCGGACGCGGGACCCACGCCCAGCTCCTGCATCCCGAAGAGGATGCGGCGCTGCACCGGCTTCAGTCCGTCGCGGACGTCCGGCAGCGCGCGCGACACGATGACCGACATCGCGTAGTCGAGGTACGAGTTGCGCATCTCGTCCTCGACGCGCACCGCCTGCACGCCGCGATCGGGAGTGTCCTGAACCATGCCGCACCCTTCGCGCCACACGTCGCGGACCGCGGGTCGACCCGGGGAACGTCGCGCCGGGGGGGAGGTTTGTTGAGCCCCTATCGTACCAGCGCGGGCCCGCAGGAACGAGCCTGCCCGGGCGCTCGCGCGGCCCCGCCGAACGACCGTGCGCCCCTAGACTGGCGGGGATGAGCACCGCGCTGTCCCCCTACATCCACCGCGAGGTGCCCCTGGAGTTCGCCGGGCGGAGGCTGACCTTCGCCACCTCGCTGGAGCTCTTCTCGTCGCACCAGGTGGACGTCGGCACTCGCCTGCTGTTGCGCACGCTGGAGCCGGTGCTCTTGGACCGGGGAGCCCGGGGGGCCGAGGGCGCACGCGTGCTCGACCTCGGGTGCGGGTACGGGCCGCTCGGCGTGGCGCTCGCCGCCGCGCCGGGTGTCGCCAGCGCGCACCTGGTCGATCGCGACGCGCTGGCGCTGGACTTCGCGCGTGAGAACGCGCGGCACAATCACGTGGAGGAGCGCGTCGCCGTGACGGCGAGCCTCGGGCTGGACGATGTGCCCGGCGACCCCGGGTACGACCTCGTGGTGTCGAACGTGCCCGGCAGGGCGGGCGACGCCGTCATCGCCTCCATGCTCACGGGCGCGCTCCGCGTGCTACGCCCCGGCGGGCTGGTGGCCGTCGTCGTCATCGAGCCGATCCGCGAGCTCGTCGCCACCACGCTTGCCGGCGCGGACCTGCGCGACCACGTCGAGGTGACGCTCCGGCACGACACTGCCGACTACAGCGTGTTCCACTTCCGGCGCCTGCCGGACCGGGCCGCTCCCGCCTCGTTCCCGGCGCCCGCGGACGCCTTCGCCGCGGGCACGTACGACCGCGGCACCCTGATCTTCGAGGATGCGCGTGGAGAGACGGTGTCGATCTCCACGGTGCACGGCCTGCCGGGCTACGATCGCCCCGATCCACTGGAGATCGCGGTCACGCGCCGCCTGCCCGAGGTGCGCCGGGAGATGCGCGTGCTCGTGTCGAACGTGGGGCAGGGGTACCTCGCGGCCTATCTCCTGCGCGCTCAGTCCGGGCAACCGCCCGGCGCCGGATTCGTGCTCGTCGATCGCGACCTGCTGGCGCTGCGCACGGCGCGCCGCGCGCTGATCGCGCTCGGCTGCCCGGCGGATCGCATCGAGACGCGCCACGTCGGCGCGTGGACCGGCGATTCGATCGGTACCGGGAACATCGAGGAGGCCGGGGCGGGCGCTGGCGCCGCCAGCGCGGACCTTGTCGCCGGCGTGCTGCACGAGGGCGGGGGCGCAGCCGCGGTGGAAGGGGAGTACGCGGGCCTGCTCGCCGCGCTGGCCCCGGGCGGGCACGCGGTGCTCGCCGGGAGTTCCACCGCGATCACGCGAGTGACGGCGCACGCGCTCCCCGCCGGCATGCACGCATCCCGCACGCGGCACCGCGGCGCCAGCGTGCTGGTGGTCGCGCGCGGCTAGCGACCACCCCCGGCGCGCCCGTTGTCCGGGATCGCAGCCAGCCGCGCGATGTACGCCTCCGGCAGCCCGATCCCCTGCGCGCCCCGCACCAGCGTGTCGCGGTACGCGGGCGACGGCAGGTAGCCCTCGGGGTGCGGGTCGGCGACGGCGTACGAGCGGCATCGCACCACGTCGCCCGCGGGCGTCGTGACCTCCACGGTGACTCGCCGGTACGCCGGCGGGACGCGGGTCAGCCCCTCCGCCTCGTCGAGGCTGCGTGAGTCCCCGGCGGCGATCACCCAGAGCGCGCCCCAGATCTCGTCCCCGGGCGCCGGTTGCATGTCCCCGACCCCGCCGAGCCACGTGTTCTTCGACTCGATGGAGAACGCCAGCCGGTGGTCCGCGAGCCGCGCGATGCTCACGAGCCGCGCGCTCGGGCAGTGCGAGCGCATGCGATCGGCGTCGAGGTTCGATCCGTACCCGAAGTAGAGGAACGGCCCGGCGGGGTCGGCGTCCGTCATGCGCCGCCCCGGTCGAGGACCGCCGCGCATGCCGCCACGAACGCCGCGAAGAGCGCCGTGGACGCGTCCTGCCGCTCCGGGTCGTCGCGCATCTCCGGGCGCTCCGGGTGCCACTGCACACCCAGCGCGAACGGATGCCCGGGGACCTCGAACGCCTCGATCACGTCGAGGCCGCCCGCGCCGGCCTGCCCGCACACCACCAGCCCCGGCGCCAGGCGTCCCGGCGTCACGGCCTGGTGATGGCGTGAGTTCACGTACAGCACTCCGTCGCCGGCGATCCCCGCGAGGAGCGTGCCCGGCACCACCCGGACGTCATGCCAGCCCGAGTCCTGCGTGCCCTCGGGGCCGCGATGCGGCTCGCGTTCCTCGATGTGCTGGAGGAGCGATCCGCCGCACGCGACGTTCAGCACCTGCGCGCCGCGACAGATCGCCAGCAGCGGCCGCTGCTCCTCCAGGGCGCGGCGGGTGAGCGCGAATTCCGCCTCGTCACGCTCCGGGCGCGCCGGACGCGTGAGGCGGTGCGCCGGCTCACCGTATCGCTCCGGATTCACGTCCGCACCGCCGGTGGTGAGGAGTCCCTCGTGCGGCGGGACTCCGGCGCCGGCGCGATATCCCGCGACGTCGAACGCGATCGCCTCGCCGCCCGCACGCTCGATCGCCCTGACGTAGTCGGAATGCTGCTCGCCGGGAATGACCTCGGCCAGCGTCACCAAGATGCGAGGGCGCGCGTTGCCGGGGGTCCGTGGCGCGTTCGTCATGCGCGGCATCGTAACGCCGCGCGGCACACCCCGCCGGACGGGCGAGCGAACGTGCGATGACGCGGCGGCCATGCGGGGGAGCCATGGAGGAAGGAGCAGTGGTCGGGGTGCGCAGATTTGAACTGCGGACCTCTTCGTCCCGAACGAAGCGCTCTGCCAAGCTGAGCTACACCCCGAGGCATCGAGCCGCGCAGCGGCCCGGGCCACGAATCGTAGCACTCGCCCCGCTGGCGGGCGAGCACGAGGGGCGCGCCTCGACGCCGGGAATTCGCCAGGGCGCATCGCACGAGGGCGGCCGCGTCCCCTATGATTCTGGGAGGCGGGGCGAAAGGGTCGAGCAAGTGCCACGACTGCTGCCCTGGCGCGGGCGACGGCTGCGCGCCGTCGCCGCCCTCGCGATCGCCACCGTCCTCCTGGTCACCCTCTCCTCCGGCGACCGCTCCGAGGCGCAGACCGCGAAGCTCGGCGACGAGAACTCGTGGCTGCGCATCCAGAACGTCGGGTCCCGACCCGCGAACATCGACCTGAACTTCTACGACCCCTCCGGCCGGCTGGTGGCGAAGGACGGGTGCCCGCGCGCCAACGTCTGCGACGCCATCACCTCCGGGTCCGGCCGCTCCTTCTTCCAGCAGACCTTCGATGGCCTCGCGCTGGGCTACCGGGGTTCCGGGTACCTCGTCTCGGACCAGCCGTTCACCGGGTTGATGGCGCGCGATGTGCTGCGGCCGGACGGGTCGTACCAGATCGCCGGGGACAGCCTGCGCCTGGGCACCGGCATCGCGGAGTACTTCCTTCCGCTGGTCGTGAACAACGCGGAGTACGTCTCCCGGATCGTGGTCGAGAACACGAGCGACGCGCGGGACGCCTGCGTCCAGATTCTGTACTACCCGGACAGCTCGCTGTCCGGCGGCATGGCCGACCCGGCCGTGGGCACCTCGGGATGCCCGCAGGGCGGTGCGCGTATCCCCCCGCGCGGGACCCTGGTGCGCGACGAGCTGAACATCGGCGCGCCGTTCGGGTTCGACGGGTCGGCGCGCGTGCGCACGTACCCCACCGGCAGCGGCACCCCCGCAGCGGCCCAGCAGCTGTCGGTGAACGTGGACACCCGCGCGCGGCGGGGCGCCGGGCTCGCCAGCTACCGGGGCATCGGCTCGGACGAGACCAGCCAGGTGGTCCTGCTGCCGCTGGTGAACCGCAACACCTCCGAGGGCCAGGGCCTGTTCACCACGCGGTTCCGCATCATGAACGCGAACCCCGCGCTCCCGAACGATGTCACCCTGCGCTTCAGCGGCCGCGACGGCAACGGCGCCGAGGTGGAGATGGAGACTACGGTGACCGTGAACGGCGTGCTGACCTGCGATCAGCGCGGGCCGCTCTGCGTCCCGCCGGGCAAGTCGCTGCCCGCCACGTTCGCCGGCACCGTGCGGATGCAATCCGTGAACCCCATCGCCGTGATCGTGCAACGCCTTTCCGCGGACGGCTCCATCGCCGACTACCGGGGCTTCACCGGCGCCGAGGCATCCACGCAGGTCGTCATGCCGGTGGTCGACAAGAACTTCGGTCCGTTCGGGGGCAAGCGCGGGTGGAACTCGTGGTTCCGCGTGCTCGCCTTCGATGGCTCGGCGGCGCAGGTCTACGTGGTCTACTACGGGAAACAGTACCCGGCGGGGCTGTTCCCCTCGGGGTCCACGCGCGTGGGGCCGGACGGGGTGACCTTCCGCCAGTGGCAGGACGACCGCCTGCCGGACGGCTTCGTCGGCAGCGCCGTCGTCGTCGCGGACCGCCCGGTGGTGGTCGTGGCGAACCTGGAGAGCGATGTATTCGCCGGCGACCCGGTGATGCTCTACAACGGCATCCCGATCAAGTAAGCGGCCACCTGCGGCCCACGAGGAGCAGACATGCAGCACGGAGCGTGGCGAGGGCCTCGCGCGGGCGCGCGGCGATCCGGCGGCGGGGGGAACTCCGTCACGCGCACCCAGAACCTGACCACGGCGCAGGTGCTGTCGCGCTTCACCTCGGGGCCGGACACGGGAGTGTTCACGGACGGCTCCTGCTCCGGCAACCCGGGCCCCGGGGGGTGGGGCGCCGTGTACGTCCGCCAGGGCACGGTCCTGGCGCAGGAGCACGGCGCCTCGCCCGACACCACCAACAACCGCATGGAGTTCACGGCGATGATCGCCGGGCTGCGCTTCCTGGGCCCCGCCGAGGAGGTGGACGTCTACACCGACAGCGCGCTGGTGGTGAACACGCTCACCCAGTGGGCAAGGGGCTGGGAGCGCAACGGCTGGCGGCGCAAGGACGGCGAGGTCAAGAACCTCGAACTCGTGCGGGAGGCCTACGAGCTCGCACGCGAGCGCCCGCTGGCGCACATCCGCTGGATCCGCGCGCACGACGGCAGCCGCTGGAACGAGTACGCGGACGCGCTCTCCACGGCGTACCTGCGCACCGAGGTCTAGCCAGACCCTGACGGGCCAGGGTCTGACCCGCGTTTCCGGTTGCCGCCGCACGGGGTCCGGTAGATGATCAGATCACCCCACCTCGCGACGCCCCCACGCCCGGGGACAGGAGCCCACATGATCCGGCACCACGCCCGCCTCCTCCGGGTCGCGCTGCTCGCCGCGCTCGCGGCCACAGCACCGCTCACGCTGGCGTGTGGCACGCAGAGCGCATCCGGCCCCCCGAAGTGGGACTCCCGCAGCGTGGGCGAATCGATCAAGCGGGCGCCGTTCACTCCCGTGATCGTGAACTCGAACATCGGCCGGGGCCCCACGCGCCTCGCCCTCGCGCTCCTCAGGCAGGACCAGACGCTGGTCATCGAGGGCCAGGTGACCGCCGAGGTGTATCGCATCGACAACGAGCCGGAGAAGAACCCGGCGACTGGCACGGTCGTCGGCACGTACAACATGGTGATCCACGTCATCGACACCGCGGATCACAGCACCATGCGCTTCGATCGCGACGACGGCGCGCACGTGACACGGGACGTCGCCCTGCGCGACGACACCACGCCCGATGAGCGTGCGCTCCCTGCTCACGACGGCGCGATGTCCGCGATCTTCACTACGATGATCGACTTCAAAGAGGCCGGGATGTACGGCGCGCGGTTGCAGGTGAAGACCGGCGGCAAGACCGTCCGCAACCTGCTGCTCACCTTCGCCGTGCTGGAGCGAACCGCCGAGCCGTCGGTGGGCGACCCGGCGCCGCGGACGAAGCAGAAGATCGCGAAGGACGTCAGCGACCTCTCCGAGCTCGATTCCTCGGCGAAGCCGAACCCCTCGCTGCACGACATCACCGTCGCGGACGCGATCGACAGCGGGAAGCCGGCACTCGTGGCGTTCGTCACCCCCGCGTTCTGCCAGACACGCTTCTGCGGCCCCGTCCTGAACAACGTGATCATCCCCGCGCAGCAGCAGTACCAGGGCCGCGTGCACGTCATCCACATCGAGCCGTACGACCTGGTAGCGGCGCGCAAGGGCACGCTGACGGCCGTCCCCGCCGCGGTGGAGTGGAACCTGCGCGCCGAGCCGTTCATCGCGGTGATCGACGGCCAGGGCCGCGTGAGCGCGAAGTTCGAGGGCATCATTGACCTCGACGAGGTGAAGCAGGCGCTCGACGCCGCGCTCGCAGCCAGGTAGGCGCGCCAGCCGGACCGCCCCCCGGGGGGCCCGCGGTGGGCTAGAATCCTCCCGGCCGCGCGCCGCGCGGCAACGCCGTGCTCACATCCTGACCTGGAGGGAGGCCCATCGATGAGCGAGTTCCGCCGGTTCCTGCTCCGCGGCAACGTGGTCGACCTGGCTGTCGCGGTGATCATCGGCACCGCGTTCGGGGCGGTGGTGACCGCGGGCGTCGAGGACCTCATCACCCCGCTGATTGCGGGCGTCGGCGGGCAGCCGGACTTCTCGGCGCTCCAGTTCACGATCAACGGCAGCGCGTTCCGCTACGGGCACTTCCTGAACACGCTGCTCTCGTTCGTCACCATCGCCGCGGTGGTCTTCTTCTTCGTCGTGAAGCCGGTCAACGCGCTCCTCGCGCGGTCCCGGCGCACGCCCCCCGCCGATCCCACGACGAAGCGGTGCGCGGAGTGCCTGAGCGAGATCCCGATCGACGCCCGCCGGTGCGCGTTCTGCGCGCAGCCGGTCGCGACCGCCTGACGCGCCCTGCGCTTCGCTGACGGCAGGCGCCCGTGGACTCCGTGTATACCTCCACCGTAGAGTGGAGGCACCGTGGGCCCGTAGCTCAACTGGCAGAGCAGTGGGCTTTTAACCCATCGGTTCAGGGTTCGAGTCCCTGCGGGCCCACCACGCTTGCCCCTCCCGGCCCGCGACGACGGGAGTCTCACCCATGACCACAGCACCCACTCCCGCACCGCGCCCGGTTGCGCTGGTGACCGGCGCGGGCACGGGGATCGGCCGGGCGACCTCGCTCGCCCTGGCCCGCGCGGGCTACGCCGTCGTGCTCGCGGGCCGCCGCCGCCCGCTCCTCGAGGAGACCGCGGGGATGCTCGACGGTGCAGCCGCGCACCTCGTGGCACCGGCGGACATCACCGACCCGGCATCGGTCGCCGCGCTCTTCGACGCGGTCCGCGCCGCGTACGGCCGGCTGGACCTGCTCTTCAACAACGCGGGGATGGGCGGCCCGCCCGTGCACTTCGAGGACCTCGTCTTCGAGGACTGGAAGCGCGTGGTCGACCTGAACGTGCACGGCTCATTCCTGTGCGCGCAGGCGGCGATGCGCGTGATGAAGGAGCAGGCGCCGCAGGGCGGACGGATCATCAACAACGGATCGATCTCCGCGCACGCCCCGCGCCCGGACTCCGCGCCCTACACGGCGACCAAGCACGCCATCACCGGGCTGACGAAGTCGATCGCCCTCGACGGCCGGCGCATCGGCGTCACCTGCGGCCAGATCGACATCGGCAACGCCGCCACGCCGATGACCGCGCGCATGAGCACCGGCGTGTTGCAGCCCGACGGATCGATGCGGCCCGAGCCCACGATGGATGTGGACGACGTGGCGCGCGCCGTGGTGTACATGGCGAGCCTGCCGCCCGACGCGACCGTGCTCTTCATGACCGTGATGGCGGCAGGCATGCCGTTCGTCGGCCGCGGCTAGCCCTTGAGGCACCCGGCGAACGGGATACCGCTCGCTACGCCTTCCAGTAGTACGGGATCTGGTCCACCGCCGAGGACACGCCCTGGCTCTGGTACTCCAGCACGTTCCGCGCGCCCGGCTGGTACGCCGTCAGCACCGGGCCGTTGGGGAGCGGCACGTTGTACATGCGCTCGGCGATGTAGTCCTGCACATCGAGGATCTGCTGCCGGCGCTCCTCGCGATTGGTGTTCGCGCCGATCGCTGTCACCATCTCGGTGAGGCGCGGGTCGTTGATGCGCCCGGAGTTCCTCGACGAGGTGGGCAGGTACATCGCGGACAGGTAGTTCCCCGGCTCGCCCAGCGACAGGGCGATGGAGGCCAGCCCGCGGAAGTTGCCCGGCATCGTGCTGCCCAGGAACACGGCGCCGTAGTCCTCCACCGTGGTGCGCAGGATGATCTTCACCTCGCGCAAGTGCTGCGCGACCAGGCGCGCGTTCAGCGGATAGCCGCCGCGGAATCCGCCCGTGTAGTGCCACTCCACGCCGAAGCCGTCGCCCCAGCCCGCAGCGTCCAGCAGCCGGGACGCCTCGCCGAGGTTGAACTTGAACGAGGCCAGCCGATCCGGCTTCATCTGCTTCGCGTCCAGCGAGTAGCCCGTGATGCCCCACGGCAGGAACCCATCCCACGTGTAGGGAACCTCGATGCCCAGCGCCTTCAGGTCCTTCAGCCCGAACGCCTCGTCCAGCATGGCATCGCGGTTGATCGCCATCGACACCGCGCGGCGCACGCGGACGTCACGCCACGGGGCGTCGATGTCGAGACCGGAGAACGTGATGTTCTGGATCTGCAACGGCGGGGACTGGTCGATGACCAGCCCCTTCACTCCGTCGTGCGCCCGCTTCACGTCCGCCGCGCCCACCGGGAGCACATCCAGCCCACCGGCCAGGAACTGCGCCAGCGCGGCCGGAGCATCGCGGATGACGCTGACCTCCACCCCGTCCAGGAACGGGCGGTCCGGGCCCAGGTGCCACTCCGGGTTGCGCGCGAAGATCAGCGCCGCGCCGGGATCGTACGAGCGGAGCATGAACGGCCCGGAGCCGACCATCTGCCGCGCCGGGTCGAAGGCCTTGCCACTCTCGGCAGGCATCAGCGTCAGCACCCGAGCATCCGCGAGCACCTGCGAGAACGCGCCCACGGGCTCCTTCAACCGGAACGTGACGGTGCGCTCGTCGGGAGTCTCGATCGCCTGCACGACCGCCAGTGGGCGGTCATCGGCGGAGGCGCCCGACACCTCACTCGCGATCCGCTGGACTGAGTACTTCACGTCCGCGGCGGTCAGCGCCCGGCTCAGCGGAGCGGTGAACTTCGCCCGGGGGTTGAGCCGCACGATGAACGTGCGCGCGTCCGGTGCCTGCGTGAACTCCGCGGCATCGGGCACCGTGTTGAAACTCGCCTTCGGCTTCCCCGGCCCGGACTCGTACGCGAGCAGCCTGCTGTACGTCAGCGCCGCCGCGGCGCGCGCATTCGCGCTGGTGTTCGCGTGCGGGTCGAGGGTGCCCGGGTCCGCCGCGAGCGCCATGCGCCACATACCGCCTCGACGGATCGAGGGCGTCGGGCTCGAGGTCGCCGCGGCGGGCGTGCCGGACGGGCGGGTCTGCGGCACCGGCACCGTGGAGCGCCGGTCGCATCCGATCAGGGCTGCGGCGGCAACGCCGGCCCCGGCGATTCCGGCCGCCGACAGCAGCCGGCGGCGAGAGAGACGCCTCGCGCCGGGCTGCGGACCCCCATCGTGATGCCCCGCCATGCAGCCCTTTCAGCGCGCAACGCGCCCGTCCGGGCGCGTTCGGATTCCTCCCGTGCGGCCTCCGCAGGATACCAACGCGGGCGTCGCACGGGCGAACCCGCAGACAACGGGCGGGCTACCCAAATAATAGTAAAGGGGTTACTCTTATTTTCAGTTCAACATAGCGGAGGATTGCCTCGTGCGCCACCGGCTCGTCACACTCCCAATCCTGATCGCCGTCGTCGCGGCTGCGCTCCTGGCCATGCCACGCGGACATGCGCTCGCGGCCGACCCACCGACCATCACGTCGTTCACCCCGGCCAGCGTGAGCATGAGTGGCGGCACCGTGGTCACGATCTACGGCACGGGATTCCAGCCGGGCGCGCTGGTCTCCATCGGCGGTGTGCTCTCCCCCTCGGCCACCGTGGTCACCACCTCCACGATCGCCGCGACGGTCCCGGCCGGGAACCTGGGAGTCGTGCAGGTGTCGGTCATCAACCCCGACGGGCAGACCGCCACGGCCTCCGGCTTCACGTACGTCCTGCCGAGCAACGGCGGCGGGGTGACGGCGGCGGTCACGCTGCTGAGCCCGTCGTCCGGGCCGGCCACCGGCGGACAGGCCGTCACGATCTATGGCTCAGGGTTCGACGCAAGCGCCTCCGTGACGTTCGGCGGTGTCCCGGCCACCTCGGTGGTGTGGCATAACTCCGGTCTCCTCGTCGCCTACTCGCCCCCCGGCGCGGGCGCGGTGAGCGTGGTCGTCACCAACCCGGGCGGCCAGGCGGCCGCGTCGCCGATCGCGTACACGTACACGGGCATCAGCGGATCCTCGGGGGCCCTGTCCGTCACCTCGGTCACGCCGTCCACCATGGCGGCGGGGAGCGCGCTCACCATCCTGGGCACCGGGTTCGTGGCCGGCGCCACGGTCACGGTGGGCGGGTACCCGGCGACGAACGTGATCGTCGTCAACTCGACGCAGATCGCCGCGCTCGCACCGGCCGGGCCGAGCGACAGCGTCATGCTGATCGTGACGAACCCGGACAGCACGGCTGCCGGCATCGGCGGGCTGGCATATGGTGTGCCGAGCACGACCACGACCACCCCCTCCCTCGTGCCCGCCGGGCAGCCGAGCGTGACGGCCGTCTCGCCCACCACGGGATCGTCCGCGGGCGGCACGACGGTCTCGATCACCGGGAGCGGGTTCGTCCCCGGCACCACGGTGACCTTCGGCGGCGTGCCCGCGACCTCGGTCAGCGTCGTCAGCGGCACGCTGATCACGGCAACCGCTCCGCCGAACCCGGTGGGAACGGTGTCCGTCCTGGTGGCGGGCCCCTCGGGATCCGTGGGCGGAGTGACGGCCGGGTTCACGTACGAGCTCGCCGTCCCGCGCGTCACCGCGGTCTCGCCGAGCACCGGCGCGCTCGCGGGCGGCACCACGCTGACCATCACCGGCACCGGCTTCGCCCCCGGCGCCACGGTCAGCGTCGGAGGACTGCCCGCGTCCACGGTCAGCGCCGTCAGCCCCACGCAGATCGTCGTGTCGACGCCGCCGGGCCCGCCCGGTGCGGCGGTCATCCTCGTCACCAACCCCGGCGGCGCGATCAGCGGACTGGCCAGCGCGTTCAGCTACTCGGCGAACCCGCAACCGGCGCAGCCCACCGGGCCGACGACCACGATCTCCGGCGTGTCGCCCTCGAGCGGCCCCGCCACCGGCGGCACCACGGTCACGATCACCGGCACCGGCTTCCAGCCGGGAGCCACGGTGACCATCGGCGGCACGGTGGTGCCGGCCACGGTGATGTCGACCACGCAGATCATCCTCACCACGCCGCCGGTCACCGGGACCGGGACCGTCACGGTCAGCGTCGCGAACCCCGGCGCCGCGGCGAGCATTCTGCCGAGTGCGTTCACGTACACGGGCACGGGCCAGCAGGCGGCGCCGGGCGGTTCGAGCGCGCCGGTCCCCGCGGGCGGCGGGCTGTTCGTCTTCGGCGGCGGCAGCAATGCGCAGCTGCTCACCGCTTCGGGGTGCAACGCCAACACAGCCGTCTTCTGGACCACCGACTCCGCGGGAACGTGGATCGGCTACATTCCGTCCGTCCCGGTCGCGATCGTGAACGCTGCCTGGACGGCGCTGTTCCCGAACGGCATCCCCGCCGGGACGCCCATCTTCGCCCGCTGCTAGCGAGGCACGTCGAACGATTACGAAGAGGGCGTCACCGGGAGGTGACGCCCTCTTCGTGTATGCAATCGGATCCACGTTGCGCGGGGCACCGCCTGCGCGCCCTGCGAGGCGGGCAGCCACTACTCGTAGCGGAGCGCCTCGATCGGGCGCAGGCGCGCCGCGCGTGACGCCGGGTAGAAGCCGAAGAAGATGCCGATGCCGACCGAGACGAGCAGCGCGAGGAGCACCGCGTCTCCATGCACCTCGGCGTGGATGGTCTGCCCGATGACCTTCCGGCCGTCGACGATCCACGCCGTCCCGATGCCCATCGCCGCGCCCAGCAGGCCGCCGGCGCAGCAGACGAGCACCGCCTCCACGAGGAACTGCACCAGGATGTCCCGCCGATGCGCGCCCACGGCGCGGCGAATCCCGATCTCGCGTGTGCGCTCGAACACCGACACCAGCATCGTGTTCATGATCCCGATGCCGCCGACCACCAGCGAGATCCCCGCGATGCTGCCAAGCAGGAAGGACTGCGCCTGCGCGATCCCCGAGGCCGCAGCGAGCGTGTCCTGCTGGCTCTGCACCAGGAAGTCGTCCGTGGTCACCTCGTGCCGCTCCCGCAGCACGATGCCGATGCCCGTCATCGCCTGCTCCATCATCGCCGGGCTCGTGGCCGCCACGTCGATCTGATCGACGAAGTTGACCGCGGCCGGGCCGCGGAAGCGCTGGAGCACGCGATTCGACGTGGTGATGGGCAGCAGCACACGATCGTCGAGGTTCCCGAGTGCCGTACCGCCCTGGCTCGCCATCACGCCAACGACGGTGAAGATCAGTCCGGTGCGCCCGACACTGACGCGCACCGTCTGCCCGACGGCATCGACGCCGCCGAAGAGATTGTTCGCAACGTTCGAGCCGAGCACCAGGACCGTCGCGTTGGTGCGCACGTGGTCGGCGGTGAAAAACTCGCCTGCCGCCAGCGGAGTGTTGCGGACCAGCGGGTAGGACTCGTCCGTGGCCGTCGCCCGCGTGGCGAGGTTGCCGCCCCCGGGGACGATGATCTGGACACCGGCGTTGCTCTCCACCGTCACGGCGGAGATCCCCGGGACCACACCCGGCTCGGCGAGCGCCTTCGCGTCCTCGTAGCTCAGGGTCGGCCGCGACCCCGCGGCGACGCGCACGGTGCCCTGCTGGGGGGCGACCGGGCGGATGGTCAGGAGGTTGGTCCCCAGCGAGAGGATGTTCCGCGTGACATCAGCCTGGCTGCCGCGGCCCACGGCTAGCAGCGTGATCACCGCGCCCACGCCGATGATCAGGCCGAGCATGGCGAGGGTGCTCCGCAGCAGGTGCGCCGTCAGGGCCGAGACCGCGACGCGAACGCTGTCAGCGATCGACATGGCTACACGCTCCTCGCGGGCTCGAGGACGAGCCCCGCCGGGATCACCCAGCGATTCTCGACCGGCCGGTCGGAGATCACGCGTCCGTCGCCCATCTGGATGATGCGCCTGGTTGCCTGGGCCACGTCGGCCTCGTGCGTGACCATGAGGATCGTCACGCCCGACTGCTCGTTCAGTTCCTGGAGCAACCCGAGGATCTCCGCCGACACGCGGCTGTCGAGGTTGCCGGTCGGTTCGTCGGCGAGCAACACGCTGGGGTTGGTCACCAGCGCTCGCGCGATCGCCACACGCTGCTGCTGGCCGCCGGACAGCTCGGTCGGGCGGTGGTTCATCCGGTCAGCCAGTCCGACGCGCTCGAGCGCCGCGATCGCGCGCGCCTCGCGGTCACCGCCGCGCTGGTAGATCAGCGGCATCATCACCTGCTCGATCGCGCGCATGCGCGGCAGCAGGTTGTAGCTCTGGAAGACGAAGCCGATCAGGTCGCTGCGAATGTCCGAGAGTTCGTCGTCGGACATGGACGGCACGTCCACGCCGTTCAGTTCGTAGATCCCGCTCGTCGGCTGGTCAAGGCAGCCGAGGATGTTCATGAGCGTGGACTTCCCGGAGCCGGACGCGCCCATGATCGCGACGAACTCACCGGCATGCACATCGAGCGTGACGCCGTCCAGCGCGTACACGGACTCGTCGCCCAGGTGGTACGCCTTGCGGAGATCACGCACGCGGATGATCGGACCGTCTGCCACCCCGCCCCCCTATCCCCCGGGTCTGGGGCCGAAGGACGGTGGTGCGCCTCCTGCACCCTGCGCACCGGCGCCCGTGGTGACGGTGGATGCCCTGGTGGCCGTGCCGGCCGCGGCTCCCGTCGTCGAGCCCGGGAGCGCGACCAGATCGCCTTCGTTCAGTCCGCTGGTGATCTCCACGTACGTGGCGTCCGAGGCGCCGGTCTGGACAGTGCGCGTCTCCTGCTTATCACCCACCACTACCGTGACCACGGAGGTACGCCCCTGGCGCTTGACGGCGCGCGCCGGGACGGTCAGCACGTCCGTGTGGCGCTGGATCTCCACGTCCCCCGTCCCCGTCATCCCCGAGCGCAGGACGACGTTCTGCGCCGCCTGCTGGGTGCCTCCGGTGGCTCGCGCCGCGGGGGTGGCGCTGCCCGCCGCGCCCGCCGCCGGCGTTCCGCTGCCCGCCGCGCCCGTCGGCCGCGCACCAGGCGTCGCACTGCCCGCAGCACCCGTGGGCCGCGCACCGGGCGTCGCACTGCCCGCTGCACCCGTGGGCCGGGCCGAAGGTGTCGCGCTCCCGGCCGCGGCGGAGGAGCCGGCCTGCCTGTTGACCGCGATCGCGACCGCGTACGAGGCGACGCCCTGCGTCACCGTGGCCTCGGGGGCGACGGTGCTCACGGTCCCCGGCAGAGTCACGCCGGCATACGCGTCGAAGGTGAGCTGCACGGTCTGTCCGACCTTGAGCTTCGCGACGTCGGACTCCTGGGCGGTCGCGTTCAGCTGCATCGTCAGCGGATCGATGAGGATGACGCTGCCGCTGCCGGAAGGCTCACCCACGTTCATGGTGATCGCGCCGATGATCCCGTCGAAGGGAGCGACCAGCGTCGCTCCGCGCTGGTCGTTGAGCGCACGGTTCAGGGCGATCTCGGACTGGGCCAGCGACTGCTCCTGGAGCGCGAGCTCCGTCGGCAACGGACCGCCCATCAGCTGATCGCGCCGCGCGCGCGCCGCCTCCAGGCCGTTGCGCGCCGCGTCCAGCGAGGTTGTCGCGGCGTCGCGCGTGCGCGCGGCGTTTGTCATCTCGTCCGCGGTCGGGGGCAGCGCGCTGCTGCCGGTGCTGACGGCCAGCACGCGCGCGCTCAACTGCGCGCTGAGGCCCGGGAGCGACGCAGATGCCTGGACGATGTAAAACGCGGAGTCCATGAGCGTCTCGATGTCCGCGGACGCGCCGGATGCCTCGAACTTCGCGAGCGCCCCCGGCAACGTCACCCGTGTCTCGCCCTCCTCCGGGTCGGGCGAGGGCGACGTGGCCTGGGCGTCCACCTGCGCCACGAGCGCATCGAGATTCGAGACGGAACTGGTCGCGGCGAGGCACGGCGCGCGGTTCGCGGTGACGTTGCACCGCGCCGCGACCGCCCGGTCGAGCGTGGAGAAGGCCTCCCGCATCGCCGTGACCGCGGCAGCCGATCGCCCCTGCGCCGCGATCGCGTCCAGCTTCGCGGCGAACTGGGACTCGGCGTCCGTCTTCTGTGCCTGGAACGCGTCGATGCGCGACTGCGTGTTCCGCGCCTGGGTGGCAGCGTCCGTGCGCGCCTGGAGCGTGGCCAGCGCGGTCTGGGCGGTCACCAGCGTGTTCTGCGCGCTGTT
>JBAYVN010000032.1:0-26876 GCA_041674525.1 Dehalococcoidia bacterium | reverse complement strand
GTAGCGCGAGGCGCCGACGCGGTCGAGGTTCAGACCCATCGCGCTCAGGTTCCAGCCGTTGTTCTCCTCGCCCAGCAGGCAGGAGGCCGGCACGCGCACGTCCTCGAAGAACGTCTCGTTCGTGCGCGGCTCGCCGTACGTGGTGCCACGGGGGGCACGCGGCTCGTTCTGGATGCTCCACAGCGGGCGCACGGTGATGCCCGGCGTGTCCATGGGGATCAGGAAGATCGAGATCCCGGCGTTCCGCTTGGAGTCCGGGTCGGTGCGGGCCATCAGGTAGACGTGCGTCGCGCGGTGCGCGCCCGTGGTGTACATCTTCTGGCCGTTGATGATGTAGTCGTCGCCGTCCTTGGTCGCACGGCACTGCAGGCCCGCGAGGTCGGCGCCGCCCTGCGGCTCCGTGAAGCCCTGGCAGAAGTTGAATTCACCGGCGATGAGCTTCGGGATGTAGTAGTCCTTCTGCTCCTGGGTGCCGCCGGCAAGGATCGTCGGCGCGCCACTGCCGCCACCGCCGACGCTGAACCCCACGCGTGCGAACTCCTCCTCGACGATGTACTGGTCGAGGCGGTTGCCGTCCTGGCCGCCGTACTGCTTCGGCCACGAGATCGCGCGCCAGCCGTTCGCCTTGATCTTGTCGTAGACGGCCTGGGTCTTGGGCCCCTGGTTGCCGAGTTCTTCCTGCTCCTCTTCGATCTCAGGCGTGACTTCCTTGGCGATGAAGTCCTGGATCGTCTTCTGCAGGGCCCGCTGGGCGGGCGTGTACGCGAATTCCATCTGTTTGCCTCCATAGCAGCGTCGAGCCAACGCATGATAGTCCCGGCGACCGTTTATGCAAGCCCGGGATCCGGGCCGAAACGGAAATTCCGAACGCGTGTGTAAGGGCCCGTGCGACCCCTCCTCTGGGGCGCGCGCACCACCCGCGACGGACCCGTCGCGACGCCCCGGCAGAGACCCCGGCGCGGGCCCCCGAGTGCTCACCAAATGGCCGGCAGGGACCACCGCGAGCCGCCCCGCAGTGCCGCGTGCGTCCGTTCTTGCGTCGTGTCCGGGCGGCCTGTGCGTCGCCGCCGCCGGACCTCGCGTTCGTGCTTGACGGCGTATGGCGGAAGGCGAATAGTCCGCGCAAACGTGTTCGCGGAATGTCCCGGAAGGCGGGAGAGTTGAACCAAGCAGTCCCCAAGTTCGAGGTCGATCCGTTCTGGCCGAAGCCGCTGCCCGAGAACTGGGTCTTTGGACAGGTGTCGGGCGTCGCTGTCGACAAGCACGACAACGTGTGGCTGATCCACCGCGGGAACAGCCTCGACGCCTCCGAGGCGGGCGCGATCCAGAACCCGCCGAGCTCCGAGTGCTGCGTGCCGGCGCCGCCGGTCGTGTGCTTCGACCCCGCCGGCAACGTGATCCACGCCTTCGGCGGCATTGGCAAGATCGACCCGTGGATGCAGAACGAGCACGGCATCTTCGTGGACGGGAACGACAACGTCTGGGTGGGCAGCAACGGCCGTGAAGACCACGTGGTGATCAAGCTCACGGTGGACGGCCAGAAGCTCATGGTCATCGGCGAGCTTGGCAAGACCAACGGCAGCAACGACGAGAAGTTGCTCGGTCAGCCCGCCGACATCACCGTGGACGACGAGGCCAACGAGGTCTACATCGCGGACGGATACGGCAACCGCCGCATCGTGGTCTTCGACTCCAACACGGGCGCGTACAAGCGCCACTGGGGATCCTTCGGCGAGCGCCCCGTGGACGGCCCGCTGGAGCCGTACGACCCGGCCCTGCCGACCATCCGCTCGTTCCGCAACCCCGTGCACTCCGTCCGGATCGCGAACGACGGCCTGGTGTACGTCACGGACCGCATCAACGACCGCATCCAGGTCTTCCAGAAGAACGGCACCTACGTCGCCGAGACGTTCATCCGCCGCGAGACGCGCGGCGCCGGTTCCACATGGGACGTCGAGCTGTCGAAGGACCCGGACCAGACGTTCCTGTACGTCCCGGACGGCACGAACTTCAAGGTGTGGATCCTGAACCGCAAGAGCCTGGAGATCGTGGGCTCGTTCGGACGTGGCGGCCGCATGGCGGGCCAGTTCGAGTGGGTGCACAACATCGCGGCCGACTCGAAGGGGAACCTCTACACGGCTGAGGTCCACAACGGGAAGCGCGTGCAGAAGTTCCTGATCCAGTAGCGACGAACGCATCGACGCGCCGGCCGGCGGCCTGAGGGCCACGAGCCGGAGCGTGAGCGAACACAGGGGCGCGGTGACGGTTCGTCACCGCGCCCCACGTTATCCCCGTTCGTCCTAACCCGTTCGTCCTAACCCGTTTGTCCGAGGCGCATCGGCTACCCCTCGTCCCGAGCGCGGGCACCGATGACCGCGGACGATCACCGGCGATCGCGGGCGCGATGATGCCGGCACCCGGGTGCCGGCATCTCGATGTCAAACGCTCGATGTCAGACGCACGGTCTCGGACAGGGGCGCGCCGCCCCCGTGGGCTACGCCTGCGCGTCGTCCTTGAACACATCGGCGATGTGCTGCGTGTAGTCCGGGTCGTGCGACTGCCAGCGGCCGTCACGGATGCGCTCTTCCACGGAGAGGACGCTGGGGACGTAGCCCTCCTGCGCGGGCCGCGTGCCGATCACGCCGGTCGCCTCCAGCGCGGACATCTCGTCCGCCTGCACGCCGAGGAGTCCGATCAGGATCTCCTCGTTGTGCTGTCCGAGCGTGGGGGCGGGGCCCTGGATCGCGACGGGAGTGCGGCTCAGCTTCCAGCCGCCGGTGGGGTAGGCCTTCGGCCCCACCGGGCTCGTCTCCTCGGTGCCGACGACCTGCCACAGGCCGCGCGCGTGCAGCTGCGGGTCGTTGAACGCATCACGGACGTCCAGGACGGCGCCGGAGGGGACGCCGGCGGCCTGCAGCGTGCGCATGACGTCGTGCGCATCCCGGGTCTGAGTCCACGCAGTGATGATCTCGTCGATCGCGTCGTGGTGCTCGCGGCGGGCGGCGACAGTGGCGAAGCGTGCGTCGCTCGCGAGCTCGGGGCGGCCGATCTGCGTGCAGAGCGCGGCCCAGTCCTGATCATCACGAGCGGAGATGGTGACCCAGCGGTCGTCGCCCGCGGCGCGGTAGTTGCCCTGCGGCGCGAAGACGCGGTGGCGGTTGCCGCGACGCTCCGGCATGCGGCCGTTGACGGTGTACTCCATGACCTCGGGTCCGATCAGGGAGACGCCGACCTCGTACATGCAGAGGTCGATCCACTGGCCCTCGCCGGTCTGGCGGAGGTGGCGGACGGCGCCGAGGACGGCGAACACCGCCACCATCGCCGTCGGGAAGTCCGTCAGCCAGTTCCAGCGCAGCGGCGGACCATCCTTGTACCCGGTGAGCGAGCTCACGCCGGTGGTGGGTTCCAGGCTGAGGGCGATGGCGCCGTAGTGCTGCCACGGGCCGGTCTGGCCGTAGCCGCTGTTGGAGAGGTGAATCAGCTTCGGGTTGATCTTCGAGAGGATGGGGTAGTCCAGCCCGAGGCGCTTCATCACGCCCGGGCGGTTGTTCTCGATCAGCACGTCGCTCTTGGCGATCAGCTCCTTATAGAGCTCGATGCCGCGCTCCGTCTTGAGGTTGATGGTCAGCGATTTCTTGCCACGGTTGAGCGTGCCAAAGGTGCCGCTGCGGTTGAAGTAGTTGTCCGTGGGCTCGTTGTCGTGAAAGGGCTCGGAGCCGCGCATGTCGATGCGCGTGGTGCTCTCGACCTTGATCACCTCGGCGCCGAGGTCGCCGAGCATGGCTGCGGCGAGCGGCATCGCCCAGACCCCCGCGGCGTCGAGTACGCGCAGGCCGGCAAGCGGCCCGGGACGTCGCGTGTTGGGCGTGGAGTCAGCCATCGATCTTCCCCATTTCCTCGGATCCCGGACCGGAGGCCCGCCGGAGCCTGCGGGCCATTATAGGGCGCTGAGCAAGTGCGTCCGAGGTGCGCGAACCCCCTGGAGCCCCGCTCGCGCGGCCCGTTTACGCCTGTTCGGGGACGATCCCGAGGCGCTCGCGGTACTCCGGATCGTACACGCGCAGGCGCCCCGCATCGAGCAGCGTTTGCATCGGCAGTCCATGCACCGGCTCCGCCAGCGGCTCACGCCAGCCGGTGATCTCCTTCGCCACCAGGTCGTCGAAGCGCGCCGCCGGCATGCCGAGGAGCTCCTTGAGCACGTACTCGTTCGCCTCGCCGAGGGGAGGAGCGGGGTGTCGCACGTGCAGGGGCGTGGCGCTCAGCCGGTAGGGGCGTCCGATGATCGGGCGGCGCCCAACCCCGGTGCCCGGGGCGTGGTCGACCATCTCGTACAGGCCGCGGGCGCGCAAATGCGGATCGAGCAGCAGATCGCGGGCGTCGTTCACGGGGCCCGCCGGGAGCCCCG
Organism: Dehalococcoidia bacterium; assembly: GCA_041674525.1. Classification (GTDB taxonomy): domain Bacteria; phylum Chloroflexota; class Dehalococcoidia; order UBA2979; family UBA2979; genus SHYQ01. Next base: position 22,471 of record JBAYVN010000032.1, on the reverse strand, counting down.
CGGAGCGGCACGCCTGCGCTGCATCCTCGCGCGTGCGAGCCGCCGCCCAGGCCGCGATCACGCCATCCACCTCGTCGTGGCGCTCGCGGGCCTCGGCGAGCGTGGCGGGCGGCGTGCTCTCTCCCCATGCCGCCGTGCCGATGAGATCGCGCAGCGCGCACCACTCGGCGTCGTTCTGGGTGGCGACGGCGAACCAGCGGTCATCGCCCAGCGTCCGGTAGCAGCCCTGCACGCCCTGGATGTGGTCGCGGTTGCCGAGGCGCTCGCCCAGCCGCCCGTTGGCGACGTAGTCCAGCATCGCCTCGCCCATGAAGCCCACGTTGGCCTGGTACATGCCGAGGTCGATCCAGGCGCCCTCGCCGGTGATCGCCCTCCGGCGCAGGCACGCCATGATCGAGAACAGCCCGTGCCACATGGCGACGAAGTCGGGGTAGGACTGGCCCACGGTCCACGGGCGCCCGCCCATGTAGCCGGAGAAGTTCGGGATGCCCGTGGTGCCCTCCAGCGCGGTGCCCTGCGCGGGGTAGCTCTCCCACGGGCTGTCATGGCCGTACCCGGTGTTGGACACCATGATGATGTCCGGCTTCAGTGCCTTCAGGTCCTCGTACTCCAGGTGCCAGTCCCGCATGACGCGCGCGGTGAAGTTCTCGATGACGACGTCCGAGATCGCCACCAGCTCGCGGAACACATCGCGCCCTTCCGGGCCCGCCATGTTGAGCAGCAGCGATCGCTTGCCGCGATTGATGAGCGAGAACGACCCCGGGACGTTCCACGGCTCGCGGCCGCCGTCGCCTTCGGGCCACATGCCGTTCGTGGTGCCGGCACGGCTGGAGTCCAAGCGCTGCAGCGCCTCGATCTTGATCACCTCGGCGCCCAGGTCGGTCAGGGTGCCCGCGGCGTACGGCATGGCCCAGACGGAGCTGAGGTCAAGGACGCGGATGCCCGTCAGCGGGAGTCTCGCCGGTGCGTCGTTCATCGAGCGCCTCAGATCACGTGTGCGGCGCGCAGTGCGTCGCGCTCGGCCCGGCCGAGGCCGACGTCGGCCTCGAGCACCTCGTCCGTATGCTCGCCCAGCAGGGGCGCGTGGCGTTGCGCGTCCCACGGGGCCTGCGGGATGCGCACGGGCGCGCCGGGGTACCTCATCGTGCCGGTGACCGGGTGATCGATGTCCACCCAGTAGCCCCGCGCATTGAGCTGCGGACAGTCCAGGAGGTCAGCGGGATCCTGGGCGATCCCGAACAGGATGTGGCGCTCCGCCGCGCCGTGGAACAGCTCGTGCTTCTTGCGGCGCACGAAGGCCTTCGAGAGAATCTTGTACAGCGGCTCGGCGTTGATCAGCTGCCCCTCGGCCGTCTCGAAGCGCGGATCGTCGAGCGCGGGCTCCTGCAGCAGGTCGACGATCTTGGACCACGGCTCGCCCTGCCGGGGCTGGAGGATCACGTAGCCGTCCTCGCACGGCATGATGTCGCGCAGCCCGTTCCCGGTGCCGTCGCCGGCGGCGGGGCGGCGGCCCTGGATGCCGCCCATCCACGCGTAATACGGCTCGTTCGAGACGAGCTGCGCGGCGATCGCCTCGAGGATCGAGATGTCGATCCATTGCCCGGGCTCGCCCATCGCCTGTGCGAACGTGAGCATCGCTGTTACCCACGCGGCCGTCGCGCCTGCGCTGTACTGCCCCTGCGAGAGGCCATGCTTCAGCGGCGAGCGGTCCTCGCGGCCGCTGATCGTCATCACGCCGCTCATCGCGTACTCCACCAGCTCGCTCGCGGGAAGATCGCGGTACGGGCCGGTCTGCCCGAAGTTCGAGATCGACGTGAGGACGAGCCGCGGGTTGATCGCGTGGAGCGTCTCCCACCCCAGCCCGAGGCGTCCGAGGACCCCCGGCCGGAAGTTCTCCACGACCACGTCGGCCCGCCGTGCGAGGTCGAGGGCGATCTGGCGTCCGCGCTCCGACTTCAGGTCCAGGGTCACGCTGCGCTTGCTGGTGTTGAGGTAGAGGAAGTGGAGGCTGCCCTCCGGGTCAGGCGCGTCGTGGAAGTACGGCGGGATAGAGCGCGACGGATCGCCGGTGCCCGGCTGCTCGATCTTGATCACGTCGGCGCCATAGTCGGCGAGGACCTTGGTGCAGTACGGGCCGGCGATGCGCCGGGTGAGGTCCAGCACCCGCAGGCCCGACATGGGGCCCGGCGGCGCCTGAGGCCGGGTCACGTTCGCGGAGGTCATGGTCGCACTCCCCGTTGCCCGCCCGGCGCTGCTCCGTGCGATGCGGGAGCACCTCGCACGGGCGCACAGAGCGCGCGCCGCACGAGCCGGAATGGAGCCGGAGTATACGTATCACGTTTGCAATTTGCCAAGGCGGGGAGCCGCTGCCCTGCGCAGGCACCGTCCGGAGAGGCGCGCTAGCGGGGGGCGAGCACGGAGGCGAGGCTCTCCGGCACGCTGTGACGCGACGCGTCCTGGGTCAGCGACCCGGCCGTGAGGTCCACCGCCCAGCACCGACCCGCGAGGATCTCCCGCACCAGGTCGTGCTCGTCGTGGATGTCGCGTTCGAAGTACGTGGCGGCCTTGCCGATGTCCGACCGCTGGTGGGAGTCCGTGCCCGCGGTCCCCGGCAGCCCGAGCCGCCGCGCGACGAGCTCGGAGAACTCGTTGTCGTTCAGCGTGCCGTGGCCGTTGAGCACCTCCACGGCGTGCACGCGGCGGTACGCGGAGCTCGCCGCCGCATGCGCGATCGCGCGCTCGTACTCCTCGGCATCGCGCCAGTTCAGCGGGGCGTGCTCCCGGTAGGGATGCGCAGCCACCAGCGCGCCGCCGACCAGGGCCACGCGGTCGGCCAGCGCGTCGCTCTGGCGCATGAACTCCTCGAACGCGGCGACGCCGTAGGCGAGGATGTGGCCGCGGTCGGTGGAAACCTCGAGGCCGGGGATGACGAGGAAGTTGTGGTGCCGGGCGAGGGCCTGCAACTCCTCCCGGTCCCACGTCATGTCGTGCTCGGACAGCACGATGCCGTCCAGGCCGGCCTCTTTCGATCGCTCGATCAACTCGTCGGGGTCCAGGAAGGAGTCGGGTGACCCGATACGCGTGTGCGTGTGCAAGTCAAGCAGCATGCCGAGACCTTCACCGGTGCGATGGCCCGTGCCTGTCGCCTGAGCCCACGTTACCACGGGCCGGGCGTGACTCGCAGTCGCCAGCGGCCCTGCCGCGCCGCCGTCGGCGCCCCCGCCCGCGCGGCCAGACGAGGGCGCGCGGCTTGACCGCCCGAACGCAAACGCCTACAACTTCCGGTACTTTGCCGCCCCCCGGGGCGGGTGCTCTGCGCCACCGCGTGCACACTGAACCGGATGCCAGCGGACGAACGCGGCGACTGCGCCCTCGCAGCGCGCCATCGCAGAGGAGGCTCCCTTGGAATTCGGTCTCGTGATGCCCAACTTCGCATCCTGGTTCACGCCCGACCACATCCGCGAGACGATGACGCTCGCGGAGGAGCTCGGCTACGACTCCGCGTGGGTGAACGACCACGTCATCTTCCCGGACAACATGGCGGACCACTACGGCAACGAGTTCAAGGACCCGCTGTCGGTCCTGCCGTACATGGCGGCGCTCACCACCCGCCTGAAGCTGGGCACCACCGTCCTGGTAATCCCCTACCGCCCGCCTGTGCAGACCGCGAAGCAGCTGGCGACGATCGACTTCCTCTCGAACGGCCGCCTGCTCCTCGGCATCGGCTCCGGGCACGAGCCGATGGAGTCGGATGCGCTGGGACTCCCGTACAAGGAGCGCGGTGCGATGACCGACGAGTACATGAGGGTCATGATCGAGCTGTGGACGCACGAGGTGGCGAACTTCGACGGGAAGTACAGCAAGTTCGCGAACTCGCGCCCGCTGATCCACCCGGTACAGAAGCCGTTCCCGCAAGTCTTCGTCGGCGGGAACAGCGACGCCACGTTCCGCCGCATCGTCGAGTACGGCGGGGGCTGGCACCCGAGCGCGAACTCGGCCGAGCGCCTGGAGCCCTCCGCTGCGAAGCTGCGCGAGTACTGCGCATCGAAGGGCGCCCAGTACCCGGAGATCTCCGTGCGCTGGTCGCCGCTGATGGTCGCCGAGGGTGAGGACACCAGCGGGACGATGTCCGCCCGCGGCGAGATGACGTGGAACCGGTACACGCCCTCCTCCGCTCGCCGTGAGGTCGAGGCGTTCGCGGCGCTGGGCGTGACGCGCCTGGTCGTCAACCTCCCCGCCGCCCGTGGCGGGTACCTGGACCAGCTGCGCACCTTCGCCCAGGGGGTCATGAAGTAGATCGCACGCCGCTCCCCGCTGCCCCCTCCCGGGGGCAGCGGGCCGGCCAGCCCTCGGGCCGCACCGGAGGCTAGTCGACGGGCACGCTCCGCGCGCCGTCGGCGGTGACGGCGTGCACCAGGCCCGCGCGCAGCTGCTCGACCAGGGCCTCCATGTGGCGAACGGGCTCGCGGAAGGCCGTGAGGTACGAGCCGAGCGTGCTCACGAAGTGCGAGTCGCTCCCGCCGATCATGCCGAGGTTGAACTGCTCCCCGAGCAGGAGCGCCCGGGCGTTCTCCTGCTCGCTGCTCCCGCCGTTGAGCGCCTCGATCAACTCGACGCTGTCGAGGGCGATGCCAGCGAGGTCCACGTGGTGCGCCAGGCCGATGCGACGCCGCCCGGCGTGCGCGCCCACGGCGATCCCGCCATGCTCGCGAGCGGCGCGGAAGACGTCCTCGTACGGCAGCGTGACACTCAGGACGTCGATCTCGCGGTAGAAGCGGTCGGAGACGCCGTAGACCAGCACGTGGCCGGTGTCCGTCTCCACCTCCATGCCGCGCAGCACGACGGCGTCGTAGCGCTCCGCCAGCGCCGAGTAGTCGAGGCGCGGGTCAAGGTTGCGGTGCTCGGTCAGCACGAAGCCGTCGATGCGGTACCCGGCCTCGCGGCGGCGCTGGATCCACCGGAGGTACGCCTCCACGGTCGCGTGCGCATCGTTCGAACCGTCGGATGTGTGCGTGTGCAGGTCGAGGTAGAAGAGCCCGTCGGGTCCGGCGTCAGGTGCTCGCGTGATGGCCGGCTCCCTCCGCGTCACTCCGCGCGTCCCGTCCCCGCGTCCGTGCTCACTCCACTACCCCACGGCGCCATCATGCGGCAGCCGCGCGACACGGGGGAGTGTAGCGTTCCGCGCGCCCCGTGGAACGCACGTGCCACCCTCGCGCGACGCCGGACGCGAGGACTCCCCGGGGTGACGGTCCGTGAACCGCCGCACCGGGGAGTCTCGAATTGTGCCGTGTCACCGCGTGAAGGCTGACGCCTCCGACGCAGCTACCACTTCTTCGCGATCGCCACGCCGGACGTGGTGAGCCTGGTGATGTCGGCGGCGCTGTACCCGAGCTCGGCCAGCACCTGCTCCGTGTGCTCGCCGAACTTCGGCGCGCGGCGGTGCTTGCGCTTCGGCGGGGTCTTGCTCAGGTGCATCGGCGTGCCGTACTGGACCTGGCGGTATCCAGCGTCGTCCGTGACCTCCACGTGCATCTCGCGCGCCTTGACCTGCGGGTGGTTCGCGGACTCCTCCAGCGTGAGGACGGGCGCGACCTCCATGTCGTACTGGCTCAGCTCGGCGAACCACTCGTCGCGGGTCTTCGCCTTGAAGACCTTCGCCATCGCCGCGATGATCTCCTCGGACTTCTCCTGGCTCAGGTTGCCGCGATCGTTCGTGTACTGCTCCAGGCCGATGGCCTTGCAGAGGTTCGCCCACTGGATCGCCTCGCCGGCCGCGAAGGCGATGTACTTGCCGTCGCTGCACTCGTAGTTGTTCCAGCTGGGGCGCGGCGCACGGAGGTAGTCGCCGCCGCGCGCATCCTTCTCCGGGTCCTTCACCGCGATCACCGCGTCGAAGAGCGCGGTGTCGCAGTACTGGCCCTCGCCGGTCTTCTCGCGCACGTAGAGCGCGGTCAGGATCGTCGCGAGGATCCACGGCGCGGACTTGATGTCGGCAAGGTTGAAGGGGTTGAGCCAGGGCTTGCCGGTGAAGTCCCCGGCCATGTTGCCCAGGCCCTGGGACTGCGCGAGCAGCCAGCCGCCGGTGGCCTCCCAGACGTTGCCGTGGCCCGGCAGCATCTTGAATGGACCCTCCTGGCCGTAGCCGGTGGAGGACAGCACGATGATGCGCGGGTTGATCTTCGAGAGCGTCTCGTAGTCGTAGCCGAGGCGCTTGGCAACACCGGGGCGGTTCGCCTCGATGAGGACGTCGGCGTCCTTCACGAGCTTGTGCAGGATCTCTTGCCCCTCGGCCTCGCGCAGGTTGAGGCCGATGCCGCGCTTGTTGCGGTTCTCCAGGTGGCGGATGCGGTCGCTCTTGTCCCACTCGGGGCCGAGCGCGCGGTTTGCGGGCGGCTCGACGACGATGATGTCGGCGCCCAGATCCGCGAGCCAGCCCGCGGCCATGTTGGCCGGCGCGTAGGTCGCGATCTCGATGATCTTCACTCCGTCGAGTGGGTGCGGCATGCTGCATCTCCTCAATCAATGCGAACGAATGCGCGTCTGGCGGCTCATGCAGTCACGGGATCGCTTCGGCGGCCCGTGCGCCGCACGGACTCGCGTCCCGGCGGCATGCACGCACGACCGATGCCCGATGGCTGCGCGGCGCGGGCGACCGTCACGGGGACGGCCCACGCGCCGGCTGGCGGCGCTCCGCCCCGAGCGCCGAGACGTTTGTACGCTGCCCCCACGGGAATGTCCAGAACCAGCGCCCACCAAATCCCTCGCCGCGCCGCACCGAATTACGGTCCGGTTGACGTTCGCTGGTACCATACCGCCGCTATCTCAAACGCCCGCCGGGAGGAACACGGCATGCCTGATTACCCAGTCGTCGATATCCATACGCACCTCTTCCGGACCCCCGAGGTCGGGCAGCGAGCCTTCTGGCGGAACCCGCACACCGCGGTGATCCCGTACACCGGTCTCCCCGAGGACTTCATCGCCGGGCACAAGGACGCCGGAGTCTCCTACTCCGCGGCGATGATCGTGACGCCCACCCGTGAGATGCGTCAGCGCGACCTGCGCGAGCGCGGCGAGTACGGAACATCTGTCTGGGACAACAACTCCGGCCTGAAGCTGGACGCGAAGCTCCTCACGCGCATGGATCACAACAACGCGTGGGGCTGCTGGGTGGGTCAGAAGTACCCCGAGATCGTCCCGTTCATCATGATCGACCCGCGGCTGATCGCCGGTGACGCCCTGGCCAGCTACGTGCAGAACCGCTGGGATGAGGGCGCCCGGGGCGTGAAGCTCCTCAACGTGCAGACGCACCACCACGCGGACGACAAGCGCCTGTTCCCGATGTACGACTTCATGCAGTCGATCAACATGCCGCTCTTCGCGCAGTCCGGTGGCGGCACGGGGATGGGACAGAACGGCGTCCAGGTCAACCCCAGGACCGGCGACGTGTGGGGCCGGCCACGGCAGTTCCGCAAGACCCTGGAGAACTTCCCGAAGCTGAACGTCATCCTGGCACACGCCCTCGGCGGCTACAACAACACCATGGGCGACCTGCTGGACCTGGTCGACACCTTCGAGAACGTGTACGTGGACACTACGGTGGTCACGCCGCGCGTCGCGGAGCACCCCGAGCTGGCGATGGACCTGGCGAAGATGGCCCGGCGCGTGGGCGCAGAGCACATCGCGTTCGGCACGAACTTCCCGCTCACGGAGTTCAACCACGACCGCAAGCGCGACATCGACATCTGGCTGGAGCTCCCGCTGCTCACCGACATGGAGAAGCGGATGATCCTGTCCGACAACGGCCTGAAGCTGATCCGCGGCTCCGAGCCGATCGGCGTCGCGAACACCTTCCCGGACGGCAACCCCGTCCCGCGCGAGTTCCGCGACGGCGGCGGCTGGGGATAGCACGCACGCTCTCCGCGCGCCGCGCGGAGACGAGGAAGCCTTGCACGGGAGCCCGCCGCATGGCGGGCTCCTTCGTATTCATCGTGGCCATCCCGGCGCTCACGCACGTGTTCTCGCCTCGCGCGCCGCCCCGTGCGCACGAGCCCTCGCGCGCGCTTGTTCGAACGGCGCCCGCTGCTACGATCCGGCCGCCAGTCCAGTGACCGTTCGGCAGGGAAGGACCACCAGCGGCAATGCCCGATTACCCGATCGTCGACATCCACACGCACATGTTCCGGACGCCCGAGATCGGTCGGCAGGCACTCCGCCAGTTCCACACCCGGCACGCGCCGAAGATCGAATACACGGGAGTCCCCGAGGATCACCTCGCGGGGATGAAGGCGGCGGGCGTCTCGTACTGCTCGGCGCTCGCCGTGACGCCGACGCGCGAGATGCGCGAACGCGCGCTGCGCGAGCGGGGTGATTACGGCACGCCGCAGTGGGAGAGCAACTCCGGCCTCGCGCTGGACAACAAGCTCCTCAGCCGCATGGATCACAACAACGCCTGGGCGTGCTGGGTCGGCCAGCAGCACCCGGAGCTGGTGCCGTTCATCATGGTCGATCCGCGGTTGATGTCCGGCGATGCCCTCGCCAGCTACGTCCAGAACCGCTGGGACGAGGGCGCGCGCGGCGTGAAGCTCCTGGGCGTGCAGACGCACCACCACGCGGACGACCACCGGCTCTTCCCGATGTACGAGTTCATGCAGTCCATCAACATGCCGCTGTTCGCGCAGTCCGGGGGGAGCGGCGCCATGGGTCTCAGCCCGCGCACCGGCGACTCCTGGGGCCGCCCGATGCGCTTCCGCGAGACGCTGGAGACCTTCCCTCGCCTGAACGTGGTGCTGGCCCATGCGCTCGGCGGCTACAACGACATGATGGGTGACACGTACCACCTCGCCGACCGCTTCGAGCACGTGTTCTTCGACATGACGGTGGTCCTGCCTCGCGTCGCCGAGCACCCCGAGCTGGCCGCAGACCTCTCGAGGCTGATCATCCGCGTCGGCGCCGAGCACTGCGCGTTCGGCACGAACTTCCCGCTGCACGAGTTCGACGGCAACCGCAAGAACGAGATCGATATCGTGCTCAACCTGCCGCTGCTGAGCGACGCGCAGAAGCGAACGATGCTGTCCGACAACGGCATGCGCATCCTGCACGGGTCGAACCCGATCGGCGTCGGGAACACCTTCCCGGACGGCAGCCCGGTGCCGCGGGAGTTCCGCGACGGGGGCGGCTGGGGATAGCGCATTCGCTCGCCTCGATGGCACGAAGAAGCCCGCCAATGGCGGGCTTCTTCACAGGTCACGCCGACGGAGTCAGGCGACGATGCCCGAGGCCTCGAGGGCCGCGATCTCGGCCTCGCTCAGTCCCAGCAGCTGGCCGTATACGTACGCGTTGTCCTGCCCCAGCAACGGCGAGGGCTTGATGACCGGCGGGGCGTCGGAGAGCTTCCACGCCAGGCCCGCCATCGGGTACGGGCCCACCTCGGGGTGCGCGGGGCTGATGAAGGCCTCGCGGGCCTTCAGGTGCTCGTCCACGTACAGGTCGGCCGGGGTCATGGCGATGCCGGCGGGTACGCCCGCGGCCTGCAGGCGCGCCTCCAGGTCGGCGTCTGCGAACGCGCACGTGACGCCCGCGATCACCTCGTCCAGCTCGTCGCGGTGCTCGAAGCGCGCAAGGCCATCCGCGAAGCGGGCGTCGCCGCTGAGGCGCCGCTCCGGCCCGTCCAGCACGGAGCACAGCCCATTCCACTGCCGGTCGTTCTCCGCCGAGATCGCGATCCAGCGGTCGTCCCCGGCGCACGGGTAGTAGCCGTGAGGGGCCACGGAGAGATGGTCGTTCCCCTTCGGCTTCGCGACGCGCCCGTTCATGGAGGCGTCGATGAATGCCTCGGGCAGCTGGCTCGCCTGCGCCTCGACCATCGACAGCTCGATGCGGCGGCCCACGCCGGTGCGCTTGCGTTCGTGCAGAGCGGCGAGCACCGAGAGGGCGACGTGCCACGCGGTGGTGTAGTCGGCGAGGAACGGCGGGATGGTGCCCGGCGTGCCCCCCCTGTGCCCGGTGACGGCGCCGAGACCGGAGTACGCGATCGCGCCCGGCCCGAAGCCGATGTACGAGCTGCGGGGGCCATCGCGGCCGACGACCGAGACGGAGCAGAGGGTGATCTTCGGGTTCGCGGCCTTCAGCGTCTCCCAGTCGAGACCGAGGCGATCGAGCACACCCGCGGCGAAGTTCTCCAACACCACGTCGCTCTGCGCGACCAGGCGCCGCGCCAGGGCCTGTGCCTCGGGCTTGGTGAGGTTGAGCGCGGCCGAGCGCTTGCTGAAGTTATGGCTGTTCCAGCGGCCGCTGCGGTTCACGCCCGGCTCGCCGTTCGCGAAGGGCGTGGTCAGGCGCATGCTGTCCGGCCGGGCGCGGCTTTCAAGGCGGATTACGTCTGCGCCCATCATCGCCATCTGCGTGGTGGCCAGCGGCCCGGCGATCCACCAGGTCAAGTCGAGGACACGTATGCCTTCCAGGGGCAGCGTCACCGCATCCACCTTCCTACATCACCTCTGAGCGCTCGAACCACAGGCGCTCTTCGGCAGAGAAGCCAGCCTCCGACAGGACCTCGGCGTTGTGTTCGCCCAGGAGGGGGGCGCGCAGGGCCCCGCTGGTGATCGACGCGCCATCGAAGCGGATCGGGCTCAGGGGAATGCGCGCGTGTTCCAGGCCCGGCTGCACCATGCTGGTGAAGTACCCGCGCGCCTCGAGCTGCTCGTCCCGCAGCAGGTCGTCGATCTCGTTGACGGGCAGAGAGGTCTGGTGTCGCAGCTGGAGTCGCCGCGCGACCTCGTCCTTCGTCAGGCTCATGGTCCAGTCGTTGATGCGCGCGATGATCTCGGGGGCGTGTGCGCGCCGGTACTCCAGGTCGAACATCTGGACGTCGGTGGCCCATTCCGGGTTGTCCATCGCGTCCACGAGCGCGAGCCACGCCTGGTCGGTGGACTGCGGGCCGGGAACGTTCGAGATGTACCCGTCCCGGCATTGGCCCGTCTGGCCGCGGATGGCGACGGCCTGCTCGGCGGCCCCGCGCGGATGGACCACGCCCTCGTAGGCGTACGTGCTCAGGTACATGCGCAGGCTGTCGAGGAAGGTCTCCTGCTCGGAGACGTCCACCTGCCGGCCGCGGCCCTCGGACCGCCCGGTGACGGCCACCATGGTCGCGGTCGCGCTCTGCACGCCCGCGCAGAACGCGGTGAGGTGCGTCCCGGGGATGACCGGCGGCATGGAGAGTGATGGCACCGGCCCGGGGACGTAGTAGCCGATGCCGCTCTGCGCGGTGACCACGATCTCGCTATCCGCGAAGGCGCGGCGAGGTCCCGTGAGCCCGAACGGGGTGATGGCGGTGCAGATGAGCCCGGGCTTGACGTCTCCCAGCGAGTCGTAGAGCAGGCCCCAGCGCTCCAGCTCGTCGTAGCTCCCGCCGGCGATGACGATGTCGTAGCTCGGTGCGAGGCGGCGCAGCGCGGACCGGCCCGCGGCCGTCTCCAGGTCGAGCGTGATGCCACGCTTGCCCTGGTTCAGGTACGCGAAGAGGCCGCTCTGCTCCTGGTGCGGGACATCGCCCGGGAAGGGGCCGATGCGCCGGGCGGGGTCGCCGTCGATCGGCTCGACCTTCGTGACACGGGCGCCGAGGTCGGAAAGAAGCTTGCCACACATCCCGACGCTGAGCCGGGTGCCGCACTCGAGCACGGCGAGATCCTGCAATGCGACAGTCGTCATAGGGCTCTTCATCTGCTCGCCGGGTTGGCTATATCAGGCGCGCCGAGGCAAGTGCCCTCGACGCGCGTGCGTGACGCTATAGGGGGTGTCCAGTGCCGTCAAGCCCTGCGCCGGCTCCGGCGCGCACGCGGTACCCGAAGCCCTGGGCGCGATTCGGACACCGGCTCACCGCCGGGCTGCTCGAGATGCAGGGGAGAGAGAGGGAGGAGCCTGTCGGCTCCTCCCTCGTGTGTCCCTCGTGTGCCTCTGCGCGTCCGGCCCCGCCTGGGTCCGGCTAGACGTTCTGCCCACGCAGGCGCGGGTCGAGGATGTCTCGCAGGCCATCGCCGGCGAGGTTGCCTGCCCACACGGTGGCCGTGAGCGCGATGCCCGGGAACACGCCCAGCCACGGCTGCTGGTACATGTACTGGATGACCTGGCCGCTGAGCATGGAGCCCCACGACGGCTTGGGGGGCGGAACGCCCCAGCCGAGGAAGCTCAGGGACGCCTCCGCCAGGATCGCCTGAGCGAACGAGAGGCTCGTCAACACGATCACCACGGGAAGCACGTTCGGCAGCACGTGCCGGATGGCGACGCGCGCGTTGCTCGCGCCGATCGACTCAGCGGCCTCCACGTACGTCATGTTCTTCTCACGGAGCGCAGAGCCGCGCACGATGCGCGACATGCCGAAGCTCCGCGATACGCCGAGGATGATGATGACGGTCCACAGTCCCGGGCCGAACAGCGCCACCGCTGTCAGGACCACGACGAGGAACGGCATGCTCAGCCAGGCGTCGACGACGCGCTGGAAGATGCTGTCGAACCAGCCGCCGATCTGGACGGAGGTCAGTCCCCAGATCAGTGCGAGCACGGTGGCGATGAGCGACGACAGACCGCCGACCGAGAACGCGACCTGCCCGCCGTACAGCACGCGGCTGAACGTGTCCGCACCAACCACGTCCGAACCGAACCAGTGCAGCCTGGTCGGGGACGACAGCGTGTTCGCCGTGTCCGTGGCGACGTACGAGTACGGGGCGATCCAGGGCGCGGCAGCGGATGCGCCGCCGATGATCAGCAGCATCAGAAGGCTGAAGGTGAACAGGCGCTTCCGCACGAGCACGCGCACGATGCGCTGGGTGCGGGTCCGCTTCTCATACTCGTTGAACTCAAGCGCGCTCGACCCGGCGAGACTGCCCTCTTGCATTGCTTCGCTCCTTCGTGCGAGTCACGAATCCAGTCGGAGGTTGGACGCTGGCGGCTAGCCCCTGATACGCATCCGGGGGTCAATCACGCCGTACGTCAGGTCAACGCCCAGGCTCGAGATCAGCACGATCGAGGAGATGAACATGTTGAGGTCCATCACCACGATGATGTCGCGCTTGTTGATTGCGTCGTACAGGTAGTTGCCCATCCCGGGGATGGCGAAAACCTGCTCGATGATCACCGCGCCGCCGAAGAGGAACGGCACCTCCAGGCCCAGCAGCGTGACCACGGGAATCAACCCATTCCGCAGGCCGTGCCGGAGCAGCACCGTGGACTCCTTGAGCCCCTTCGCCCGCGCGGTCCGCATGTAGTCCTGACTCATGACGTCCAGCATCGTCGCCCGCATCAGGCGCGAGATGCGTCCGATGCCGCTCAATGCCAGGACGGCGCCGGCGGGGATCAGGATCCGCAGGTTGTCCGCGAGATTCTCGAACGGGCCGGCGTAGAACGCTGGCGGGCTGTAGTGGAACCGGAGCGCGGGCACCACCAGCACGATCGCGGCCACCCAGAAGAGCGGCAGGGACAGGCCCAGGATCGCGAACGCACGGGAGAACTGGTCCACCATGCTTTCCGGCTTCGCGGCTGAGATCATGCCGATCGTGGAGCCGACCACGGCGGTGAGGAAGAGCGATATCGATCCGAGCTCGAACGTCGTCGGGAGGCGGTAGGTGATGTCCTGGATGACGGGACGACCGGTGAAGATCGACTTCCCGAGGTTCCCGGTGACGAGGCTGCCGAGCCATCGCCCGTATTGCACGGGGATCGGGTCATTCAGGTGCAGGGACTCGCGGAGCGCCTCGATCTTCTCGGGCGAGGAGTCCTGCCCGATGATCGTTGCGGCATCTCCCGGAGCCAGGCTCAGCAGCGAGAACACGATAATCGAAACCATGGCGATCGTCGGGAAGAACAGCAACGCGCGTCGAATCGCGTAACCGATCACAGAGCCCCTCCTTCTGCGGCACGCACTGACATGCGCACCACCCACGACGGCGGTAACCCCGCCGCCCTCGTGGTCCGGTTTGCCCCTGACCGCGCCTGGTTCGGACGTGTGCCGAATCCCCCCGGGGCGCAGCCCTTCACCGGTACCACGTTCTTAGCCGATACGCTCCAAATTGACAAGCAGACGCATTCGCACCAGACAGGCACTGAACCTGTGCGAATGGCACTGGTTGGGCGAACGCCACCTCGGTTGGCTCACCGGGAGAACGCGCCATCCCGCTCCAGTTCCTGCAGTGGGAGCCCCAGCACCCCCTCGAGCACTTCCTGGTTGTGCTGCCCCAGTCGCGGTGCGGCGGCGGGCGGGGTGGAGGTCGACACGGACGGCTGGAAGGGCACGCCCGGGTACCGCAGCTCCCCCGCTTCCGGATGCTGGACCTGCGCCCAGTAGTTACGCGACTCCAGCTGCGGGCAGGCGACCAGGTCGGCGGTGTCCTGCACCAGTCCGAAGGAAAGCTCCAGCGCCTGCGCGCCGTGGAATAGCTCGTAGCGCCCCTTGTTTGCCACGGCCTCCTTGATGATCGCCACCACCTCCTCGCCAAGGCGGAAGCGCTGAGTGACGTCCAGGAAGCGGTCCTCCAGCAGCGCCGGCGCCTCCAGGAAGGCCGCGAACATCTCCCAGTCGCGCTGCGCGATGGGGACGATGTAGCCGTCCGCGCACTCGACGATCTGGTTGACCCCCACCGGCCGCCGGGGCGTGCGACGAGGCACCCCGCCCGCGAAGGCGTACGCCGAGAACTCGTTGGCGGAGAGCATCATCGACAGGCACTCGACGATCGAGATGTCGACGTGCTGGCCCTCGCCGGTGGCGTCGCGGTGCAGGAGGGCCGCCATGGCGCCGATGGCGCCGTTGATGGCCGCCATGTACTCACCCTGCGGCGTGCCGTGGATCACCGGCTCCCGGTCATACGTGCCGATGTGGTACATGACGCCGGAGAGCGCGTACTCCACGATCTGCGTCGCCTCATAGTCCCGGTACGGGCCGTTGTGCCCGAAGCTGGTGACCGACACCATGATGGCGCCCGGGTTGACGGTGGAGATGCGCTCGTAGGTCAGGCCGAGGTCCTCGGCGGTCTTCGGCTCGTAGCTCTCCACCACGATGTCGGCCCAGCGGACCAGCTCATCCAGGGCGCGCTTCCCGCCGGGCGTGGCGATGTTCAGCGTGACGCTGCGCTTGTTGCCGTTCTGGTAGAGGAAGTTGAGGCCGCGCTCCAGCCCCTCCTGGTCGCCGGCGAACGGCCCCCAGTGTCGCGAGGCGTCACCCTCGACCGGCTCCTCGACCTTGACGACGTCGGCGCCCCAGTCGGCCAGCAGCTTGGTGCACGCCGGACCGGCGATCCCCTGCGTCAGGTCCAGCACGCGCACACGATCGAGAAACCCCGCCATGACACCCCTGCCAATCCGGTGCGCCCGGAGGGCGCAGGTCTGGTCGTTGAACCATCAGGTAATGAGCGGCGCGAGTTTAGCAGTTCCGGGCCGGAACGTGGAAACGGCGAGGCCGCCAGAGCCGGGAATGCGGTACGAGGAGCGACCGCCGCGGCATCCGCCCGAAGCGAAGGCTGGGGCAGCCTCACCAGTTCGGCGCGCCCGCCGCTGCCTCACCGGCGGCGCCGGTGAAGCGCGAGACGAGTGCCTCGATGTCCGGGTTCCAGTGCACCGCCGCGCTGCCGATGGTGCCGTCCGCGAGCACGGCGATCATGCTTGGCGTCCCCGTGACCAGGTAGGCGTCCATGATCTCGCGGCCGTCCTGGATCAGGACGGGAGGCAGGCCGCGGTCCGCCCACTTCGCACGGTTCTCGGCGGCGGAGAGCCGCGAGATCAGCGCGAGCGTGTAGGAGGAGCCCGCTTCGCGCTGCCATTTCGCGAACCACGGTGCGAGGTCGCCGCAGCGCGCGCACATCGGATCCACGAACGCGAGCAGGAGCGGCCGCCCCGCCCCCAGCAACGCGCCCAGCGACTCGGTGCGCCCGTCGAGGGTGCCGAGGGTGAACGGGGGGGCGGGCGAGCCGATCGGCAGTCCGCCGGCCGGCCCGGGCCGTGGTGTGTACGACCGCGCGGGTCCCCCGGGGGCGGGGCGGCCCATCGGCGCCAGCGCGTTCGCACCCCGGACGTCCCGGATGGAGAGGGCGCCCACGAGCGAGGCGAGCGATGTCCTCCATACCAGCACGCATACCAGCACGCTCACGGCCGCGAACAGCGCGGCGAGGGACGCGACCCCGGCAATTCCGGCGTGCGGGAGCCATGCGACGGCGCTCAGCGTCGCGGTGCGATCGCCGGCCGCGAGTACGGCCGCAGCGACGGCGATCAGCGCGAGGTTCCTCGCCATGGTGCGCGGACCGATCGGCCCGGCGGAGGCCTCGCCGAAGCAGCTGCAGCCGGGCCGCCGTCCCAGCGCGAGGTTGATCGCCACGGCGACCGTGAAGGCGGTGAGAAGCACGGCGGCGCCCCCTGCAGCCCACGCGGCGGAGCCCGCCGGGAGCAGGGCGGCGGCGACGGCGATCTCCGCCAGCGGCACCAGCACGGCGGCGAGCGGGGCCACGCGGTCCGGCACGCCGAAGTCGCGGACGGCGCGCCGGAACTCGGACAGCCCGCCGAGCTTCATCGCCGCGGCGAATGCGAACATCCCGGCGAGCACCAGGCGCAGACCGAGGATCACCCAGGGCATGTGGCCCTCCGGGACCGAGCACTCCCGCTCACCCGGCCCGTGTCGTGGCGCGCGCATCGCGTGCCTCGCGCGAGTCCGGGCCGGCTGGATGCTGCGCATTGTGTCAGTCGACCGGCAGGCCCGGCTAGCCCGCATCGAGGGCCGGCTACGCCCCTCGGCGCTCCCGGGCAGCGGCCACCCCGTTTTGGAACGCCTCGGCGCCCAGCCGCAACAGACCGAGAGCGGGGACCGTGACGAAGGACGCGCCCTCCGCGATCAGCGCCGCCACCCCATCGGGATCCGACGGCGCGTTCCCGCCGACACCCGCGTACTTGCCGGCCGCCCGCACGCGATGCACCACGTCCGCCATCACGCGGCGCACCTCCGCGGCGGGCGGGTTGCCCATGCTCTGCCCGAGATCGCCCGACGCGACGTGCACGACGTCCACGCCCGGCACCGCGAGGATCGCCTCGAGATTCGCGACGGCCTCCGTCTCCTCGCACATCGGGATCACGAGGAGTTGCTCGTTCAGCCAGCGCGAGGTGTCCACGCGGGAGGCGTGCACATTGTAGTCGTGCGCGCGCCCGCCTCCCGCGCCGCGGTGCCCCTCCGGGTAGTACCGCGCCGCGGTGGTGACCCGCACGGCGTCCGCGGCCGTGTTCACGTGCGGCACGATGATCCCCTGCACCCCCCGGTCGAGGATGCGCAGGATGGTGGCGTCCTGGTGATCCGGGACGCGTGCGATCGGCGTGATCCCGGCCACCTCGGCGGCGCGCACCATCTGCTCAACCTGGTCCAGGCCAAACGAGCCGTGCTCGCAGTCGATGAACACGAAGTCGTAGCCGATCAGGCCGAGCAGCTCCACGGTCTCGGGCGAGAAGCCGCTCACGATGCCGCCGAAGACGACCCCGCCGCCCAGGAGCTTCGCCTTCGTGGTGTTCACGCGCATGGGTGCTGCCTCCTCGCCGGCGTGGACGCGCGAACGCGTGGCTACTTCACCGCGCTCGCTTCAACGAACGTGCGCAGACGCCGCATGGCCTCGCTGATCGCCTCCGTGGAGGCGGCGTACGAGAAGCGCACGTAGCCCTCGCCCAGCGCGCCAAAGCTGGTGCCCGACACGACCGCGATGCCCGACTCGTCCAGCAGCCGGCGCTGGAACGTGCGCGAGTCCAGGCCGGTCCCGGTGATGTTGGGGAACGTGTAAAACGCCCCTCCCGGGTCGGCGCAGCGCACGCCGGGAATGGTGTTGAGCTCGCGCACGATCAGCTTCCGGCGCTCGTCGAACGCCGCCACCATGCGTGCGGCGTCGTCCTGCGGGCCCTCGAGGGCGGCGAGCGCGGCGAACTGCGTCGCGGCGTTCACGCAGGAGTAGGAGTTGACCGCCAGCCGCTCCGCGTGCGGGAAGAGCGCCTCCGGGAAGATCCCGTAGCCGACCCGCCACCCGGTCATGGCGTACGTCTTGCTCCACCCGTCGATGACGATCAGGCGGTCGCGGATCTGCGGATACGAGAGCAGGCTGACGTGCTTGCGGCCCTCGTAGAGGATCTTGCTATAGACCTCGTCGCTCAGGATCACGCAGTCCGGGTACGCCTCGAGGCCCTCGAGCAGCCGCTCGATCTGGGCGGCGGGGATCACGCCGCCGGTTGGATTGCCGGGGCTGTTGAGGATGATGAGGCGCGTGCGCTCGTTCACCCGCGAGAGCACCTGGTCCGCGTCGAACGAGAACCCGGCGCTCTCGTGCAGCTCGATCGGCACCGGCTTCGCTCCCGTGTACGCGATCATCGACTCGTAGATCGGGAAGCCGGGGTTCGGGTACAGGATCTCCGCGCCGGGCTCCCCGAACATCAGGATCGTGAAGTACATGATCGGCTTCGCGCCCGGCGCGATCAGCACCGCGCGCTCATCCACGTCCACGCCGTGGCGCTTGTGGAGGTCGACGGTGACCGCCTTGCGCAGCGCCGGGATGCCCGCCGCGGCGGTATAGCCGTGCGCGCCTTCGTCCAGCGCGCGCTTGGCCGCCTCCACGATGTGGTCCGGGGTGCGGAAGTCCGGCTGGCCGATCCCCAGGTTGATGATGTCCCGCCCCTCGGCGGCGAGCTGCTGGGCGCGGGCGAGGACCTCGAACGCCGTCTCCGTGCCGAGGCGGTCGAACGCTGCAACTGGTCGGATCATGTCGAGGGCCTCTCCCGTCAGAGGGTGGTCGGTGCGCGGGTTCGGTCGGCAGTGTAGCCCGCGGGGGGCCACGCGACGAAGTTGCTCGTCCGCGCCCGGCCGCGAATGCGCTCGCCACGCCCACCCGTGTATAACACACGCGTGCGCCGGAGACGCCCCACCGCGCCCCCGGCAGGATGCGAGGAGCCATGACCCCCACCGCCTATGAGCGCGCCCTGGATCGCGCCGTGCCACGCGTGATCGAGGAGACGATTCAGGTGACGGAGATTCCCGCGCCCACGTTCCACGAGCGCACCCGCGCGCAGTACGTCCACGACCGGTTCGCGGGCATCGGCGGCTGGTCGCACCTCAGCATCGACGCCCTGTCGAACGTCGTCGCCATCCGGCGCGGCGAGGCGGGCCGCGCGCGGCTGCTGGTCTGCGCGCACACGGACACCGTGTTCCCGGACCGGGAGACGCCGGTGCTGCGGAGCCGCGGCCGCCTCACGGGACGCGGCGTGGGCGACAACAGCCTCGGCGTCGCAGCGATGCTGGGGGTCGCCGAGGTGATGCAGGCATCCGCCGTGCGCGGCGCGGGCGACATCATCTTCGCGGCGAACGTCGGAGAGGAGGGACGCGGCGACCTGCGGGGCGCGCGCCGGCTGATCAACGACTACGCGCGGGACTTCGACGCGGTGATCGCGATCGAGGGGCACTCGCTGCACCGTGTGCAGACGGCGGCGGTCGCCTCGCTCCGCTACGAGGTGAGCGTGCAGACCGAGGGCGGCCATTCCTGGGGTGCATACGGGCGCAGCAACGCCATCGCGCTGCTGGCGCGCGGCATCGTCGCGCTGGAGCCGCTGATGCCGGACCCCGCCGCGCAGCCGAAGACGACGATGAACGTGGGCGTGATCCGCGGGGGCCGCAGCGTGAACACGATCGCCCCGGACGCGGCCTTCGAGCTGGACATCCGCTCGGTGGAGCCGGCGAACGTGGACGCCCTGCTCCGCGCGGTGCGATCCGCGGTCCGCCGCGCGGTGGGCGCCGCCGCCGAGGTGCGCTTCAAGCGCATCGGCGCGCGGCCCGGCGGCAGCCTGTCCGCGGACATCCCACTGGTGCAGGCCGTGGTCGGAGCGCGTCGTGGTCTGCGGATGCCGGCACCGGAGTTCACCGCGGGGTCGACGGACGCCAACGCCGCGTTCGGCGCGGGCTACCCCACGACGTGCATCGGCGTGACGACCGGCGGCGAGGCGCACACGCCGCGCGAGTGGATCCACACCGCGCCGATCCGGCAGGGCGTGCCGTACCTGGGCCGCGCGATCCTCGCGGCGGCTCGTCTCCCCCGTTCGGCAGCGCGCGGCAGCGACGCTGGATGACGCGTGCCGCCGGCGGCCTGGTCGCGCATGGCGACCGGGCCGCCGCGGCACGGGCTGTGATGCGGAACCCGCGGGGGGACGCGAGCTCCGCGCGACAGCATTCACGCGGTGTACGCCTCTACGGCGACGTACGCACGGCTACGTCCGCCAGTAGTACGCGTCCTTGTACGCGTACTGGTGGTTGAATGCCCACTGGCCCTCGTAGTTCTGGACCGACGGATCCCAGAAGTGCGGCGCGACGCCCATCGGCCCGTAGACCGAGAAGACGTCGTCCACCGAGCGCGTCTGGATCTTCACGCCGACGGCCTTTGCCTCCTCGATGCTCCTGGCGCCCCAGAAGTCCTTGAGCAGCTTCTGCGTCTCGTCGTCCTCGATGAACGAGTGGTTGCGCGCCGATCCCTTGCGCAGCCGGTCGGCGAACTGCGGCGACGGCCGGTCGATGCTGGAGTCCGGGTTATGCATCAGCCCGTTGTACTTGCCGATGAAGACGGTGGCGAGCCAGTTGTTGTACTCGTGGATCCGGGGCTTCAGGTTGAGGCCGATCTTCCCGAACGAGTCGATGATGAACTGCCCCAGCGGGGTGTAGTCCGGGCTGTACGGGTAGTAGTTCAGGGGGATCTCGGCGTTGCTCTTGTAGCCCGCGGCGTCCATCAGCTTCTTGGCCTCGGCGACGTCGGACTTCAGCCACTTCGCGACCTCGGCCGGCATCTGAGCAGGGTCCACCTTCCACTCCGGGTAGCCCCACGAGATCGGACCGCACTCCCACTTGTACGGGACCTGGAGCGCCTTCCCCCAGCCCTCGCGGTCGATCGCCATCGACATCGCGCGCCGCACGCGGAGGTCGTCGAACGGCTTCTCCTTGCGGTTGATCGAGACCGAGGTGCCACCGGATGCCGGGAACGCGTCGTCAACGACCCTGGCGTCGGGACGGGCCTTCTTGGCCGACTCCAGCTGCCCGGCCGCCGGGTTGAAGAAGTCCGTGTTCTTCGCCACGAAGGCCTGCAGCCGGGGCGCGCCCGTCGCGATGATGGCCATGTTCAGGCGGTCGAAGTACGGCACGCCGAAGACCTTGCGGTAGGTCTCGTTCGCGGTGAAGCGGATCACGGAGTTCGCCCGATACTCCTCCAGCATCCATGGGCCGCCGCCGCGCACCTTGTCCGCGCCCTTGATGTCGCCGCCCGCCCACTCGTAGATGCCCTTCGGGAGGATCATCGAGTTCAGCGAGTCGACATCGCTGGGGAAGAAGAGGTTGGGCTGCTTCAGCTTGATCGTGAGCGAGCCATCGTCCACGGCGGTGACGGAGGCGATGTTGCCGTAGACGTATTCCTGGACCTGGCTGGTGGGGAGCAGGGCGTGATCGAAGGAGTACTTCACATCCTGGGCGGTGATCGGCCGACCCTTCATCGGCTCCTGGTCCGGCCAGTTCACGCCCTTCCGCAGTACGAAGTTGTAGGTCAGCGGATCCGGCGACTCCCACTTCGCGGCAAGCTCACCGATGAGCGCGTCGGCGCCGGTCTTGTAGCCCTTCCGGTAGTCGTGCCGGATGAGCTTGATGTGCATGGCCTCAAAGACCTGGTTGCTCTGCGAGGCAGAGGTGGCATGGGGGTCGAAGCCCGTGGTCGGCTCCGTCGCCATGTCGGTGATCGTCCCGCCCCGCTTGCCCTCCGCGACCTGGAACAGCCCGAGGCTGGACGCCGCGGGCGACGACCCCGCACCGCCCGGTGCGGCCGCTCCGGGTTGCGCCGGCGTCGCGCTTCGACAGCCCGCGAGGAACGCTGTGGCACCCACGCCACCCGCCGCCGCGGACCGGAGAAACGCGCGACGATTCAGCCCTCGACCGATGGACCCATCCTTCCCGAACGTTGACTCGGCCAACTGTGGCTCCCTCTGATACGGTCACAGCCGTCACTCGCCGCTGGATCGCCGCGGGATTTCGGCTGCGTGTGCGTATCACCTGCGTTATAGCCACGTTCACACTTGTGATACAGGGGCGTGCCGAGGCCGAGCGCCTCGTCCGCGTTCACGCGTTATGTCCTGACTCGCGCGGGGCGAGCGGAGGCTGGCGAGCGGGGCCCGCCCCGGCGCATGCTGCGCACGGGCCCCGGGGTGCGCAGGGAGCGAGCCATGCGTCCGATCGCCGATGTCGCGGGAGCGATGGGGCTCGCGTGGGACGACCTGGAGCCGCGCGGGCGGGCGATGGCGAAGGTGCCGCTCTCCGCGTTCCCGGCGACCGCGCAGCAGGCGAAGCTCATCGTCGTGACGGCGATCACGCCGACGCCCGAGGGCGAGGGCAAGACGACGATGACGCTGGGGCTCACGGACGGCCTCAACCACATCGGCCGTCGCGCGATCGCCG
>JBAYVN010000031.1:0-26960 GCA_041674525.1 Dehalococcoidia bacterium | reverse complement strand
CTCGTGGAGGTGCCGAACCCCGGACACCCGCTGGGCGTGCGCGGCATCGGCGAGACTCCGATCGTCGGGCCGATGGGCGCGGTGGCGAACGCGATCCACGACGCGGTCGGCATCCGCATGCGTTCGATGCCGGCGAGCCCGCGCGCGCTGATCGAGGCGCTGATGGAGCGCAACGGGGAGTCCTGAGTCGTCGCGGGCAGCCCGGGTCAGGCCTGCTCGCCGCGCCACGTGGCGAGCAGCGCCAGGACCTCGTCGATGTCGTCGCTGGTATGGTCCGCGGCGATCTGGAAGCGGATCTCCTCGCTGCCCCGCGGCACGACGGGATAGCCGAGGCCGGTCGCGAGCACGCCGCCGGCGCGCAGGGCGCGCACCAGCGCCGCGGTGCGATCACTGTCCCGCACCAGCAGCGGCACGATCGGATGCTCGCCGGGAATCGTCTCGTACCCGAGCGCGACGAGGCCCGTGCGGAAGCGTGCCGTGTTCTCGCGCAGCCGATCGAGCAACGCTGTGCCCGCGGCGCTGTCCAGCAGCTCCACCGCGCGGCCCGCGGCCGCGGCCTCGCCGGGGGTGATCGGGTTGGAGTAGACGTAGAACGGCGCCGTCTCCCGCAGGTACTGCACGATCACCGCGCTCCCCGCGAGGTAGCCGCCGTTGACGCCGAACGCCTTGCCCAGCGTGGCGATCAGCAGGTCCGCCCGCGCGCCCGTCACCTCCTCGGTCCCGCGCCCGGTCCGTCCGAGCGCGCCCACGCCGTGCGAGTCGTCGACGACGACCAGCACGTTCTCGGGGAAGCGGGCGTCGTACTCATCGGCAACGGCGCGGATCTGCGCGAGGGGGGCGTGGTCGCCGCGCATCGAGAAGACGCCGTCCGTGACGATGATCGCCCGGCGCGCGCTGCCGGCGGCCTGATCGAGTGCGGCCCGCAGCTCCTCGACGCTGCCGTGCCCGTAGACCGCGCGCGACAGGGGCCGCGCGAGCCGGATGGCGTTGATGATGCTGTTGTGGTTGAGCTCGTCGCTGAGCACCGCCGTCTGCTCCGTGATCAGCGGCGAGAGCACGCCCATGACCGTGGCGTACGCCGAGCTGAACGCGATCACGGCCTCGCGCCCGTGGAACGCGGCCAGACGCTGCTCCAGCGCGATGTGCGGGGAGTACGTGCCGCTGATGAAACGCACGGCCTGCGGGCCGGCCCCGAACCGCGCGACGGACTCCTCCTCGGCGGCGATCACCTCGGGGTTGAGCGCCATCCCCAGGTAGCCGTTGGAGTTGAAGCGCAGGAACGCGCGCTCCCCCTCGCCGGCGAGCAGGTAGCGCGGCCCGCTCCGGCCCTCGGCGGGGCGCACGGCGATGATCACGCTCTCGGCGCCCTTCGCGCGCCCGGAGGCCACGAGGTCGTCGAGCGCGGCGCGCAGGACGTGCTCTACGCGATCAACCGGCATGGGTGCGCTCCTCTCAGCCGCCCGTCTC
Source organism: Dehalococcoidia bacterium (assembly GCA_041674525.1). Taxonomy (GTDB): domain Bacteria; phylum Chloroflexota; class Dehalococcoidia; order UBA2979; family UBA2979; genus SHYQ01. The sequence goes on along the minus strand of JBAYVN010000031.1, from coordinate 25,493 downwards.
GTCGCGGCCGCGCAGACGGGCGCCGACCTGCTCGAGCATGTCGCGCGTCATCGCCGGGAGGTCGTAGCGAGGCGCCCAGCCCCACTCCTCCCGCGCGGCGCTGTCGTCCAGCGAGCGGGGCCACGAGTCTGCGATCGCCTGCCGGACGGGGTCCACCTCGTAGTCGACCGTGAAGCCCGGCAGGTGCGCGGCGATCTCCGCGGCCAGCGCCGCCGGCGCGAAGCTCATCGATGCGATGTTGAAGGCATTGCGGTGACGGAGCCGCGCGGCTTCCGCCTGCATGACCTCGATCATCGCGCGGATCGCGTCCGGCATGTACATCATGGGGAGCACGGTGTCCGCGCGCAGGTAGCACGAGTACCGGCGGTGGCGCAGCGCCTGCGCGAAGATCTCGACGGCGTAGTCCGTGGTCCCCCCGCCCGGCGGCGCGCTGTACGAGATGAGCCCGGGGAAGCGCAGGCCGCGCACGTCCAGTCCGAAGCGCGTGCAGTAGTAGTCGCACAGCAGCTCGCCCGCGACTTTCGTGATCCCGTACATCGTCGTCGGACGCTGGATCGTGTCTTGCGGGGTGTGATCGCGGGGCGTGGTCGGGCCGAACGCGCCGATGGAGCTCGGGAAAAACACACGGCAGCGATGCTGCCGCGCCACCTCGAGCACGCGGTACAGGCCACCCATGTTCACATCCCACGCGACGCGCGGACGCTCCTCGCCGACCGCGGAGAGCAGCGCCGCCAGGTGGTAGATCGTGTCGATCTCGTGGTGGCGGACCACCGCGTCGATCTCGCGGATGTGGGTGCAGTCGACGTACTCGAACGGCCCGTCGCTGGCGCCGGCGGGGGGGACGCGGAGATCGGAGGCCACCACCTGGCCGGCCCCGAACTGCGCGCGCAGCGCGGCCACGAGCTCCGAGCCGATCTGGCCGAGCGCCCCGGTGACGAGGATCTTGCCCACGGTACCCCCGTTCGGCCTCACGGCGCCGCCGCTCGCGCGAGGTCGCGGCGAGGCCCGCCGGATACCCGGATGGTACACGCGACCGCTGGCGAGGGCCCGTGGGACGCCCTGAGCCGGGCTGGGCGAGTAGTGTTGAGGGCATCGGGGCATCGATGGCGCCGGCGGCTGACGGCACGAGGGGAAGTCCATGCGCGCGCAGGTGCTGGAGCGACCCGGCCCGATCGCCAGCGGCCCGCTGCGCCTCCTCGACGTGCCCTCCTCGGTGCCGCAGGCGAACGAGCTCCTGGTGCGCGTCTCCGCGTGCGCGGTGTGCCGCACGGACCTCCAGATCTGCGAGGGCGACATCGCCCCGCACGCCCTCCCGATCGTCCCCGGCCACCAGGCGGTCGGACGCGTCTCCGCCGTGGGTCCCGGCGTCACGGGCTGGCGCATCGGTGACCGCGCCGGGATCGCGTGGCTCGGCGGGGCCTGCGGGACGTGCGCGCGGTGCCTCGCCGGACGCGAGAACCTCTGCGCGGAGGCGCGCTTCACGGGTTGGGATCGCGACGGCGGCTTCGCGGAGGAGCTCGTCGTGCGGGCGGACTTCGCGCTGCGCATCCCGGAGGGCTTCGCCGACCTCGATGCCGCTCCGCTGCTCTGCGGCGGCGTGATCGGCTACCGCTCGCTGCGCATCTCCGGCATCCAGCCGGGGGGCCGCCTCGGGCTGTACGGGTTCGGGGCCTCGGCGTCGCTCGCCATCCAGGTCGCGCGGCACTGGGGCTGCGAGGTCTACGTGTGCACGCGATCCGGGCACGAGCAGCAACGGGCGCGTGCGCTGGGCGCCGCGTGGGCCGGGCCGCTGGATGCGCTCCCGCCTCGACCGCTGGACGCGGCGATCACCTTCGCGCCCGCCGGCGACGTCGTCGTCGCCGCGCTGCGAGCGGTGGACCGAGGTGGCACCGTTGCGATCAACGCGATCCACCTGGACCGCATCCCGGAGTTCCCGTACGACCTGCTGTGGGGCGAGCGGCGCCTGGCGAGCGTCGCAAACTTCACCCGCGACGACGCGGCGGAGTTCCTCGCGCTCGCCTCCGCGATCCCGATCCGCACGCAGATCGAGGTGTTCCCGCTGGCGGGTGCGAACGTCGCGCTACAGCGGCTCGCCGCGGGCTCGCTCGAGGCCACCGCGATCCTGGCACCCTGATCGCGACGCCCCGCGCGGCGCCTCAGGCGATGCGCGCGGTCCCGCGCGGCGCCTCAGGCGATGCGCGCGGTCCCGCGCAGGGGCCAGCGGTCAAACGCCAGCGACCCGTCGAGGAGATCATCGACGAGCCGCGGGATGCGCTGCAGGTGGTCCGCTGCGATGCGCTCCACGGCGCCCAGCACGTCAGCCTGCGGGCGGCCGTCGGTCTGGATGCGCACCTCGATCAACTGGGGCTCGGTCACCGGGGCACCGATGCGGCTCACCATGACGCAGGTGGCGCCGAGCACCCCGTCCGTCTCCTCCACGATCGCCTCTGAGAGCAGCGCCGCCGCGAGGTTGTAGAGCTTGCCGACGTGCGTCACCGGGTTCTTCCCGGCCACGCTCTCCATGGTCATCAGCCGGAAGGGGGTGATCAGCCCGTTCACGCGATTGCCACGCCCGGCCTCGCCGTCGTCGCCCGCCTCCGCGGACGTCCCGGTGACCGTGAGGTAGATCTGGCCGCGGTCGATGTCGTCCGCCGCGTTCACGACCACGCCTGGCTCCCACCCGAGCACCTCGGCGGCGGCGGTGCGCGCCTCTGTCGCGGCGGCTGACACCGCCGCACGGTACGCCGCGAGGTCGGCGACGTGGCGGTCGACCATCGCCGTCGCCACCGTGAACGCCACGCGATCCTCGTGGCGAACGCCGAGCACCTTCACGTCGGTGCCGATCGCGGGGCAGGCACGCTTCGTCGCGCCAGCGTTCAGCCGCGTCTCCACGGCGAGCACCGCGCGCTCCAGCCTGCTCAGCGGCGCGTACCCCACGCCGATCGACGTGTCGTTCGCCAGCCAGGCGCCCCCGGCGCGAGGCCGCAGGAAGAGGTCGACGAGCTCCGACGACCCCGGCCGGATCAGCGTGTGCACGCGCAGGTCGCGCCCGGCATCGAGCCCCGGCAGGTGCTCGGCGAACCACCGGAGGCACGCGCCTGACGCCAGCTCGGCGACGGGGATGTCCTTCCCGTGGAACGCGCTCGTGGCCCGCCCGGACAGGAACACCTCGATCGGCGCGGTCAGGCGCCCGCCGCCGAACGCTGGCGTGGACGCCCCGCCGACCAGGAGCACCTTGTCCACGTTGTGGTGCAGCACCGTCCCGAAGTGCTCCCGGTAGTGGCGCGAGAGCCGGAGGCTGACGGCCTCTGCGAGCGCGTCGCTGATCGTGTCGGGGTGACCACGCCCCTTGCGTTCCACGACCTCCACCGGCAGGGCGTCGCCGCTGGAAGGCATGTCGCCGAGTACGAGTTGCATCATCCCTCAAATCTCCCGGCACCCCGGGCGACTTCCGCGCGGCACTGGCCGGCTCACGTATTATCCCCGCGCAACTCGCGCGGCGGAGAAACGCGGCGCCCCGCGCCCGGACTTCCCATCGAGGCGCCACGACGCGAGAGGACGGAGCCCGCATGCGACTCGTGCTGTTCGAAGGACCGGGCGGCGGCGCGGCCCGGCTGGGGGTGATCGAGGACGACGGCGTCCACGACGTTTCTCGGGCCACTGCGGGACTGGCGGCACAGGCGGGCCAGGAGATGATGCGCGAGCTGATCGATGAGTTCGAAGACCTGCGCCCGCTGATCGAGGAGGTCGCGGCGGCCGTGCTCCCGCTGCCGCTGGACGTGGTGCGGCTGCGTCCGCCGCTGCCTCGGCCGGGCAAGATCCTGTGCTGCATCGGGAACTACTGGGAGCACGCGCAGCGCGAGCCACGCGCCCTGAACATGTACCTGAAGAACCCCGACGCGGTGATCGGCCCCGGGGACACGATCGTCCTGCCCGAGCTCACGGAGGCGCCGATCTTCGACGGGCCGGGGCCGTACGTGTTCCAGCACGAGGCGGAGCTGGCGCTGGTGGTCCGGGGCCCGGCACGCAGGGTGACGCAGGAGCACTGGCGGCGCGCGATCTTCGGCGTCACGGCCATGATCGATGTCTCCGCGCGCGCCGAGGGGCGCGGCACCTGGCGCCAGGGCAGCTGGATGGGCAAGAGCTTCGACACCTTCGCGCCGCTCGGTCCGTGCATCACCACGCTGGACGAGATCGGCGACCCGAACAGCCTGCACGTGCGCTTCTGGAACGACGGCGACCTGCGCCACGACTACCGGACGGACGACATGGAGCACCGCGTCCCACAGCTGGTGGAGTACGCGACCAGCATCATGACCCTGCACACCGGTGATGTCATCGCCTGCGGAACGAACCACGAGGGCCTCGGCCCGCTGCAGGACGGCGAGACCTGCGTCATGGAGATCGAGAAGGTGGGTCGCATGACGTTGCACGTCAGCGATCCGCTGAAGCGGCAATGGGAGCGCGGGATCTACATGGGCCCGAACTCCACCAACCCGGAGGCGGTCCGCCTGCGCGAGGGAGCCTAGCGGCCCTCGCCGGCAGTCCGCACCGGACGCGCTTCGCCACGCAGTCAGTTCGATCAGGTCTACCAGGGCCATCGGGGCCATCAATGAGAGGGAACGTACGTGCGACAGATGCTCCTCAGAACCGGCGTCCTCCTGCTGCTCGCGCTGGCGCTCGCGGCCTGCGGGAGCAAGAAGGCGGAGACACCCGCGGCGGCGAAGCCCGCAGCGTCCGAGACTGCGGCGGCCGCCACCGCGCGCAGCACCACCGCTCCCGCCGCGGGGCCCTCGCTCGCCGCGGGCTTCTGCTCCGGGTGGACCGGTGTCGCGGCGCAGGCCGGAAAGGCGGGCGCGCCACCGGCGGGCCCCAGCGCCCCCTCGCCCGCCGATCTCAAGGCGAGCATGGAGGCATCGACGGCGGCGATGAAGACGATCGCCGACCAGGCGCCTGCCGAGATTCGGGCGGACTTCCAGCTGTACGCGAAGGCGTGGTCGGACTACGTCGCGGTGATGTCCAAGGCGAACTACGACTTCATGAAGATCGCGACGGATGCTGAACTGCAGAAGGGGATGCAGGCGATGGCAGACCCAAAGGTGCAGCAGGCGGTGCAGAACATCCAGACCTGGGCGCAGAAGAACTGCACCGCCGGACGGTAGGCGCGCACGTCTCGCGCGAGCACTGACGAGCCCGCCGAGGGGCGGGCTCGCCAGCGCTCCGGGAAGCGGCGATCACCCCCGCGCGTGGCGGCCCATCGAGATCCACCGACCGGTCGCGAGCCGTGCGCCCGCCGTGGCGATCAGGGAAAGCAGCGCCATCGCCACCCCGGTGCCCGCGCTATCCACGTCCCGCGGGAGACCGCCCGAACCGGTCTTCGCCGGCATCGGCAGAACGGGTGCCGCCTGCTCGGGCGCGGGACCGGGCTCCACGCCCGGATGGGACTGGACCGACGGCGAAACGGGAGCAGCCGCCATCGGTGTCCCCAGGCTCCCGATCGGGGCAGGGACCCCGCCGTTGCTCGTGTCGCCCGCAGCGCCAGCGATGCCGGCGGAGGGGCCGCTCGCGTCGCCGCCGCCGCCGAGGCTCCCCGCACCGTTCGACCCGCCGGTGCCGGTCGTGTTGCTCGTGATGGTCGAGTCCCCGCCGCTCGTGCCGCCCGTGCTGCTCGCGCTGCTGGTTCCGCCCGTGCTGCTCGCACCGCCCGTGCTTCCGCTGCCGCCCGTGCTGCCGGCGCTGCCCGTGCCGCTCGTGCCGCTCGTGCTGCCGGCGCCGCCCGTGCTGCCTGCGCCGCTTGAGCCACCCGCGCTGCCCGCGCCGCCGCCGTGGGATCCCGGGGTTGCGGGGGTCGCCGGAGTCGCGGGTGTCGCGGGCGTCCCTGGCCCGCCGGGCGTCGCCGGCGTCGCCGGCGAGGCAGGCGTCGCGGGATTGCCGTTGCCGTTGCCGCCCGCGTTGCCGTTGCCGCCCGCGTTGCCGTTGCCGCCTGCGTTGCCATTGCCGTCGGCGTTGCCATTGCCGCCGGCGTTCGATGCCGCCGCGCACCAGGGAGCGGCGTTCAGGACGCAGGATCCCTGGTAGCTATTCGCCGCACCCGCGGACGCTGCCCCGTGCAGCGCGAGCGCCGCCCCGATGGTCAGCGCCCAGACGCTCATCACAACCCGGTACCGGGACCGCAAGGCCCACCAACTCGTACGAGTCACGCGTTTCCCCTTTTCGCACTGGTGCGAATTCGGGAACCCGGCGGCCTCGGTGAGGTCCGTGGCTTTGCGGCCCAGGGTCACCCCTGGTGTGCTCTTGTCGCTTCGCGGGGAACAACGTATCCGAGGCGGCGTGGCAGAAAGAGTAAGAAGAGTGCAAGGAAAGAGAAGACCCACCGCCGATGACTGAGAGCCCACGGCAGGGCACCGTCGATCGGCGGCGCCCTCACGCGCCACCCGCCGGCACCGGCAGCCGGGGTTGGCAGGCCGGTGCGGCGGGTGTGCGCCGGGGGACGCGTAGCGCGCTTAGGACTTCGCGTACTTGCCGGTCAACTGCGGGGTGGGACCGGGGGTGCCCTTCTGGGCCATCTGGTGGCGCGTCTCACGCCCCCACGTCCGCTTCAGGTCGTCCCGCACGTTGATCATGAGGCGGCCGAGCGGCCCGATCTCGAGCTCGATCGTGTCGCCGTCCATGAAGGCGTTCAGGCCGCCGTGGTTCGTCCCGGTCGCCAACAGGTCCCCCGCCTCGAGCGCGTGGACACCCGTCACGAACTCCACGCAGCGCTTGATGTTGTGCGCCATGTCGTCGGTGTTGAAGTCCTGGTTGAGCACGCCGTTGTTCCACAGCCGCACCGGCAGCTTCTGCGCGTCGCCGACCTCGTCGGCGGTCACGAGGAACGGGCCGATCGGCGCGAAGGTGTCGCGGGACTTCATCTGGTACAACGGCGACAGCGCGGATCCCACGCCGCGCGCCGATCCGTCGATGAAGTTCACGTAGCCGAAGATGTAGTCCAGCGCCTCGGCCTGGGGGACGTGCGACGCGTGCCTGCCGATGACGATCGCGAGCTCCGCCTCACCCTCGAAGATCGTGGCGGGGACGTCCGGCAGCACCATCGTGTCGCCGTGGCCGATGATCGCGCTCGGGGACTTGAGGTACGCATCGATCTCCGCGGGCGCGGCGCGCGTGCCGTTCTCCATGTAGTTCACCGCCATGCAGGCGATGTTCCGCGGGTTCGGCAGCGGTGGCCGGATGCGCACGCTGGACAGTGGCACGCCCGCAGCAGCAGCGGCGGCCTCCTCGAGGCGCAGCCTGTACTGCGCGAACCGCTCGATGAGACCGCTGATCAGGTCCTGCGGTTCGAGGTGCGGGATATCCTGCACCACCGCGGAGACATCTACGACCGCATCACCCTTCACTACCCCGAGCTTGAAGTCGTCGAAGAAACACAGCTTCATGGCATGCTCCCTACGCCCACCCGACACATGGGCCTCGACGCTGCGCGTGGCGCGGGCCTCGATCCGGCGCCCGCACGAAGGCCGGATGGGGTCGCAGCGCCGCGCCGGGCACGGCGACTCTACTCCATCCGGCGCGCGCACCTCGTGGCCACCGGCAGCCGTGAGCGGAGTCGAGCAGGCGGCCGCATCGCTCGCTTGCGCGCGCGGGATGCGGCCGCGCCGGCGCTGGATGTCAGACGTTGCGCAACGCGGGGATCAGCTCCTCTGAGATGAGGCGCATGCTGTGCAGCGCGGTCTCCAGGGGCATCCCGGCCCAGTGGGTGCGGATGATGAGGTGGTTCACGCCCATCTGCTCCCAGTACGGCCGAAGCTGCTCGAAGCACTCCTCCGGAGAGCCCAGAACGAAGCGATCCTCGAGCAGATCGCCGAATGCTCGATCGAAGCTCTCATCGCGCGGCATCGCCCGGTCCTGGCCCCAGTCGAAGTACGTGCGGTACTTCGCGTCCAAGTAGGGTGCGCACATCTCCAGCGCGGTGCGGCGGTCCCGGGCGCAGAAGAGCTCCTTGATCACCGGCAGCTCCTCCGGCATCGGCCGGCCGAGGCTCCGGCGCGCCTGGCGGTACAGCGCCAGCTGGCGGAGATGCGTGGCGGTCGTGGAGTGGGGGTTCACGAACCACGTGTCGCCGAGGCGAGCGGCGCGCTCGACCGCCGCGTCGCTGTTTGCGGCGATCCAGATCGGCGGGTGCGGCTGCTGGACGGGCCGCAGGTTCATCGTCACCCCGTCCAGCCGACACGTGTCGCTCGCGTAGGTGACGGCGTCCTCCGTCCACAGCCGTTTCACCACCTCGAGGCACTCCTCGAAGCGTGCGACGCGCCGTCCCCTCGGCACTGCGAAGGCGTCGAACTCGACCTCGCGGTACCCCAGCCCGACGCCGAAGACGAGCCTTCCTCCGGTGATCACATCCAGCGAGGCGACGGTCTCGGCGACGTACACGGGGTTGTGCAGGTTGAGCAGCAGGACTCCCAGCCCCACGGTCATGTCGCCCGCCTCGGCGGACAGGCGAGCGAGGAAGGGGACGATCTGGAGCTGCTGGCTATCGCCTTCGTTCAGGTAGTGCTGCCCGGAGAAGAGCGAGGCCCATCCGTGATCCCGCGCGTGCCGCGTCATCACCAACTGCTCCTCCAGCGCGGCGACCATGTCCCGCCCCCGGCGGTGCTGGTTCGTGAGGAACAGGCCGACCTTCATCTCACCCCGCCTCTCCATCCCCCATGGGATCCGCACCGGCTCGCACCTGCTCGCACCGCGGAACCGAGTGGCGCTTGCCTGCACACGGACTATCACACAGGTGCGCCCCGCCTGGTCACGTCCCATGTCTGAACGTGCGGTGTCCCCGGCCCCTGCGCGAACACGCTATGATCCCGGTCAGCCCGCCCCACCGCGGAGACCCGATGCCCCAGTCGCTGCCGCCGCATCCTCCACCGGCTCGCGAGCCGCTTCACCGCCCCGGTAGCGGCCGGCATGCGGTGCCTCGATGACATCGATACCGCCCGCCCCCGGGACCGAGCCGCCCGCCCGGGCCTCGACCCGCCGCTGGACGCGCGTGTGGGGCGCGCTCGTGACCGCCGGCCTCGGCCTGCTCGGCGCGCTGGTGGGGCTGTCGCTCTTCGTGGGGCTGCGGCCGGCGCCCGCACCCGTCACGAAGGCGGACATCCACGATGCCGTGGCCACGTCGGTGGCGAAGGCCGCCGAGGCTCCGGCGCGCTCCACCCGCGTGTTCAGCACGATCCTGCCGTCCCTGGTCCTGATCCAGACCGAGGGCAACGATGAGAGCGCGGACGGCTCCGGCATCGGCAGCGGGGTGATCGTCAGGGATGACGGGATGATCCTGACGGCGCACCACGTCGTCGATGGCGCGCGCGCGATCAAGGTCACCTTCGCCGACGGCACCCAGTCCCGTGCCGAGGTCCTCGACACCTATCCCAATGACCTCGCCGTCCTGCTCGCGAGCCGCGGTCCGGAGCTCATCGTTCCCGCGGTGCTCAGCGGCGCCGCCCCGCAGGTGGGCGATGAGACCTTCGCGGTCGGGAACCCGCTGGGCTTCACCGCCTCGCTGAGCGGGGGCGTGATCTCCGGGCTAAACCGCACGATCTCGCCCCAGAGCGGCGGCGCCAGGCTGACGGGGCTGATCCAGTTCGACGCCGCCGTGAATCCCGGGAGCTCGGGTGGCCCGCTGCTCAACCGCGAGGGGCAGGTGATCGGGATCGTGACGGCGCTTGCCAACCCGACCACCGAGCACACATTCAGCGGCATCGGGTTCGCCGTGCCCCTCGGCACGGCGGGCGGGCCCGGCGGGCTGCCGAGGTAAGGCGACGTAAGGGAGTGCCATGAACGTCAACCCAACTTCGAGCGGCGACCGCCCGATGGAGCAGGTGCTCTACGAGATCAAGAAGGTCATCGTCGGGCAGGACGCGCTCCTCGAGCGGCTGATCGTCGCGCTGCTCGCGCGGGGGCACGTGCTGGTGGAGGGCGTCCCGGGACTGGCGAAGACGCTCGCGATCAAGACGCTGGCGGCGGCGGTCGGCGGGGACTTCAAGCGCGTGCAGTTCACCCCGGACCTGGTGCCAGCCGATCTCACTGGCACACGCATCTACAACCAGCAGTCCGGCGAGTTCCAGACCTCGCTCGGACCGGTGTTCACCAACCTGCTGCTCGCCGACGAGATCAACCGCGCGCCGGCGAAGGTGCAGAGCGCCCTGCTCGAAGTGATGCAGGAGCGCCAGGTCACCATCGGCGGCGAGACGCATCTCGTCCCCAATCCGTTCCTGGTGCTCGCGACGCAGAACCCCATCGAGTCGGAGGGCACCTACGCGCTCCCCGAGGCGCAACAGGACCGCTTCATGTTGAAGGTGCTGGTGGACTACCCGACGCAGACGGAGGAGTTCGTCATCGTCGAGCGCATGACGCACGCACTCGAGCAGACGCACACCGTCATCGACGGTCCTCAGCTGCTGGCGCTGCAGCGCGCGGCGGACGCCGTCTACGTCGATCCGGCGCTGATGGAGTACGCCGTGAAGCTCGTGCGGGCGACGAGGGATCCGGGAAGCGTGGGGAAGGCCGACGTGCGGCGTCTGATCGAGTTCGGCGCGAGCCCGCGTGCCTCGGTCAACCTCATCCTGGCGGGCAGGGCGCTCGCGTTCGTCCGCGGACGCGACTACGCGCTGCCGCAGGACGTGCGTGACCTGGCGTACGACGTGATCCGGCATCGCCTGGTGCTCTCCTACGAGGCGCTCGCCTCCAGCGTGAGCGCGGACGACATCCTCGGACAGCTCCTCCCGGCGGTCGCGCTACCCGAGGCGTCCCTCATCGAAAGCAGACAGAGAACGCATGCCGTCGCCAGCGGTCACTGAGCCGACGCCCGAGCAGGTCCTCCAGCGCCTCGACTGGCACGTCGTGCGACGCCTGGACGGGCTGCTGCAGGGGGACTACCGCACGCTCTTCTATGGGGCGGGCGTCGACTTCGCCGATCTCCGCGAGTACCAGCCCGGCGATGATGCGCGCTACATCGACTGGAACGTGACGGCGCGCATGCACACGCCGTACGTGCGCGAGTACCTGGAGGACCGCGAGCTGACCGCGTGGATGCTGCTCGACCGGTCGCCGTCGATGGCGTTCGGGCCGGAGCATCGCACGAAGGGCGACGTGCTGACGGACGTGGTGACCACGCTCTCGCACCTCCTCACCCGCCGCGGCAACCGCGTCGGCGCGATCCTGTACAACAACGTCGTCGAACGGACGATCCCCCCGAGGGGCGGACGACGGCACGTGCTGCGGCTGGTGCGCGACCTGCTCGATCCGCCGCCGCGCACCGCCGCGGCCACCGATCTGACCGGACTCATCCAGACCGGGCTGAACACCATCAAGCGACGCTCGCTCGTCTTCCTGGTCTCGGACTTCCTGAGCGAGCCCGGCTGGGAACGGCCGCTGCCGCTGCTCTGCCGCCGCCACGACGTGGTCGCCATCCGTCTCTGGGATCCGCGCGAGGTCGAGTTCCCGGACGTCGGCTTCGTGGTCCTCGAGGATTCCGAGACCGGAGAGCAGGTCTTCGTGGACACGAGCGACCCGGTGCTGCGGCGTGGGCTGGCGGAAGCCGCCCGCGCCCGCGAAGAGCGCGTCGCGGCGGCGTTCAGACGTGCGGGCGTCGATGCGTTTGCGATCTCCACGGACGACGACCTGGTGGCGGCGCTCGTGCGCATGGCGGGGATGCGAAAGCGGAGACTCCGCTGATGTCGTTCACGTGGCCGCTGATGCTGCTCTCGCTCGCCGTGGTGCCCGTGCTCGTCGCCGCGTACCTGTCGCTCACCCGGCGACGGGATGCCGCGGCGGCGGAGCTCGGCCTGAGGCTCACCGACTCGAGGGGCGCGGGTCGCCCCGCGCGGCGGCGGCACGTGGCCTCCGCGATCTTCCTGGCGGCGATCGCGCTCCTGCTCATCTCGCTGGCCCGTCCGAAGGTCGTCCTCGCGCTGCCCCACCTGGAGGGCACCGTACTCCTGGCGTTCGACGTCTCGACGAGCATGAAGGCGGACGACCTCAAGCCGACACGCCTCGACGCCGCGAAGCGGGCAGCCAGCGCGTTCGTGCGCGAGCAGCCGTCGACGATCAAGATCGGCGTCGTGGCGTTCAGCGACAACGCGCTCGTCATGCTGCAGCCCACCAACGTCGAGGACGACGTCCTGGCAGCGATCGATCGTCTCGCGCCGCAGGGCGGTACGTCGCTCAGCGAAGGGATGTTCGCCTCGCTGGGCGTCATCGCCGGGAAGGCGATCGCACTTCCGCCGGATGCCACCGCGGACGACCTGCTGTCGATGGACATCGGTCACTTCGGATCGGCGGTGGTCGTGATGCTGACGGACGGCGAGCACACCTCGAGGGTCGATCCGCGCGATGTCGCGGAGGTCGCGGCCGGGGCGGGTGTGCGCGTGTTCCCGATCGGCCTCGGAAAGCCCGAGGGCACGACGCTGACGATCGACGGCTACCGCATCTCGACCGCCCTGAACGAGCCGCTCCTGAAGGAGATCGCCACCACCACCGACGGTGCCTACCTGCGGGCGGAGGACGAGGCGCAGCTCCTGGAGACCTACCGGAAGATCAACCTCCGGCTGACCACCGCGGGCAAGGACACGGAGGTGACCTCAGTGGTCGCGGGCGCCGCGATGCTCCTGCTGTTCACGGGATCGCTCCTGACGATCCGCTGGTTCGGACGGGTGCCGTAGCGATGACATTCGCGTGGCCGTACGCACTGGTCCTCGTGTTGCTGGCGCCGCTGCTGCTCGCCGTATACCTCGTGATGCTGCGCCGACGGCGGCGCTTCGCGGTGAGCTTCGCGAGCCTCTCGCTAATTCGCGATGCGCTGCCGCGCCAGTCGCGCTGGCGCCGGCGCGTGCCGTTCGCGCTCCTGCTCCTCTCGCTGCTGTCGCTGGCGGTGGCTGCGGCGCGGCCGCAGGCGGTCGCGGCGGTGCCGATGAACCGCACGACGATCATCCTCGCCCTGGACGTGTCGCTCTCCATGTGCTCCACCGATGTCGCTCCCAACCGCCTCGCGGTGGCGCAGGAAGTCGCCCGCACCTTCGTCGCGGATCAGCCGGGCGGCACGCGGGTGGGGCTCGTGGCGTTCTCCGGCGGCGCGCAGCTGGTGGCCCCGCCCACCACCGACCGCAAGCCACTGCTCGCCGCCATCGATGCCCTGCGGGCCGGGCGAGGCACGGCCGTGGGCACCGCCCTGCTGCGCTCCATCGACGCGATCTCGACCGTCAACGCTGGCGTGACACGCAGCGATGCCGATGCGCAGAGCGATGCGGTGAGCCCGCTGCCGCCGGGGGCGTACCAGCCCGACATCATCGTGCTGCTGACTGACGGCGCGACGACCCAGGGGTTTGCACCGCTCAAGGCCGCGCAGCTGGCCGCCGACCGCCAGCTGCGTGTCTATGCCATCGGATTCGGGACGACGGCCGCCGCCCCGCTGACCTGCTCGCCCGAGCAGCTCGGCAGCGACGTGTTCGCGAACCAGTTCGCGGGCGGCGGCGGGCGCGGCGGCGTGGATGGACCGGCGCGCCCCGCCCTGCGCATCGACGAGAGGACCCTCCAGTCGATCGCGGACATGACGGGCGGTGCGTACTACCGGGCGGGGGATGCCGCGGAGCTCGTCGACGTCTTCAAGGACCTGCCGCGGGAGATCGTGCTCCAGAAGCAGCACGTGGAGATCAGCTTCGCGTTCGCAGCGGCCGGCGCGCTCCTCGCCCTCCTGGCGGTGATCCTCTCGCTCGCCTGGAACCGATCGAGCTGAACACCGCGCCGGATGAGCCTCGCCTCACCGGCCCGTCAGCGTCATCGCGGTGGCGGTGGGGAAGCCGCCCGGGAATGCGACCTTGAACGGATCGTTCACGAATCCGCCGCCCACCACGTACAGGATGAAGTCGCCCTGAGCGTTCTGCGCCCACGCCCCCGTCGCTCCCACCGTCCTCAGGCCGGCGTCGAGGCCCGCGACCGAGCCTCCGTTGAACACGACCTGTGCGAGCTTCTGACTTGAGTAGACCGGCCGGCTGGCGAACGCGCTGATCGGTGTGGGAGTCGCGAGAAGCGCGGGGATCAGCACGACGGTGGAGACCTTGACGGTGCCGGGGGCGTCACACGTCGCCGCGATGCCGGTCTGGTTCCAGTCGACCGTGAGCCCCACGAGCCCGGACCCGGTGAGCACTTCGACGGCGGTCGAGGTCAGCGTGAGCCTCGCGGAGCCGTTGACGGTCGTGGCACAGGCAGCCTCGGAGGTCAGCGGGATCGCGTAGCGCACGGGCGTGCCGTCCGCGACGCGGTTCCCGGTCGCGTCCGTGACGGTCGCCGTGATCGAGGTGCGGGTGGTGGTGGCGGTGAGCGCGGCCGGCGGCCCCGCCATGGTGATCAGTTGGGTCGTGGCCTGGAGCTGTGGTGCGGCGATGTTCTGCGCGGTGATCGTGACGACACCGGGCGGATCGATCTCGCTGGCACAGAATGTGAGCTGGATCGCCGCCGGGGTCCCGAGCGAGTTGGCCTCGGCGGTCGTCACGACGGTCTTGCCGCCCTGCGGGCACGACTGGTCGAGGCCGACGACGAGGTCGCCACGGTCGGTGGTGATCCGCACCGACTGGCTGCCGGTCACCCCGGAGGTCCTCACGGTGAGGTTCGCGCCGGTGGTCGGGCTCTGATACTGCGGCGCCGTGTTGCTCACCTGCGCGGCGACCGCTCGATGGCTGGGCGTGGTGAAGCTCATCGACGGAGTCGCCGCGTACGCCGGATCCGCGAGCAGACCGCCCGCCAGCAGCCCGGTCACGAACAGCGCCGAGGAACCTCGACGCAGCGACTTGCCCGAGAGATCCAGGATGCCGTGCATCGATGCATCCAAACCCGGACGCCATTGTCCGAAGCGAGACTGCGCGCTCGACCCTCGACCGTCCGCAGCGCCCGGCGGGGATCGCGTCGCCGAGCGGCTCGGCGCGCCGAGGCCCTGCTCGCAAACGATCGCACGTGACTCCGGGGGAATCGGATATGGAGCGGTATGAAAGCGTCAGAGATCTGCCGCCTCGCGCGTGCCTCTCATGCTCCTGGTCACCGCCGGCGTTCTCACATCGATCACCGAGGCCGCGCCCGGCAACCGAGTCGCGATTCTGATGAACGTTGACGGAATCACGACAGCTTCCATACGGACCGCGTGACAGGTTCACGTCACAGGGAGACGCCGGTGGCTGTGACTGTTCTCTTCAAAGGCACGCACGAGGTGGACGCGACACGCGTCACACAGCTGCGCTTCGAGTCCGGCGTCGCCTTCCACAAGAACGGTGACGTGCTCGAGGTCCGCGACAGCCCCAACCCCGACGCGGGGCGCACGATCGCGATGTTCGCGATGTCCGAAGTCATGGGAGCGCGCCTCGATCCTCCTCGCGAGTCCGGAATCGCAGCACCCGGGGACGGCGTGCCCACCGCGAGCCCGGAGCTCGCTCCCCTCGTGCCCGAGACGCGCGAGGCAGATGCGCGAGACGTGGATGCACGAGACTGGGATGTGCGCGACCGGGACGCTGAGAACAGGGATGCGCAGAACAGGAACGCGAGAATGCTCTCGCGCTGAGCCACGCGCTCCGCCGCCGCCACCAGCGGCGCCGGCGGGCGGACGTTCTTATGAAATCATGCGAACGGTTGACCTGTTCATGATGCCCCGCACGGCAGGCTCAGACCAGCCGAGATCCGCTGGCTTCGGATTGAGGTAGAAGGGGCGGGCGCGGACCCGCCCCTTCCCATGTCCGATGGCGCGGTGCGTCCGTAAGAGAACTTTGACGCTCTTCGAACGCTCGCCGGTCACGGCGGGTACGCCCGCTGCATTGATCTGTGGCAGGGCACCCGTCGAGTGAGCGTCATCGCTATCCGCGTCGCGATCGGCCTCACTCGACGGGGACTGCACACGGTCCGATCCCCGCACGCGCCGCTGGCACACGGCACGATCCAGCCGTCACCGCGCTGCGAGGGCTCACCGGTCCTCATGCTGCGGGCGTCGATCACGCGCCACTCCTACGCGCACCTCGCGCACCTCGCGCACGTCGCGTTCCTCGGCGCCCTGCGCCACGCATCGCGCGCGGTGCGGCGGGCTGCCGCGTGCAGGTGCTCGAGTCGGCGGACGCTCCCCGCAGACTCTCCGTTCGTTGGGGGTGATCGCAGTGATCGAGCCGTACCGTCGATCACATCAGATGCGTCCATCAGGGCAGCGGCCAAATGGGGGTGTGCCATGCGCACCTTGCTCTTCGGCGGGATCCTCAGCGTGATTGCGATGGTGGCGATGTTCCCGGTGACCATCACCGGCGGGAGTGGCCATGCGACGGCCCTCGCGGCTACGGGCACGGCGACTCCATACGTGTGGGGCGTCGTTCATGACGCCGAGCACAACCTCGTCACCTCGCTCGCGCAGGGCTCCACGTTCCATCCTCGCGTGGGGATCAGCGGGTACGAGGGCACCCCGACCGGCGTCGTGACCCCCGCGCTGTTCGCGGGCGGCGACTGCTCGGGCGCCCCGGTCACGCCGTCGCCGTACGCACCCGTCACCCTCGTGGACGGCCTCGCCGACATCGCCCCGGCGCTCGCCGTGTTCGGCGTGGACGCGATCTCGATCACGATCGCCTACAGCGGCGACGACGCCTACGCCCCCGCCACGAGCAACTGCGCGGCCGTCGCGCTCACGACGCCGCCCGTGCTGAACGTCAGCAATGCCAGCGTCGATGAGGGCGACCGGGGGGTCACCACCGCCACGTTCACCGCGCGCCTGACGGTGCCGGGGGAGCGTCCGGTGATGCTCGACATGTACACGACCAACTCGCCGCCCGGTGCGCCGAACGCGGCGTCAGCCGGCGTGGACTACCTCCACCGGAGCGCAATGCACGTGAAGGTCCAGCCGGGCGAGGCATACACGTTCAAGATCCGGATCCGCCCGGACACTGAGCCCGAGGCGGACGAGACGTTCCGTGTCCGCGTCGACCTCCTCAACCCCGGCTGGGGCGGCGTCGGGCCGGGTCGTGTGACCGCGGTGAACTATGGGACCGGCACGATCGCAGATGACGACGCAGGTGTTGGCGAGACCGTGCCCCCGGGCCTCGGCGGCACGCCCACCGACGGTGTCACGCAAGGACTCGTGGTGGTGAAGGCGGAGTAGCAGCGGCAGAACGCCGGCCGGGCTCGCACCGCGCTGACGAGGCACCCCGGGTCGCCCGGCTCGCTCGCTCCGCCATGGGAACGCTCGCGGCGGAGCGAGCGACCTGCACCAGTCCTCGTCCGGCCGCCCGGTCCGAGCGGCCTAGGGGTGCCGGGACGCGTGCACCGTGCCGTACGCGAGCACGACGCCCGTGATCACCCAGAAGGTCACTGAGATCCCGTCGTTGATGAAGAAGCGCCGGTCGACCGTCAACGCCAGCGAAGTCATGATCGTGACGTACACCGCCAGCAGCCCGACGGCCACGGCCACATCCCGCACATGCCAGTCCATGGTTGCCCTCCCACGGCTCCCGGAGCGTGGTACGGGCGGAGTGTGAGCATCGCGGGCACGCCGCTGACAGTGCCGAACGTCCTGACGACCGGGGGGCAAACGTCATCGCGCGCGAAATCGGTCAGGCGGACTCCGGCGCGACGAGGGTCACCCGCCGCTCTCTGCGGCCTCCAGGGCCCCCTCCGGGCCGGGCCGCAGTAGCGCCTCGTACACCTCCAGGAGCTGGTCGCAGCGTTCCACCAGCGCGCGCAGGCGCGCGAGGCGTCGTCGCTCGGTTGCCTCGGTAAGGAGCGTGGTGACGGGATCGCCGAGCGCGATCACGCCGGCGCACCAGGCTCCCAGGGTCTCCTGGTAGGTGGTGCGGAGGTCGCTGGTAGTCGCCAATGCCCGCACCTTCGGTCGGCGCGGCGTGCACCGGCCCGGGCGACGCCCGCACCGTGTCCACCGCGATCTGGGTCCGCGTCGTCACTCTCCCGCAATTACTCAGACGGCGCGGAGGGCCGGAATCTGACACCGGATCGAGTAAGGGTTCGGTAAACATCCGGGCTGGAACGCAGCGCCCGCCCCAACCGCTCGCGGGTGGCTCGCGAGCGCCGGGTCGCCGTCACCGGCTTGCCATGACCGCAATGCTCGGCGTGCTTCCGGGTAGGGGTTACCCCCCGGACGCCATCGTCGAGGCTCCTATTTCACCGCCGGCCGTCCCGTTCCGGCGACATCGCCCGTAAGGGACGGGTGACAGCCGCTGTCTTGCGAGGAGAAGGCGAGAGAACGCGAGTGGAGCCGACGATGTACCCCGAAGCGACTGTGGTTCGGCCCTGCGCCGATCGGACACCCCTGGAGGTGGCGCACGACTGGCGGGAGGGCCTGCTACAGGATCTCCTCGCCATGAGCATCCTCGTGCGGACGGTCAACACACGGCTGGACCCCGACGGCGGAGCGGAGCCGCTGCTCGGCATCGTCGCAGGCACCCTCGACCAGGACATCCAGGCGGTCCGCGCCTCGATCCGGGAGATCGAAGCGCTCGAGCGCGCGGCCTGACGGCGCGCCGCCGCAGCTGTAGCCGCTACCGCTTCATCGCGGCGGCAGCCTCGAAGGTGGCGCGGACCGAGCGCGTCAGCATCGCGTCGATCTGATCCTCGGTGACGCCGTGCGCTCGCAGCCACGGCACCTCCCACTCCGGGACCAGGCGCCAGACCGCCGGGTTCTCCGGGCGTGGCCCGCCGGTCGGCGGGCCGCCGGTGAGGCTGTACCCGGCGCCGTCGTGGCCGAGCGAGACCTGCTCGGCGAAACCCGCCCGCACGAGGTCGAGCGCGACCTGCGAGCGCCGCACCATCTCCTCCTCGCCACGCGCAGCGGTGAAGCGATCGAGCCCGACGGTGGCCCCCTTCCTCGCGAGGCCGAGCACGTAGTCCGTGTCCGTGCTGTCGTTGGTGTGGCCGATCGTCGTTGCGCGGAGGTCCAGGCCCTCCTCCTCGAAGATCTCGATCAGGCGGTTGCCGTGGTACTCCGCGGGGCGCGTGTGGCAGGTGATCGGCACGCCGGCCGCCTTCGCCGCGCGGGCCGCACCACGTGCGGCCGTCTCCAGGAGCAGACGCAGCGGCTCGATCTGGGTCTCGATGTCCCACGCGATCTTGATGATCCCCGCGCGGATCCCCGTGTCCTCGATCCCGACCTCGATGTCGTGCAGGAAGTACTCAGCGTACGCGTCCGGTTCCCACCGCGCGTAGGAGATCGGGATCGCCCGGTACACGCCGACGGCGGCCACCACGTTCATCGGCGTCCGGTCT
Organism: Dehalococcoidia bacterium; assembly: GCA_041674525.1. Lineage (GTDB taxonomy): Bacteria > Chloroflexota > Dehalococcoidia > UBA2979 > UBA2979 > SHYQ01. The sequence goes on along the minus strand of JBAYVN010000031.1, from coordinate 6,221 downwards.
GCCACGCGCGCGAAGACCCGGCCCTGGCGTCCGTTGTCCAGCGGTGTGCAGTCGATGACGGTGCGGATGCCCGCCTCGTACGCCTGGTTCAACGCGTCCGTGGCGCGCCGCACGGCCTCGTCGAGGTCGAAGATGTGCGACAGGCTCATGCCGCCGAAGCCGCTGCAGAGGTGCTCGTGCGAGAGCGTGGGCCCCAGGTCGGCCGTGTCTCGCAACCCCGCGATCGTCTGAACCGCCGTCATCACGTTCCTCCCCCGCCGGAACCACGCCAGAACGCCGCGACGATAGCACGACGCTCCACACCCGGGGCGCCCGCCGTGCGACGCCCGGCGAGCCCGGCACCTGAACGGGGACGCCGGAAAGATGACCGCGAGCCCGCAGGCTCGGGGCTGGACCGGCACGCGTACACTCCACCGGACCGCGGGTCGGCTCACGTCGCCGCGGGCACACGCCGAACGCTGGAAGTACGTCGCATGGCGCTGGGACCGTTCCGCCGGCTGTCCACCTTCGAGTCGCTGAGCGTCCGCGACTACCGGTTGCTGTGGCTCGGCCAGGTCAGCACCAGCATGGGCCAGTGGATGGACCAGGTCACCCGGGGCTGGCTGATGTTCCAGCTGACCGGATCGGCCGCCGACCTCGGCTTCGTCACGGCTGCTCGCGGCCTGCCGCTGCTCTTCTTCGGCGTGATCGCGGGCGCGCTCGCCGACCGCTCCGGGCGGAAGGCGCAGCTGGTGATCGCGCAGGTGACGAACGCGGTCCTCAACCTGGTGCTCGCCACGCTCGTGCTCACGGGGATGGTCCACCCGTGGCACCTGTATGCCACGGCGCTGCTGGCGGGCACGGTGCAGGCGTTCCAGCAGCCCGCGCGCCAGACGCTCGTCAGCGACCTCGTCGGGACGCAACGGCTGATGAACGCGCTCGCGCTCAACTCCGCGGCGCTGAACGGCGCACGCGTGCTGGGTCCCTCGATCGCCGGCGGACTGATCGCCGCCGTGGGCGTCAGCGGCTCGTACTACGTCCAGGCCGCGATGTATGCGATGGCGACCGTGTGGACGTTCCAGATGCTGGTGCCCGAGCCGCACACCGATGTCGCCGGGCGGGCCAGCGAGCCGTTCCTGGCAAGCATTCGGGCCGGCTTCGCGTTCGTCGCGAAGGAGCGCAACATCCGCGCCCTGATGATGCTCGCACTGGGTCCGCTGACCTTCGGCATGTCGTACACGAGTCTCATGCCGGTGATCGCCCGGGCGGTGCTGCACGGCGACGCGCGCACGCAGGGGCTGATCCTCTCCTGCATCGGCGCTGGCTCCCTGATCGGCGCGCTCGTCGTCGCCTCGATGCGACGCTCGTACGGTTACGGACTGCCGATGGTGATCGGGGCGATGCTCTTCAGCGGAGGGGTGTTCGCCTTCGCCTCGTCGGACGTGCTGTGGCTGAGCTGCGTGCTCGGAGTCATCGTGGGGTCGTTCAACGTCAGCTACACGACGCAGAACCAGACGCTGCTCCAGGTACTGGCGCCGCGGCACATCCGCGGTCGCGTGATGAGCATCTACCTGCTCAGCCGGGCCACCGTGCCCATGGGCGCCGCGCTCGCGGGTCTGCTCGCGGCCCGCTACGGCGCGCCCACCGCGATCCACATCATGTCGGGCACAGCGATCGGCGTGATCGTCTTCGTCTGCGCGCTTCAACCGCAGTTCCTGCGGCTAAAGGTCTCCCTGCGCACGCACGAGGACGACGGCGCCCTCCGCGACGGCCGTCGCGTGGCCCCGCGCGAGGCGGCGGAGCGGACCTGACGGACGCGGGCGCGGCGGGCGCAGCCCGCGGAGTCGCACCGCCCATCGAGGGCTGGCGCGCCGGGATCAGAGCGCCCCGATCTGCAGCAGCGCGCGCCGCACGTCCTCCACGCCCTGCGGGGACAGCGGCGCCTGCGGCGGCAGCGGTGCGCCGACCGCGTACCCCTGGAGGGCGAGCCCGCCCTTGATGCACGCCGCGAGGTTATACTTGGCGAACGCCTCGTTCAGGGTCCAGAGCCGGCGCTGCAGCTCCATCGCCGCCTGCCAGTCGCCGCGCACGCAGAGCTCGTAGAGCTCGACGCTCTGGCGAGGGGCGAGGCAGGCCGGTCCTGCCATCCAGCCGACGCCTCCGATCAGCATCACGGACACGGGAATGTGCGCCGACGCGGCAAAGACCTGCAGCCGGCCCTCGACGCGATTGATGATCGAGAGCAGCCGGCCCGTGTCGGAGGAGGCGTCCTTGAGGTAGCCGATGTTCGGCAGGCGGCTGAGGCGATCGATCACCGGCAGGCTCAGGTCAGAGCGCTGGAAGTTCGGGTTGGTGTAGAGCACCACCGGGACCGACACCGCCTCCGCGATCGCCGTGAAGTAGGCCGCCACGCCGTCGTCCGGGATCGGGAAGTAGGCCTCGAGGATCGCCAGCACGCCATCGCAACCGAGGCGCTCGAAATCGCGGGCTTGCGACACCGCACCGGCGATCGTGGTGGAGGCGACGCCGGCCACCACCGGGACCCTGCCCCGAGCCGCGGCAACCACCACCTCCACGATCCGGCGACGCTGCGCCGTGGAGAGGTAGGCGAACTCGCCGGTGGAGCCGAGCGGCGTCAGCCCGTGCACACCCGCCGCGATCAGGTCGTCGCACAGCCGCGACAGGACGTCCGCATCGACGTTCCCCGCCGCATCGATCGGGGAGACGAGGTACGGAAACACGCCGCGGAACGTCGTAGCGCCCATCCGCCGCTCCTGCGCGCGCTAACGCCGCGTGAGGCGCCGCGCCTCGTTCAGCGCACCGTATGCGCGGGTCGGCGCGGCCATCAGGAACCGGTATCCCTGCTGCACCACGCGCTCCACGTTCACCGCGTCGACGTGCGGGTGCCCGCACGGGATGTTGTGCTGCTGGCAGATGTGCAGGATCGTGTCCATCGCCTCGCGCACGATGGGATGGTCGTACTCGCGCGGATGCCCGAGGTTCTGCGAGAGGTCGCCTTCGCCGATCACGACGACGCCGACTCCGGGAACCTTGAGGATCTCGGGCAGGCGATCGATGGCGCGCACGTCCTCGCACATCAACATCACCAGGATCTCGCCGTCCGGGTTCAGCGGCCACACGTCGGCGTGCGCGTAGTACTCCTGCTGCGTGAGCCCCCAGTAGCGCGCCGCCGCGCCCGGCGCATCGCCGCGGATGCCGCGCGGCTCTACGTACGCGGCCTCGTCCGGCCGCGGGTAGCGGCAGGCGGCGACGGCGTTGTAAGCCTCCTCGGGCGTGCTGATGTGCGGCCAGAGCACGCCGTATGCCCCGGAGTCCAGGACCTGCTTCGCGTGCCACTGGCTCATCTCGCCGCCATTGGGGGGGATGCGCACGAGGGGCGTCACGGCCGGGGCGATCGACCCGCTCTGCGCGATCTGCCGGCGGTTCATGAGGTACTGCAGCGCGTGGCGGAGATCGCCGTTGTCGTACGGGTTGTGCTCCATCTCGAACACCACGCCGTCGTAGCTCGAGGTGGAGAGCTCCGTGGCGCTACTCACCTCGGGGCTCGCGAACGTGGTGATCGCGGTCCCACCCTGCTCCAGCACGCGGATGATGCCGTTCAGCCGTTCTGCCACCTGACTGCCCTCCCGGGAGCGCCGGCTCGAGGCGAAGGTCCCGATGCACGCGCGACGCCCGGAGGGATAGTACGCGGCGGCGGCCAGCGCTGCGCTGGGGCACGCCCAGGGGACCTCGCTACGGGGGTGTGGAGCCCGGCGATCGGCCCGGAGTATCGTGTGAGCGGGCGGCCACTCCGGGCCGATCATGCGCCTGACGGGTGGGAGTGGACGTGCCGGACACCAGCGACCGCGGCCGCGTGAAGGCGGTCGCAACGGACGACGCACCGCCCGCCGAGCACGACGAGCTGCCCCCGCTGGCAGAGATGGGGATGTTCTTCGCGTTCCGCTACGCGGGGTACCGCTGGCTCTGGCTGGGAAACGCGCTCAGCTCGGGCGCGCAGTGGATCCAGCAGACGACGATGGGCTGGGTGGTGTTCGACGTCACCGGTTCGGGCGCCATGCTCGGCGCGATCATCGGCGTCGGCAACCTCGCGTCCCCGTTCGTCTCGCCCCTGGCGGGACTGGCGGCGGATCGCATCAAGCGCAGCCACGTCGTTGCCGTATCGCAGTTCCTGCTCTTCGTGAACGCGCTCGCGCTCGCGATGGCGCTTCGCACCGGATCCGTGCACGTGTGGAACCTCTTCGCCTTCGCGATCGGCGCGAGCGTGCTCAACGGGTTCAATATGCCGGCGCGCCAGAGCATGGTCTTCGACGTCGTCCCTCGCGAGGTCGGGCCGAACGCGGTGGCGCTCAGCAACATCGCGTTCAACGTGATGCGGAGCGTCGGCCCGGCGATCGGCGGTGCGCTGATCCTCCTCTTCGGGCCGAGCAACAACTTCATGGTGCAGGCGGTCGCGTACCTCCTGGTGATCGTGACGGTGCTGCGCATCCGGCTGCCGGAGCGGCCGGCCGGAGCGGCGCGCCGCCAGTCGTTCATGCGCGACATGGTCGAAGGGTACCGGTGGGTGGTGGGCAGCCCGGCGGCGCGCATCCTGCTGCTAATGATGGTGATCTATCCGCTGTTCATCATTCCCGTGCACAACGCGCTGATGGTGATCTTCGCGCGCGACATCTTCGGCGCGGGCGCGGCCGGCCTCGGCGTCCTGCTGTCGGCGCTGGGAGTCGGCGGCCTGATCGGCGGGCTGCTCACGGCCGCGCTGAACCGCGTGGACCGGCGGGGTGTGATGCAGCTCTACGCGCTGTGGGCGTGCGGCGGGTTCCTCGCCGTGTTCGCGGTGATCGGCGGGTTGACGGGGCAGTTCTGGCTCGGTGTGGCGATGCTGGTGCTGTCCGGGATCGGCGGTTCGATCTTCAACACGACGAACCAGACCGTGGTGCAGCTCATCGCGCCCAATCACCTGCGCGGGCGCATCACCAGCGTGCTGCAGGTGCAGCCGCTCTGCATGGCCGCGGGGACGTTGATCACGGGCGCGGCCGCCGACCGCTTCGGCGCGGTGGCGGTGGGGACGGCGGACGGGCTGCTCGCCCTCGGCGTGGGGCTGCTCGTGTTCGCCTGCTCGTCCCGGATGCGCTCGCTGCGCCTCAGCCAGCTCGTCGAGGCGTCGAACGAGGAGGCGGCGCGGGCGGTCGCCACGCAGCAGCGCGCGCCGGCCCGCACGTGATCGGCGTGCCGTCGCACCGCCCGTCGTCGCCCGCGCCGCGAGCAACGACCCATCGCCGTGATGCGCGGACCTCGAGGGCCGTCGTCCATCCTGCGTGCTGTCGGCCTACCGTGCCCCGCGCGCGGGCCGGGTGGCCATCGCGAGCGCGACGATCCATCCGACGAGCGTCCATCCGAGGAACACGTTGACCAGAGCGATGGGGACCGTGAGCCGGTGCTGCCTCGTCGCCACGATGACGGGCAGGAGGTAGTAGACCAGCAGCACGCAGAACGAGATGACAATTTCGTTGAAGTACATCGTGCCGCCTCCCCGGGCGGACGTTCCGCACGATGTTGTGGGGCGCAGTCCACCGCGAACAGGGCCGTTCGCCACGAAACGACAGGGACGTTCGACACCGCGGGATGAGGTTTGCCGCAAGATGCTCGAACCGGACGTCACGCTCACGGACTACGCGCTCGCGATCCTGTGCGGGATCCTCGCGTGGCGCTCGATGGCCAGCAACACGCCGGTGCGAGCGTGGCTCACTACGTTCTTCGTGGTGGCCTCCGCCGCGTCGCTGGTGGGCGGCACCGTGCATGGCTTCTTCGCCGACGGTGCCTCGGCGATGCACGCGGCTCTGTGGACCGCGACGCTGCTGCTCGTCGGAATGGCCGGCCTGTCGGCCTGGAACCTGGCCGCACGGATGATCCGGAGCACGCGCTTGGTGCGACGGGTGCGATGGATCTCGTGGCTCTCGGGTGCGGGATACGCGGGGTTCGTGGTGCTGGTGCTCGCGGGCGAGCAGCGTTTCCTCGTTGCCGTCGCCTACTACCTGCCGGCAACGCTCTTCCTGCTCGGCACGCTCATCTCGCTGGAGCTCGCGGATCCGACTCGTGCCCGGCACGTGGCGATCGCCGGAGTGGTGCTGACGCTGGTGGCAGCCGCCATCCAGCAGGCCGGCAGCCCGGTGTACCCGCCGTACATGGGGCGCAACTCGCTCTACCACGTCGTGCAGGCGGTGGCG
>JBAYVN010000030.1:0-27108 GCA_041674525.1 Dehalococcoidia bacterium | reverse complement strand
GTCCGGCAAGTGTCGTGGAGGTACCGGAGCCAGACTGTCGTCTAGCTACCGGAACTCCACACTGGGGATTGTGTGTGATGGAGCGGGAGACCGGATTCGAACCGGCGACCCTCTGCTTGGGAAGCAGCTGCTCTGCCAATCGCTGGCTGTCCTGTCGGACTCGAGCGCGCGTGGGCGTCTCGATCCTCCTCAGGCGACTTGCTTTCGGTGCCCGGCAGAGACCTGCTATGGGAGGTCAAGTCATGCGAAGGAGCGCCCCCTCAGCTATTGCCGCGGCTCGTAAGGGCGTTGCTCCTCCCGAGCGACGGCGATGAGCGCGACCTTGTAGAGCTTCCCCTCCGCCATCTTGCGCTCGAGGTACGCGTGCAGCTCGGGGTTCCGGAGCTGGGCGCTATGCGCAGCCAGGAAGAGCGCCCGCCGCAAGTGCGGCGACCCGCGCTTCGAGATGTGCTGCCGCGTCGCGTGAAACTGCCCCGATTCAAAGACGCTGGGATCGATACCCGCGTACGCCACCAGCGCCTCCAGCCGCGGGAAGCGGTGGACGTCGCCGATCTCGGCGAGGATCGTGCCCGCCAGGACCGGACCGATGCCCGGAATCGACGTGAGGTGTTGAGCACGCTCGGCGAGGAGCTCAGCGATCACCGCGTCGGATTCCCGAGTCTGGCCCTCGAACAAGTTCAGCTGCCCGATCAGTGCTTGCACCTGCATGGTCCCGACGGGGCCAAGGGCCGCGACACCGAGCGAATCCACGGCGGAGTCACGGACCGCAGCGGCCTTCTCCTCGCCGAACCGCTTGCGACTCGCCCGCTCAAGGACTGCGGTGAGCTCGGCGAGATCGAGTTCGGCGAACTCTGCGGCGCTGCTCGCGCGCGCCAACAGGGCGCGGGCACTGGTGCCGAAGGGGTCGTTGAACTGATCGGCGAACTCCGGGAAGACGCGATCCAGCACGGCAAGGAGCGATCGCTTCGTATCCCCGATGCGATCGGCGAGGCTCCAGCGAAACCGCACCAGAAGCCGCAGCTGCAGGATAGTGTCGTCAGGCACGTAGTTCGGCCGCGTCCGCCCGATGCGCAGGAGATCGGCCACCACGAACGCGTCGCGGCGATCGGTCTTCGTCCTGCGCACGCCCGTGGTGCGAAAGGCACTCACCTGCAGCGGGTTGATCACCTGGACAGGCACGTTCGCGTCGCGCAGGTACCGCTCCACCCCGAGCCAGTAGTGGCCGCTCGCCTCCATCGCGACCGTGGCCGGCTCGGGCAACGCATGCAGCCGTGCCTGCAGGAGCTGCAGACCGGCGCGGTTGTGCGCGAACCGCAGCGGCGCACCCACCTCCTGTCCCGTCGCGTCCAAGAAACACGCCTCATGATGACGCTTGCCGACATCGATGCCAACGGCGATCACATGCGCTCCATCTCACCCCCGCCGCCCGCACGCACTCTGGCTCCGACGGTCGGGCTCCTCCGCGCGGCACGAGACATCCACACACTTGTTGGTGATACGTGGCTCCCCGAAGGGACCACAACCTGCTCATCCGCAGCCGCTCGCGCCGTCGGGGCAGCACTCTCTGTGACGAGGCCGAACCTCAGTGAGTGAATCCGCCGCCCCGACCATCAAGCGCCACTCTACCCAGCGGCCCGCTGAGCGAGGGACTTGACTGATGACCCCTATACAAGTGAGTGATGTGATCGAGGAAGAGCGGAGGAGACGTCGTGGCAACGTTCGCGGATCTTGCGGACACCTATCTCACAGCGTGCAAAGCGGAAGGGAAGGCGCAGCGGACGATTTCCGCGTACCGCCAATCGATCAATGTGTGGCGGCGAATCGCCGGGGAGTTGGAGTTCCCGGCAGAGATCAACGAGATCACGGTTCACCACGTCTACCAGTTCCTGGGCGTTGTTCAGGAGAGGGGCGCGGGACGGGGCTACCAGCATCGCCTTCACGTCGAGTTGAGGACGTTCTTCTCGTGGTGCGTTCGCATGGAACTGCTGAATGGAAATGTCCTGGCTCGCGTTCCGAATGTGAAGCGCGAACAGACGATCATCCAGCCCTTCTCCCCACAGGAGGTGATATCTCTGCTTCGGGCGGGAGCCGCGACTCAAAGGACATCGGCGAGGAACTCTGCACTCATCCTGTTCTTACTCGACACCGGCGTTCGAGTCTCGGAGTGCATCCAGGTGTGTTTGGACGACGTGGACTGGGAGAACGGGCGCGTTCGAATCCTGCACGGTAAGGGACGCAAGCAACGTTGGGTTGGTCTCGGTGAGCGGGCGGTCAGGGCGCTGCGGCGGTATGTCGACGACGTTCGAGGAATCGAACAGGGGGCGTTGTTCCTGTCGACGTACAGCCGTCGCCAGATGCAGGTATTCGCGGTCAACACTCTTCTCACTCGCCTCGGGGTCCTTGCGGGCGTCACGAAGGTGCACCCGCATCGATTCCGACACACATTCGCGACCTGGGCGCTGAGGTCGAATGCGCGAGAGATCGACGTCCAGAATCTCCTTGGGCATTCTTCGATGGGCATGACCCAGCGTTATGCGAGGACGTACTCCTCGGATCAGGCGGTTCTCGCTCATCACCGCTTTAGCCCGGCGCTCTTGCTGCCGTCGGAATGAACCCACCTACCTCGACGATCGAACGTCCGTTCTGTACAATGCGCGCATGGCTGATGACGCCGGAGTGCGCCCGGGCCCGCTGGCTCCCACCGAGACGCCGGAGGACGGCCGCCTCGATACATCGCTGCGGCCGCGGCGGCTGGAGCAGTATTTCGGGCAGGACCGCATCAAGGAGAGCCTGCGCATCTCCATCCAGGCGGCTCGCCAGCGCGAGGAGCCGCTGGACCACCTGCTCTTCCACGGACCGCCCGGTCTCGGCAAGACCACGCTCGCGATGATCGTGGCGGCGGAGATGGGCGTGTCGATCCGCATCACCAGCGGCCCCGCGATCGAGCGGGCGGGCGACCTGGCGTCGCTGCTGACGAGCCTGCAGCCGGGCGATGTGCTGTTCATCGATGAGATCCACCGCCTCGCGCTGCCGGTCGAGGAGGTGCTGTACCCCGCGATGGAGGACTTCTCCGTCGACATCATGCTGGGCAAGGGACCGAAGGCGCGCGACGTGCGCCTGAAGCTGAACCGCTTCACGCTGGTGGGCGCGACGACGAGGTACGCGCTGGTGTCCCAGCCGCTGCGCGACCGCTTCGGCTCCGCGTACCGGATGGAGTTCTACGACCAGGCGTCGCTGGAGTTGATCGTCGCGCGCTCGGCGGATGTCCTCGGCTGTCGCATCGAGCGTGACGGGGTGACCGAGATCGCGCGGCGGTCGCGGGGGACGGCGCGCGTGGCGAACCGCCTGCTGCGCCGCGTGCGCGACTTCGCCGAGGTGCGCGCGAACGGCGTGATCACCAGCGACGTGGCCGGTGCGGCGCTGGAGCAGCTCCAGATCGACCACCTCGGCCTGGACCAGATGGACCGCGATCTGCTCACCGTGATGGCAGAGCGCTTCGGCGGCGGTCCGGTGGGCCTGGAGACGCTGGCCGCCGCGATCTCCGAGGAATCCGACACGATCATGGACGTCTACGAGCCGTACCTGCTGAAGATCGGGTTCCTCCAGCGCACACCCCGCGGCCGCGTGCTCGGGCGCCCCGCGTACGACCACCTAGGCCTTGACCCGATGACACGCAGTGCGCAGGCGACGCTCTTCGAGGCGCAGCCGTTCGACGAGTAGCGCGCGCCGTGCGGCTAGGGCGCGGGCGGGACGGGCGGAGCAGGCGGCTGCTGGGCGGGCCATGTGAGGAAGACGATGGCGGAGATCGTGAGTGTTCGGCCCTATCGGGATAGCGATGCGTCCTCGCTCCAGTGGCTTCACTCCCGCACGCCGTACTCCGGTCGGGTAGCATACAAGCCGATACCGCCCGACGAAACGCTTGAGCGCATCGCAGATCTCTACCTCGCGTTCTGGGTGGCTGAACACTCCGACGGCCTTGGAGAAGGCATCGTGGGATGTGTGGGACTGACCGACCCGGAGACCGACCCGATGATGCGTCTGATCGCCGATTCGCCAGATTTTCTGCGGTCATCCCAGCGCACCGTATTGCTGCGAATGATGCGAGTCGCTCCTGAACTACAGCGCCGCGGCATCGGGCGTGGGCTCTTCCATGTCGCTGAACGTTGGGCCGTGGAGAAGGGGTTTGCTCGGCTCGCGTTGGAAACGGCACCCCGCCAGGAAGCCTCGATTGCCCTATACAAGGCGATGGGGTGCGATGTTGCCGCTCGCACTGTCCAGGGCCGCCACGAGCTTGTGTGGATGGCCAAAGACCTTTCTGAGAGGGATACGGTGCCACGCTAGAGGTATGAGCGGATCACCATCGAAGCGCCCGCGTCCCTCATATGAGGACGGCGAGGCGCGCGATCCTGACGTGCGGAAGATGCTCGAAGAAGCCGAGGGTAAGGATCAGCGCGGGGGCTTCTTACGGTTGATCAAGAAAGGAGTAGCGAACTCAGCGTCTAACGTGCTGTCAAGGGATAGTTACCGGCTAGGGCGCGGGCGGTGTGGGTGGCGCGGGCGACTGCTCCGAGGCGGGCGTCACGGGCGGCACGGGCGGCACGGCGTTCGTCGCCGTCGCTTCCGGTGCGGGCGCTGCGGGTGCCTCGGGCGCCGGGGCGGGAGCGCTGGTCGTGGCGGAGCCACGGCGCGCGATCTCTGAGATCTCCTCGGCGGCCTCGCGGGTCTTGTCGGCGAGCACGCGCGCTGCCTCGGCGAGGCGGTCGCTGACGTCGCGCAGCTCACGGCTCAGGGTCTCGGGCGTGGTCCCGGCGGGTCGAGGCGCGGCCGCGGCCGCGTCCTCGCGCGGCATGACGATCCACGCCGCCACGTACACGGGAATCGCGATGCCGCCGGTGGCCACCGCCAGCAGAACTGTGACCACGCGCACGAGCGTGACGTCGAAGTCGTACCGCTGCGCAAACCCGGCGCACACGCCGCCGAGCATGGAGTGCTGCAGGTCGCGGGTGAGGCGCTGTCCGGCCATGGCTATCCCTCCGTATCGGGAGCACGTCCATCGTACCCCCGCGACCACGTGCTCGCCCTGTGCGTGCACGCCCGGCGCCGAAGGGCGCAGCCCGCAGGCGCTCACGAATCGTCAGGCCCGGGGCGAGCGATCAGTCCGCGGTGCCCCGGAAGCCCTGGCGCCGGAGGAGCGCGTTTCGCGTCAGCGTGGCCATCGGGTGGACCCCCCACCGCCGGTCCACCGCCTGCACCAGGCGCAGATCGAGGTAGCGCAGCGCGGCGCGCTCGAGCGAGGTCTCCGCCAGGTCGCGCACCTCGGCGAGGGCGGGCCAGCGTTCGACCTTGTGCGGATCCACCTTGTCGGCGAGGAACATCGCCCACGCCTCGGCGTCGTAGTCCGGGTGCCCGGTGGTGTGCCACCAGATGGCCAAGTGCACCCGGCCGTCGTCCACGCCGAAGCGCTCCGCGAGCTCCAGCGCCCCGATCGCGCCGTGGAGGAGCACCGGCTCGTCGCGTTCGACGGGGTCGATCGCGAGCCCGCGGGCCTCGGCGCGGCGCAGCAATTCTGCCGGCTCCACGGCCCGCACGAGGTCGTGCCCCTGTGCCGCCTGGCGCACGCGAGCGACATCCAGCCCGTGCCACCGCGCGAGCCCGTCCGCGATCGCGACGACGCGATCGATGTGCGCGAGGAGCCCGGCGGGCAGCTCGGGCGCCATCCTCGCGCGGAGGTCCTCATCGGGCATCGGTCTCATCGTGGCGCCCCGCATCATCTGCACAGGGGAGTATGCGCGTGCGGCGCGGCCGCTGTCAGGCCGGTCTGCGAGTGCCAACTCTCAGGGTAAGTGCGGATGGGTTGCCGGACGGCTGATCCCTACAGTGTCCGATGGCAGTCCGGCATCGGGCATCACCGGCACCACCGGCGGGGGCAGAGATGCAGCGCAGCGCACTCACCACCACGCGGAACTCGGACGCGGGCGCGCTGCTGGCGCCGCGTTCCCGCGCTCTCCTCCTCGGGCTGCTCGCGCTCGGCACGGCGGGGATGATCGCCGCCTGGCTGCTGCTCGGCTCGGTCCCGCCGTCGCCCCTCGCCCCCGTCGCCATCCTGCTCGCCTGCCCGGTGGCGTTCGCCATCATGGCGCAGCGGCGCGCCGCCTCGCTCGCGGGCGAGGTCGCCCGCCTGCACACGGCGCAGGCCCGCGCGCAGCGCGAGATCGCCAGCGTGGCGCACGACCTGAAGGGCCCGCTCTCCACCGTGTCCTCGTACCTCGACCTGATCGCCGAGGGTGCGCTCGGGCCGGTCAGCGAGGACACGCGTGCCGCAGCGCAGCGTGCCGCGCGTGCCTCGGCGCGGGCGCTCACGCTGGTGGAGTCCGCGCTGCTGCAGCACGTCCAGTCTGTGGCCACCCGCCCGGAGGCGGGCGACGCGGTGGACCTGCGCGCGCTCATTCGCGATGTCACCGAGGCCCTGCGCGCGGACATCGCGTCCAGCCACGCGGAGATCACGGTCGAGCCGCTGCCCCGGGTCCTCGGCGACCAGGCTCAGCTCTTCCGGGTGTTCGAGAACCTGGTGCAGAACGCCGTGAAGTACGCGCGCCCCGGCGAAGCGCCAATGGTGATGATCACGGGTGCGTGCGAGCACGGCCGCGCCGAGATCGCCGTGCGCGATCACGGCATCGGCATCCCCGCCGAGGACTGCGACCGCGTGTTCGAGGACGAGACACGGGCCGGCAACGCCAGCACGCTCGCCGCCGGGCACGGCCTCGGCCTCGCCACGGTGCGCCAGCTGGTCCGCGACCTGGGTGGCGAGGTGTGGGTGGACGCCGCCAGCCGCGAGGGCGCGACCGTGCGTCTCTCGCTCCCGCTCGCCGCGTAGCGCGGGCGGGAGTCCTCATCCGTCTGGATCCTGCACGCCGGACACAGAGCGGGCGGGGCGCCTGCGCTCCCCGCCCGTGCGGATCAGTGCGTCGCCCTCGCCGGGCGGGTTACCTGGCCATGCGGCGCAGGCGGGCGATGCGCTCCGCGGTCGGCGGGTGCGTCGCGAAGAGCTGCGCCCCGCGCAACCCCGCGAACGGGTTGACGATGAACATGTGGGCGGTGGAGGCGGGCACGTCCATCGTGGCGCGGCGCGATCCCATCTCGAGCTTGGAGAGCGCGGAAGCCAGCGCCTCCGGGTCGCGCACGATCTCCGCGCCGTCGTGATCAGCCTCGAACTCGCGCGCGCGGCTCACGGCGAGCTGGATCAGCGTCGCCGCGATCGGCGCGACGATCACGGCCAGCAGGTTCGCGCCGTTCCCGTTCCTCCGGTCGCCGAACCACATCCCCATCCACGCCAGCATCGAGATCGCCGAGGCGATCGTCGCCACCACCGAGGAGGTGAGGATGTCGCGGTTCTTCACGTGCGCCAGCTCGTGTCCCAGCACGCCCCGGAGCTCGCGCTCGGTGAGCAGCGCGCGGATCCCGGTGGTCACCGCGACGGCGGCGTGCTGCGGGTTGCGGCCCGTGGCGAAGGCGTTGGGCTGCGGCTCGTTCATGACGTAGACGCGCGGCATCGGCATCCCGGCGGCGCGCGAGACGTCCTCGACGATGGCGAACAGCTCGGGGTCCTGGGCGCGCTCGATCTCCTGCGCGTGCGCGGAGCGCAGCACGATGTCGGCGGAGAACCAGTACGAGCCGAAGTTCATCACCCCGGCCATCACCAGCGCCATCATCGCCCCGTTCGCACCCCCGAGCGATCCGCCGATGGCGATCAGCAGGCCGCTCAGTGCCGCGAGGAGCACGGCGGTCTTCAGGTTGTTCATTCATTGCTCCATCTGGCTCCGGCAGGTGACTGCGCGAGCAGTTCCGCCAGTGATTCCTTGCCGATCTCATCCTAGCGGCGGCCCGCCGGAACGTGTAATCGGACTGCTAATCGCCATCGTACCCGCGATCTTACCCGCCATCTGCGGGGCGCCGGGGCCGGGTCGGGCGGCCGGCGGCGCCACCAGTCTTAACCGAGTCGATCTTGACCGGCGGTGCGGAACGAAAAATGATGAACCGGGGCGCCGCCACCGGACGGTGCGCTTTTTCGCTATTGTTCCGCTGGTGGGTGGGCGACGTTGTGGCGCTCCCTGATTCACGCCGCGACAGAGAAGGGGCAACCGATGCGCTTCGGCAGTCGCAAGGATGACGACGGACGGGCCCACGAGGTCGTTCCAGCCTCCCGGTCGGCCGTCGAGGTCGCACCCCAACCGGTGATCCCCTCGAAGCGCCTGCAGCGCGTCGCGGAGCACTTCCACACCCAGGCCGAGCTCCTCGCCACCATGCGGCAGGAGTTCGAGTCGGAGATGGAGCCCCTGCACCAGCTACTCGTGCAGCAGGCGAACACCATGCAGCGCACGCTCACCAACCTGGAAGAGCGCCTGCGACCGCTGAACGAGTACGCCGACGGCGAGGAGGCGAACCTCAACGCCCTCGAGCAGCGCATGAACGAGTCCGGCTCGGACCACGTCGCACGCTCGTTCGCGGAGTACCTCGCCGAGCAGCGCGGCCGCATCGCGGGGACGCGCGAGCAGATCGACCAGCAGCGCATCCCGTTCCTGCAGTACGGCGAGGAGCAGCGCGACGCTGTGGAGGTGGCGCTCTCCCGCTTCGACGCCGACCTGGACGCGCTGGAGACGAACCTCGCGGAGCAGCGGAAGGTCATGCTGCGGATGCTGGACAGCATGCGCTCGGACACCTTCGCGGCCGTGAAGGACTTCCTCATGTCGCGGCAGGAGGCGCTGTCCGCCCTCGCCTCCTCCGGCTCCACGGACCCTGCCGAGATCGGGCGCACGGTGCAGCAGCTCCGGCGCTCCCTGGAGCCGATGGCGGACTCCCCGCAGGTCAAGCCGGTGCTGGAGCGCGTGGACCAGGCGGACCGCCGCCTCGTCGCCGCCGGGCCGGTCAACCCGCGTCCACGCGTGGTCCCCGGCGCCCCGCGCGATATGACCCCACCGGACGACGAGGCGACCGCGTAGCGGTCACGCACGCCTTGGCGCCCTCGGGGTTCGGATCGCGGGGGTACGGCGGCTGATCTGGCGCGCTACTCGCGCGGAGGCTCGCCGATCACGTGGCCGCGCGAGAGGTCCAGCAGGCTCTCCGGCGAGACCTCGATCTCGAGCCCGGTGAGGTCCAGGGCGCGGCCCTCCTCCACCTCGCGCTTGAGCGCGTCCAGGCGCTCCTCGCGGCGCTCGCGCGCGTCGCGCGTCAGCTCCAGCTCCTCGGCCAGGCGCTCGCGCAGGATGCGTTCGGGGGCCTCCGCGTGCTGCGGCATCCGCGCCTCCACGATCCGCGAAAGGAACGAGTAGCGGTTGCCGCCGAGGAAGTGCAGGGGCCGCGTCTCCTCGGGCCCGACGATCCACGCGTCGTCGAAGGAGGCCGGGTTCACGCGGACGGCGTTCACCAGCGCGACGAAGAGGACGTGATCGCCCAGCGGCATCACCTCCACGACGCTGCATTCCACCCATGCCGCGCACGCGGACAGCAGCGGCGCGGTGATCTGCTCCGGCGGGAACGTCTCCAGCTGCGCGGCCTCGATCTTGTCGACGCGATCGCCGCGCAGCGAGCCGAGGTACTGCACGTGGTGCAGCAGCGGCCGCGTGGGGAAGTTGAGGGCGAACTCCTGCGAGTGGCGGATCATCTCCGCCGTGTGGCGGGACTGCTCCACGGCGATCGCCACCATCGGCGGGTCGACGGAGACCGGCATGTGCCACGCGAGTGGCATGACGTTGGTCCGCCCGCGCCACGTCGTGGTGACGAGAACCACCGGGCCGCCCAGCAGCAGTCGGGCAGCCGCGGCGTGGGGCCGGTCTTCGATCTGCTCGGGGACGGGCCGCTGGAGATGGTCGTTGGTCACGGAGGCGAGTATAGACGCCCCATGGCCGCCGGCGATGTCACCGGCCGCCGGTCACCGCCCGACCCGTCGCCGGGCAGACGTCGCGGGCGGGCGCGTCGCGCGCCTGTCGAGCCCGCGCTAGTCGAGACGCAGCCGGTTGCCGATGTCGCGCAGCGCACGCCTGGCCTCGTCGGGAGTCAGCGTGGCGTGGCACGAATCACAGACGAACGATGTCGCCCGCTCTTCGTGTCCCATGTCCTCCACGCGGTCCCATCGAGGCGTCACCGCAACGTGTGCGCACTCGACGCCGCTCGCGTTGCTCGAGGCGTCGCTCGCGGCATCGCCGCGGGCAGTGCTTGAGGCGTCCGCGCTTGCCGCATCCGGCGGCGTGGGGTCCGCGGGGCGTCGCCGTCCGAGCAGGCGATCCAGGACAGTCATGGCAGTCTCCTTCCTGTCGCGCTCCCCTCGCGCCGTAGAGTACGCGTCCGGCGAGGAGACGGGGCCCTGCGGTGCTGCCGCGGAGCGTGTCGTGAGAGATTTGCAACCATGCGACGCGAAGGAACGGGACGCCTGCGCGCGCCGAAGCTCACGCAAACGCCGGCAATCCGCCGCACGCGGCGAAGCCGTCGCGCCGTGCGACGCAGGCGCATATATTCTCCCGATGGACACGCCGGCGGACTGGGAAGACTGGTGGGAGGAGCTTCGCTTCGTCACGCTCGACGAGGCGAAGGCGATGGAGTGCAACCGCTGCGGCGAGTGCTGCTCGTCGCTGCGCGCGCCCGGCGGCGGCATGTGGAGCTGGGGCGGCCTGCCGCCGGGGCGGCACTACGGGCTGATCACCCTCCTGGACGAGCGCACCCTGAAGCCGCGCGCCTGGCAGCCCGGCGACGATCACCCGCGCGCGCACAACGCCTACGACTGCACAGCGCTCGAGATCCTGGACAATGACACGACGAACTGCCGCATCTACGGCAGCGCGCGCCAGCCCTCGCGCTGCCTGGAGTTCCCCGTGTTCTACGAGGGCGTGGAGGACGACCTCGCGGCGGGCCCGATCCTGCTGCGCACGGAGCCCCTGTCCTCCTGCACGTGGTACATGATGATCGTCCTGCCCGACGACTCCCCGATCCTCGACTGGCGCCGGCGCGACCTCGCGCTGCCGTGGATCCGGCTCTCCGCCCGCCGGCGCGAGACGGCGTACGAGGTGATCCGCGAGGCGGAACGCCTGCGCGACGCGGTGCAGCCGATCCCGCGCGCTCGCTGACGTCGCCCCGCCGCGCATGCCGCGCCCCTTGCATCCTCGCGCCCGCGGTGTATTATTTCGGTGGTTGGCGAATTACCGAACATAGGGAACGCAGGGGCACGCGCGTCATGGGCGTCGATGATGTCTTCCGGGCGCTGAGCGACCCCACGCGGCGCGCCGTGGTGCGCCTGCTGCGCGAGGAAGGCCCGCTGACCGCCGGCGAGATCGCCGATCGCTTCGACCTCGCGAAGTCCACCATGTCCGGGCATTTCACCGTGCTCCGACAGGCGGGGCTGGTCGTCGTGGAGCGGCAGGGGACGCGGCTGGTCTACGGCCTGAGCCTCTCCGTGTTCCAGGAGACGGTGGATGCCGTGATGGAGCTGCTCGGCGCCGGGGGCGGCCGGGCGCAGCGGCGGGAGCGGAATCAGGAGCGGACGCGATGAACGTGCCATGGGCGGCCATCGTGCGGCGCGAGTGGCCGCACTGGGTGATCCTCGCCGGGCTCTTCGCCGTCTCGGCGTTCGCCTGGAATCGCGTGACGCTTCCTATCCCCACGCACTGGAACGCGCAGGGCGAGATCGACGGTTATGGTGGCCGCTTTGCGGGCCTGCTGCTGGTGCCCCTGATCGCCGTCGGGATGTACGCGCTGCTGGCGCTGGTGCCGCGCATTGACCCGGCGCGCGCGAACTATGCGTCCTTCACGGGGCCGTACTCCGTGATCCGCGGTGCACTCACGGCGACCATGGGCGCGGTGCACGGACTGGTCGTCGCGACGGCGCTCGGATACCCCATCGACGCCGGTCGATGGATCCCGGTCGGCGTCGGCGTGTTGCTGATCGTGATTGGCAACGTGCTCGGGAAGGTGCGGCCGAACTTCTTCGTCGGCGTGCGCACGCCGTGGACGCTGACCAGCGCGCGATCGTGGGAGAAGACGCATCGCGCGGGCGGCCGGTTGTTCGTGATCGGCGGGATCGGGCTCGCCCTCACGTCGCTCGCCGGCCAGCCGTGGCTGGTTACTGCCCTCGGCGTGTGCGGCGGCATCGCCCTGGTCTGGCTGGTGTACTACTCCTACGCCGAGTGGAAGGTCGACCCGGATCGCGTGTCCGCCGTCGGGACGCGGCCGGCGCCGAAGGACGGCTAGCGACCGGCCTCGCGGATCAGGTGCCGTTCCGTCACCTCGGCGGGCAGGTACTCGCGCCCGCAGACGTGGCACACAAAGCCCATCGCCTTCGTGTCGTCGTCCATCACGTCCGGACCGCGCCAGCGCGGCATCAGACGATGACCCACGCACTCGCGCGCGGGCGCCTTGCGCCTCCGGGCGCGGAACGTGGGCGTGGCGGCACCGAAGATCGCGGACAGCAGTGACATGGGCGGCTCCTCTGCGGGGAGACTAGCGCGTCGCGGCCCCCGAGCGAAACCGCCGCCCTCCGCCCGCCGCCGTCAGATCACGCCGAGGCCGCGCGTTGCCGCCTCGCTGCTCACCGCCTCCGCCTCCAGCGGCGTGAGGGCGCGATCGCAGTCGTCGCAGACGTAGCCGTCCGTCTCCCAGGCCGGGCGGATCGCGAGGTGGGCGCACTCCGCCGCCGGATCGGGCAGCACCTGCTCCCGGGGTGGCTCCTCGGGGCGCTTCGAATCCCGTGCCATCCCGGATGCCTCCTTCCGCTTCGCCACATCCCGAATCGCAGCCGATAGGGGTGTGGAGCCTACAACGTATGTAATGACGGTGCGTGACACCTGGAACGAACCGGTGCCTCCCCGGGTTCCGCGGTTTGACCGCCTCGTGCGCGGTGCGGTAGGGTCCAGCAGAACACATGTGCCGAACGTGTGTGCCGAGCGCCCACGCGCGTGAGACGGAGCCGCCCGTGCCTCCCACCGCCATCCCGGCCCCCGCGCCCGCCCCGATCGCCGGGGTGCCGATCGCCGAGGTCATCGCCAGCCTGCGAGGCGACCCACGCCTCGCGCCCAACTTCGTCGCGTGGCGCACGCTGCCGCCGGAGGCGGCGCGCACGGCGCCATGGCCCGCGCGCCTCGACCCGAGGATCGTGAGCGCGCTCGCGGGGCGCGGCATCGACTCGCCGTACACGCACCAGGCGGCGGCGATCGCGGGCGCGCTGGAGGGGCGCGACCAGGTGGTGGTGACGCCCACGGCGTCCGGCAAGACGCTCTGTTACACCGCCCCCGTGCTGCAGGCGATCCTTGACGACCCGCAGGCGCGCGCGCTGTTCCTCTTCCCGACCAAGGCGCTGGCGCAGGACCAGCTGAACGAGCTGCACGCCATCGTGACCGAGGCGGAGCTGGAGGTGCGCGCCTTCACGTACGACGGCGACACCAGCCCCAACGCCCGCCGCGCGGTGCGCACCGCCGGCCACGTCGTGATCACGAACCCGGACATGCTGCACACCGGCATCCTGCCGCACCACACGAAATGGGTGCGACTCTTCGAGCATCTGCGCTACATCGTCATCGACGAGCTGCACACGTATCGCGGCGTCTTCGGGTCGCACGTCGCGAACGTGCTGCGGCGGCTGCTGCGCATCTGCCGCTTCTATGGCTCCGAGCCGGTGTTCATCTGCTGCTCGGCGACGATCGCCAATCCCGTCGAGCTCGCCTCGCGGCTCATCGGCCGCTCCGTGGACCTCGTGGACGACAACGGCGCGCCGAGGGGAGAGCGGACGATCGCGCTCTACAACCCGCCGGTGGTGAACCGCGAGCTCGGCATTCGCCGCGGCGTGGTGAACGCCACCGTGGACGTCGCGTCACGCCTGCAGGAGGCGGGCGCGCAGACGATCGTGTTCGGCGGCAGCCGCACGCGCGTCGAGGAGCTGACGCAGTACCTGCGCGAGGTGCGTCACGGCGCCTACCCGGACGCGGGCGCGGACCTGGTGCGCGGCTACCGCTCCGGCTACCTCCCGCACGAGCGCCGCGAGATCGAGGCCGCGCTGCGCGAGGGCCGCGTGCGCACGGTGGTCGGGACCAACGCCCTGGAGCTCGGCATCGACATCGGCGGGCTGGATGCGGCGGTGCTGGCGGGCTACCCCGGGACGATCGCCAGCCTGTGGCAGCAGATGGGGCGCGCGGGGCGCCGGCACACGCCGTCGCTGGCCGTGCTGGTCGCCTCCTCGTCGCCGCTGGACCAGTACGTGGTGGCGCATCCCGAGTACCTGTTCGGCGAGTCCATCGAGGCGGGGCTAATCGATCCCGACAACCCGGTGGTCGCGGTGGAGCACGTGAAGTGCGCCGTCTTCGAGCTCCCCGTCGAGGAGCGCGAGCACCTCGACCTGGGTCCGCGCACCGCGGCGCTGATCGAGGCGCTGGACGAGACCGGCATGGTGCACCGCGCGGGGGCGCGCACGTACTGGTCCAGCGAGGCCTTCCCCGCCGAGGAGGTGTCGCTGCGCCGTGGCGCGGAGCAGAACGTGGTGATCGTGGACTCTGGCCCGCCCGCGCGCGTGATCGGTGAGATCGACCGGCCGAGCGCGATGACGCTGGTGCACGACGAGGCGATCTACGTGCACGATGGCCGCCAGTACCACGTGGACTACCTGGACTGGGAGGAATTGAAGGCCTACGTGCGGCGCGTGGACGTGGACTACTACACGGACGGCCACCTCGCGGTGGACCTGAAGGTGATCGACGAATGGGAGGCGAGCGAGCCCGCGCCCGCTTCGTCCGCAACGTCCCCCGCCGCGCTCGAGTCGCTCGCGGTGCGCGGTCACGGCGAGGTGGCCGTGACCTACCTGGCCACGCTGTTCAAGAAGATCCGCCTGCACACCCACGAGAACATCGGCTGGGGCAAGATCCGGCTGCCGCAGGACGACATGCACACGGGCGCCTTCTGGATCGCCTTCGCCGACGGCACCGGCGGCACGAGCAGCGGCCTCGAGGGCGCCGCGGACGTGGACGCGGCGTTGCAGGGCGTCGGCGCGCTGCTGCGCAACGTCGCACCCATGCTGCTGATGTGCGACCCGCGTGACCTGCATCTCGCGACCCAGGTGCGGTCTCCGCACACCGGCCTGCCGACGATCTTCCTGTGGGAGGCGATCCCGGGCGGCGTCGGCTTCGGCGAGCGCCTCTACCACGAGACCGCGCGCCTCATCGATATCGCGCGCGGGCTCGTCGACGAGTGCGGGTGCTTCGAGGGCTGTCCCGGCTGTGTCGGGCCGCCGGCGGCGCCGGGCCTGGGCGTGAAGGCCGCCGCACGGGCGGCGCTGCGAGCGCTGGCGATCGCGCTCGCCGCGGACGACGCGCGCACGGCGGACGCGGCACGCGCGGCGCCCGCCGGGTAGCGGTCACCCGTGACCGTCCACGCGATCAGAGCCACGATCGCCGACGTGCCGGTGGATCGATCGCGCGCGGGCGATGTCGCCACGCGCGACCGCCTGCGCGCGCTCATCCGCGAGATCGAAGCGCGCTCGCCTCGGCCGCTCGGCCCGCCGCCTCCACCGTCGTACGTGCCGCGCGCGGGCGACGCCTCCGGGGTGTACCCGCATGAGGACCAGCGGCACGAGCCACGTCGCGGCGGTCCGGTGGCGCTGGAGTCGCTGCCGGGCGCGGCGCTGCGCGAGACCGCCTCTGGCACCTGCGTGGTGCGCGAGGTGCGCCGGCCGCTGGCCGCCCCGCCGGACCTGGTGGCGTGCGGGGAGGCGTTCGATCTCGCCGACCTGCCGCGCGTGATCGGTGAGCCGCTCGCGCGCCTTGCGCCGGATGCCGGGATCGAGGACGCCGCGCTGGAGGATCTGCTCTTCCTGGACATCGAGACCACGGGCCTCGGAGGCGCCGGGGCGATGGCGTTCCTCGTCGCGACGGGGCACCTGGAGGGTGGCCCGGCCGGGCCGGTCTTCGTCCTGCGCCAGTACATCGCTCCGTCGCCGCCCGCGGAGGCGTCGCTGCTGGAGGCGCTGATCGAGGATGGCGGCATCCGCGATCGCGATCCCGTGCTGGTCACGTACAACGGCCGCATGTTCGACGCGCCGATCCTCGACGGCCGCGCGACGATGCATCGCCAGCGCGGGGGATTCGATGCCCTGCGACACCTGGACCTGCTCATGCCCGCGCGCACCGCGTACCGCGGGCTACTGCCGTCCTGCCGCCTGGTCGAGATGGAGTACGCGCTCCTGGGGATGACGCGCCCGCCCTCGGAGGCGTCGGGTGCGGAGGCGCCGGGGTGGTACTTCCGCTTCCTGCGCACCGGCGACGCACGCATGCTGATCCCAATCGTCGAGCACAACGAGCGGGATGTGGTCGCGCTGGCGGCGCTCACCGGGCGCTTCGCCGCGATGGCCGCTGGCGAGGCGGCAGCCGAGGGCCCCCATGCGCTCGCCGCCGGTCGCCTGCTGGCCGCGCGCGGCGAGCACGAGGGCGCGTGCGCCCACCTGGAGCGCGCGGTCGCCGGCCTGGCGGGCGAGCGGCAGGTGGAGGCACTCCTGCGCCTGGCCGCGCTCCACAAGGCCGGTGGCCGCCGCGACCTCGCCGCCCCGCTGTGGTACGAGGTGGTGGGACGCCCCGGTGCACCGGCACTGCGCGCGGCTCAGGAGCTGGCGATCTACTACGAGCGTCACGCGCGCGACCCCGTGGCGGCGCTGGAGGTGGTGGACCGCGCACTGGAGCTCGCTCGGCGGCTGGCGCGACTGGACGGCGATCACGCGACGCGCTGGTGCGAGGCTCTGCTGCAACGGAGGAGTCGGTTACACTCGCGGCTGGCACGGTCGGCGCCCGCGCACTGACCGCTCGCCGCGCGCCGACAGGAATCGAATGCGCCGCACCCGCTGGCGTCGAGGCCCCGCCCTCTCCGCCATCTCCGCCGTTTCCGTCGCACTCGCGCTCACGTGGGGTGCGGCGGTCGCGGCGCCTGCTGCGGCCACCGAGCGCGTGGAACTGACCCGCACCGGCGACGCGGCCGCGGCGGCCGGCCTGCTGCGCGCCATCCACGCCGAGGTCGAGGTGACCAGCGGCGACCGCATCCAGGCTCGCGTGCCCCCGGCCGCCCTCCCCGGACTGCGCCGCGCGAGCCGCCTGGTCCGGCTGGAGTCGCCCGGGGTCTTCGTTCCACTGCAGGTGCTGTCCGCCAGCAACCTCGTGGGTGCTGACGCCTGGTTGCAGGGCGGGCTGACGGGGCGCGGGACGAAGGTCGCTATCCTCGACACAGGGTTCGCGGGCTACAAGGACGTGCTCGGCTCCACGCTGCCGGCACAGGTCACGGCGCGCTCGTTCCGAGCGGACGGCGCGATCGAGGGCTCGGGCGACCACGGGCGGCGCGCGGCCGAGATCATCCACAGCGTCGCACCCGGCGCGGAGCTCTACCTCGTCAGCTTCTCGACGGTCACGGAGATGTCGGCTGCCGTCGACTACCTGATCGCGCAGGGCGTGGACGTGGTCTCGTTCTCCATCGGGTACATCCACAACGGGCCCGGTGACGGCACCGGGGGCGTCGACGGCGTCGTGAGCCGTTCGACCGGCGCGGGGATGGCCTGGGCCGTGGCGTCCGGCAACTGGGCGCAGCAGCACTGGGCCGGGACTTTCCGCGACGACAACCGGGACGCGATCAACGAGTTCCGGCCGGGGGTGCAGCAGCTGGCGCACCCGTTCAACGTCGGCGACCTGATCACGCTCTCGCTGCGCTGGGACGACAACTGGGGATCGGCGTGCGCCGACTACGACGTTGAGCTCTTCTCGCCGGGCGGAGCGCTGATCCGCGCCTCGCGCGGGCTGCAGGAGTGCAGCGGGAATCCCGTGGAGGCGCTGCAGGTGCTGGCCACCGAGACCGGGAATTACTACGCGCGGGTGATCCGAGGAAACTCCGCGCCCGCCCGGCGGCTGGACGTGATCTTCGTCGGATCGCCGGACCGGGGGCAGGGCGTGGATGCCCCCGTGTCGGGCGCGTCGCTCGGCGCGCCGGCGGATCACCCGCACGTCGTCACCGTCGGCGCGCTCACCAACGCCCTCGTGCGCTCCGAGGCGCCGTACTCCTCGCGCGGACCGACGGCGGACGGGCGCCCCAAGCCGGAGATCATCGCGCCGACGGGCGTGAGCATGCCCGGGAGCGAGACGTTCTCCGGCACCTCCGCCGCCGCCCCGCACGTCGCCGCCGCGATGGCGCTGCTGCGCGAGGCGATCCCCGGCATCGACCGCGCGCACCTGACCGCCGAGCTGCAGTCGCGCGCCATCGCGCTGCCCGCGGTGCAGGACGGCACGCCGGGCGCCCGGCGCCTGGACCTGACCTCCACGGCGGGCATCGGGCCGCTGCTGCCGCCGGATGCCGACCGCGCCATGCTCGAGGGGACGGTTAGTCCCGGCGCCTCGGTGGCCACCGTTCGCTACGACGGCCCGCCGGGCTACCCGCTGCGCTTCATCTATCGCCTGACCGGTGACCGCGATGTGGCCGGGGCGTGGGTGCTCGATCGCCCCACGGGGACCTGGCGCGGCTTCGTGACTGGCGCTCCCGCCGCCACCGCGGGCGTCGACCGCGTGTCCGAGGGCGACACGATCGTCCTCATCTTCCGGTAGTCCCGGTCGTCGCTGGTCGGTCACAAGGCGAACGCGAGGCTCACGGAGCTCGCATCAGGTCCCGGGCGCGCTGCTCGACGGTGCCTACTACCTCACGATGTCCGACGGGGCATCCGCGGACGGGCTCGCGGTCGGCGCGGGCGTGGCCGTCGTGGGCGGGGTGGACGCCGGCGAGGGCGTCCCGCTCGGGATGACCGCGGGCGCCGGGGCAGGCGTGCCAGTCGGCGTGGCGCCGGGCGTGCCCGTCGGGGTGGCGGTCGGTGTTGCCGTCGGTGTGACGGTGGGCGTGGTTGCTGGCGTGGCCGTGGCGGTCGGGGTGGCGTCGGCGCTGCTCAGGAAGCGACCCGCGACGACGACGCCATCGCGCGCGGCGCGCTGCGCGGCTGCGAGGGCGCCCTGCGCGTCCTGATCCACGGTGACGGTTCGGAGCACGGTCTGCCCGGTCTGCGCGGCCTGGATGTAGCTGGTGACCGTCTCCCTGGAGACGCGCTCCGGGCTCTGCTCGATGATGTTCGCGACGCGCGCGCTGCCCTCGGACACGGCGCGCAGGAGGGGTGCCGGGACGGCCTGGCCGCTCTGCGCGCGCTCCTGGATGTCGGCGATCGCGCTCGCCAGGCGGTCGAGCTCCTCGCTGGTGGTACGGGAGGTGAGGTCCGTGGCCATGGAGCCGGCCGGAGCGCCCCGGTCCGGGAGCAGGCCCGGGCCGAAGGCGGCGAAGGCGATCGCGGCGGCGGCCGCCGCCGCGGCGAACGGTGCGAGGATGCGCGTGCGCCGGTAGAACGGGACGACCTGTGCCTGCCGCTCCTGCGAGGCCGGGTGCTCCAGCGAGTGGAGGATGGCGGCGCGCGATCGGGTGTGGAATGAGCGGAAGGCGTGCTCGTCGTTGATCGCGCCCAGTTCGGCGCGGACGCGGGTGGCGGTGACCAGCAGGTGGGAGAGCGCCGGGTCTTCCGTGGGGTCCAGGCCGGGCGATCCGCCCGCCTCGACGCGCTCGAGGGCGTCCGCGAGACGCAGGGCGTCCACGGTGTCGGGGTCCTCGGGCAGGAAGCTACCGGTCAGTGGGCCGGTACCGTCGTCCCTGATCATGCTGCTTCTCTTCCGTGGAGGCGCTCGCCGCCTCCAGGAGCTCCCTCAATCGCTTGATGCCCTTGTGCTGGAGCACCTTCACGTTCGTCTGTTGCTTGTCCAGCGCGGCTGCCGTCTCCGCAATGGAGAGACCGCCGCCGAACCGAAGCTGGATCACCTCTCGTTGTGCCGCCGGCAGTGCCTCCACCGCCAGGAACACCTCTTCGATGGTCAGCGCCCGCTCGGCGAGCTCCGCCGGGCCCGGCGTCTCGTCCGGGATCCAATCCGGAACCTCGCCCTCGCTCGCCCGCGTGCTCTGGCGGCGGTAGTGCGAGATCACGTGGTTCCGGGCGATCCGGAAGAGCCACGCCCGGAACGGGCTGCGCTCTTCCTGGTCCCCCTGCCCGGTGCCGTCCGCAGACGCTCCGTTCCGCGCAGGCGGGTTGCGGTCGTGTCGCCCCAGGGGCCGCCATTCGAATGCGTCGATGGAGCGCATGACCTTCACGAAGATCTCTTCGGTCAGGTCCTCCGCGTCCGTCTCGTTGCCGACACGGGCGACGCAGAATCGAAACAGCGGCTCGACGTAGGCGTCGTACAGCTGGCCCACGGCATGCTGGTCGCCCCGCGCGGCGCGCGATACCGCGTCCCGCTCGACGGCGATCGACAGGCCATGCATCGGGGAGCGATGAGACGCGTCGGCCACGCTGCCATCCTTCGCGCGCGCGCCCAGTGTACCCGTGTCTCGGGTGCCCGGTGTGGCGACTCAGGGTGTCCGGCTGGCTGTACCTGCAATCGGGCTCGTTCCCCGCCCTGCAATGTGGACAACGCGCGAATGGCACCTGAGGTTAATGAAACCGCGAGGTGCGTCTTTCCGCGCCCCGTTCCCCCGGCGGCCCCGAGGTGGGCGAGGGGTCGGGGCGGCGAGGGGCACGACGATCTGATCGAGCGCGTACTCCATTCCACCAGAACGCCGGGGCGAGCGCTTCCGTTGGTAGGCGTGGGGCAGGGCGGTCCGTGCGCCTGCGCGCCCGCCCCGGAGGGCCCGGGCACCTCGTGGCGAAGCCTCTTTCGGCACGGGGGTTAACCCGGCGGCGATCCGGGGCGTTGTGGTCTTCGTGCACAGGAAGGGTGTCGCCTCCGGCGATGCCCGGCTACCATGCACGGACGTGCCAGTGAGGAAGTTCGTGGCGAAGCGACGGCCCAGAGTTGGTGGCGTCTCGCTCGAGCGGCGGCATCAGTACGCCGGCGTAGGCCCGAACTCTCCACCAGTAGAAGGAGGATGGAGAGCGATACGCACTTTGTTCGCAGAAACTCTGAACAGTCCAGGAGGACTTGGTTTGTCTATCTTTAAGAAGCTTTCGTGGGGCGGGGCTGCGGTCCTGCTCGCGATGGTGATGGCACTTGGTCTGGTCGCCCGGCCCGCAATGGCCGCGACCCCGGCGACGGTCACGGTGTACCTTGACACCGACCAGGCCGCGAACTCGGTCGCTTCGCCGCTGACGGATGCACGGGTCATCCCGGTGGCCGCGATCATCAAGGACGCGGACAACATCATGTCGAACGAGACGATTGTCACGTTCAGCACGAGCTCGGGTACGTTTGCGAACTCGGGTACGAGCACGCAGAACATCCAGTGCGCGGCGGACGCGGCCAACGGCGACACCAACGACGGTGGTATTGCTGCCGCCGTGTTCGACGCCGGCTTCGACGCCATCACGTTCTCGCCGACTCAGACGGGTACGTACAACGGTGAGGCGGCGGTTGTCGCTGTCAACGACCTCGTTGCAGATGACACCGAAGAGGGCTGCATCGGCGTGACCGCCTCGCTGGTGGTCCCGAAGAACCAGCCGACCGGGCAGATCATCATCACGGCTTCCACGACCAACGGGAAGAGCGCGTCGGTGATCCTGACGATCACGGCTGCTCTGAGCACCAACGACCCGTCGACGATCGGTGTCATCTCCGGCCAGCCGCAGAATGACAACATCGGCTACACGAGCTCGACCGCCCAGTACAACCCGGTGGCCAACGGCACCCGGTGGGGCATTGAGGTCAAGGACTCGGACGGCAACCGCATCAACGGTCTGAGCATCCAGTTCAGCACCGACAACGGTGTGCTCAAGGATGACGTCCTTGCCGACTCCGGCACGGCGGACACCGAGAACCACTGCGACAGCACGACGGACTTGGGCACGACGGCGTTCTCCACGACCGCCGGGACGGGCACGTCTGCCGGTCGTGCGTACGTGATCCTGTGCGGTACCTCCGGCTCCGCCGGCAAGACCGCGACCATCACGGCGACCGTCACCTCGAAGACGAGCCTGACGGCCTCCACGAAGGTCGGCATCGCGGCCAAGCCGACGTCTGCCGACATCAAGGCCACGGTTGACGGCTCGATCGTCAACGTCGAGATCATGGTTGGCGGTATCCCCGCCCCGAAGAACACCAGCGTCCACTTCGCCGTCGTCCCGACGACGGACGGTGCGGTGGGCTCGTCCTGTGTCTCGCTGCAGAACGGCAAGGCGTCGACCTCGGTCGCCGCTACCCCCGGCAAGGCGATCCAGGTGCTGGTGACGGCCGGCGAGGTCGCCGACCCGGGCATCTCCGCTGACGACGGCACCGCCGACGCCGCGACGCTGTGTGGCACGGACGCCCGCACGTACGGCAGCACCACGGTGGTGGTCGGCGCCGGCGGCACGACGCCTCCGGCGACCGGTGCTGGCACGTTCGCCTCGGCTCCGGTCTTCTCTGCTTCCAAGCAGGCCCTGGCTGTCTTCAACGGCGGCACGGTGGCCCAGCTTGAGGCGGCGGTGACCGCTGCTGGCGGCACTGGCGTGTGGGCCCAGGACTCGAAGGGTGCCTTCGTCCTGGACATCATCGGTGGTGGTTTCGTGAACGACGCCTTCAAGGCGGCCTTCACGGCTGGCGTTCCGGCGAGCACCGCCGTGACCGTCATCGGCAAGTAGCGAGGGACCTGGACCTCGTAGGTCCGATCGGAGTCCGGGTCGGGGCGTCAGCCCCGGCCCGGCTCCAGCGTTCCAGGTACTGCTTCAAGGAGTAATCCCAACAATGGCTCTCATTCGTAAGATCGCGATGGTTGGCGTGGCTGCGGTCGCGGCGCTCATGCTCGTGAGCACCGTTGCTCTCAGCACCGCCTCGGCGCAGGCCGCCCTGCCGTACAAGGCGTACGGTTCCGGCCTCAAGGCCGCCCAGGTCGTCGAGGCCCTCAAGGGCACGGCGTCGGTCGGCAAGGCAACGGTTGACGCCTCGGGCAACTGGTCCATGGACATCCAGCCCGGTGGCACCGCGAACGTCGCCAACGGCGACAAGATCACGTTCACGCTTGACGGCAAGGCCGCCAACGAGAGCGTGACCTTCCAGAGCGGCCAGTTCCCGGCTCCTCCGGGCCTGGCCCTGACGGTCGCCGCCGGTGCGACGACCCCGCCTGCGCCCGCGAAGACGGGTAACGCGGGCCTCTTCGGCACGACCAGCACCTCCATGGCGCTGGTGGTGGTCCTCGGTGTGTTCGCGGCGATCACGGTCGCCGGCGCCCGCACCGCGACCCGCGGCCGGTAGTTTGCTGGGGACCGGTGGTCGCGGAACTTGTTCCGCGGCCACCGGGCCCACGTCCGGTGGGAGCGCGCGGCGCAGAGAGAGCCTGCATCGCAACGCAGAGCACCGGATGTAGTCGAAACCTGGGGTGGGGACTCCTGAAGGTTCGGAGTCACGTCGAGGGCAGGGCAACAGCACTCGAATTGAACGTGACGTGCATTCCGTGACTAACGACGGAGTAGGTACATGATTCGAAAGATCGCGATGGTTGGGGCGGCTGCGGTCGCGGCGCTCATGCTCATGAGCACCGTCGCCCTCAGCACCGCCTCGGCGCAGGCCGCGCTGCCGTACAAGGCGTACGGCTCCGGCCTCAAGGCCGGGCAGGTCGTGGAGGCCCTCAAGGGCACGGCGGTCGTCGCGAAGGCGACGGTTGACGCGTCCGGCAACTGGTCCATGGACATCCAGTCCGGTGGCACCGCCAACGTGGCCAACGGCGACAAGATCACGTTCAACCTTGACGGCAAGGCGACCGCTCAGAGCGTGACCTTCCAGGGTGGTCAGTTCCCGGCTCCTCCGGGCCTCGCGCTGACGCTGGCTCCGGCCGGCACCACGCCGCCGGCTCCGGCCAAGACCGGCAACGCCGGCCTCGGCTCCACCGGCACCTCCATGGCGCTCGTGGTCCTCATGGGCGTGTTCGCGGCCACCATGGTCGTGGGCGCGCGCGCGGCGACCCGCGGCCGCTAAGGCAGAGGGAGTGACGAGGGTGAACACAATCCTGCGTGGAAACGTCCGCAAGACGGCTCTCGCGGGTCTGCTCGCCCTCGTGCTCCTCGCAGGCACCTTCCCGTACGGCTCGGCGGCGCAGGCCGCCGGGCCGGCCGGGTCCGTGCAGATCTTCTACGGCTTCGTCTTCCCCACGCAGAACGATGCCGTGCCGAAGCGCATCCGTGCCGTCTCCGAGCAGGGCGTGGTCTGCGGGTCCGGGGAGGTGAGCCAGCTCGACGCCGGACACCTCGGCTACTACGCGCTCGCCGTCCTCTCGGGTAGCGAGAAGGAGGGCTGTCCCGGCGCGGGCGAGCCCATTCGCCTGGTCGCGGTCTACGGTATGATCGACGAGGGTATCGTCGTCGACCAGGCCGTCTTCGAGCCGGGCGCGATCACCTCGTTCCACCTGCGCATCTGGTCCGCCGACCAGCGCTTCGTGCTACCGTAGCGAGCCTTTGCCGTTCGGCGTTTCCGGAGCATCATTCGCCAGGATGTCCGGTAGCGATCGGTTCTGCTCGACCCCTGATCGAGCCGCCGCATCACGCTGGCACGGTCCGCGCCGTTGCGTCTGGAGGCCTGTGTGTTGACTGGTGCCCGCGTGCGGATCCTCATCATCTCGCTCGCCGCCATCGCGCTCGTCGCGGCGGCCTTCGTGGCGGTGCGCTGGAGGGGATCCACCAGCACGCCGGCCGCCCCGGATGCACGGGCCGTGGTCTCCGTGCAGGTCGCCGAGGTGGTGAGCGGCCCCATCCGCTCCTCGATCCGCTACGCGGGGACGGTCCGCGCCACCGGCAGCGTGAACCTCGCGCCGAAGATGTCCGGACAGGTCGCCTCGATCGCCGTCGACGCCGGCAGTGTCGTGCGTGCGGGCGACCGGCTCGCCACGCTGGACTCCGGGACGCTGGCCGCGCAGGTCGCGCAGGCGCAGGCGGGCCTCGCCGCCGCCGAGGCGCGCCTCGCGGTAGTGCAGGACGGCGCCACCGCCGCCGACATCGCCACCGCCACGCAGGCAGTGCTGGCCGCGGAGAACGCATACACCACCGCGCAGCTGGCGCTGGACGCGCTCCAGACCGGTGCAGGGCAGAACACCCAGTACCTGGCCGCGAAGGAACGGCTCGCGGCGGTGAGCGCCCAGCTGAACACGGCGAGGGCCGACCTCGACGCCGCGCCCGAGCCGACGCCCGCCCGCGGTCCGGTGGTGCACACGGCGGTGACCGACATGGAGGCGCTCCTCCGTGAGCGCTGCTCCACGGTCGCCGCGCGCGACGCGTGCCTCGGGATCGCCGGGGCGGCCGCGGGCGCCGCCCAGCTCCTCGCGACGATCGACGCCCAGACCACCGGCGCGCCCGACATGGGCGCGGGCATCGCCTCGTACAACTCGCTGGTGCCCACGGCAGCGGTCGCATTGCAGGAGGCGGCGTTCCGGTACCTGCAGGCCTCCGCGTCCCTGCCGGCGCTCGCGGCGCGGGTGGACAGCCTTGCGTTCGCGGTCTCGCGCGCGGGGGTCCCCTCCACGGACCAGATGGACAGCGGCGTTCGCGCGCGAGATGCCGCCGCCGCCGCGCTGGCCGCGGCGCGCTCGCGCCTGAAGACGCTCACCTCGGGGCCGACGAACGCCGACCTGCTCACGTCGCGCGCCGCGGTGACGCAGGCGCAGGCGAGCCTCGCGGTCGCGCAGACCGCGCTCAGCCAGACCAGCGTCACGGCGCCCTTCGATGGCGTCATCGCCCAGAAGCTCGTGGAGGTCGGCGCGTCCGTGTCCCCATCCGCGCCCATGTTCGTGCTGACCTCGAAGGCCGTGGAGCTCCACGTCACCATCGAGGAGTCGCGCATCGGCTCGGTGCGGCCGGACCTCGAGGCGACGCTGACCGTCCCGGCGTACCCCGGGCGCACCTTCCGCGGTCGTGTGGGCCCGATCGCACCCTCGGGCGACGCGCGTGCACACACGTTCGACGTCACGGTGTACGCATCCGACTCTGAAGGACAGCTGCGTCCCGGCATGTCCGCTGACGTGGCCATCGTGACGGCCGATCGCCCAGCGGCGCTGTTGGTCCCGAACGCCGCGTTGATCCAGAGCGGCTCCGGCAACTCCGTCATGGCAGTGGAGGACGGCAAGGCGAAGTTGAAGCCCGTGAAGGTCGGGCTCTCCGATGGTGCGAAGACGGAGATCACCGAAGGCCTGCGCGCCGGCGATCGCGTCATCGTGGTCGGCCAGAACCTCGCGCGTGACGGTCAGCCCGTCCGCGTCTCCACCCCGGCGGCCAGGCCGCAGTGAGCCGGCGGCGCCTCGCGCGGTAGATCGAGTTGGCCTCGGATTGAGGAAGTCCGCGGGGCGTCCCGTGTCTGTCCCCTCCACACGCCTGGTTGCGAAGTACCGCGGCGGCTGAGTTCGATCGTGCGCTGGGCGCGGCGCACAGTTCGATTACACTTCCAGCGGCCCTCGGACGTAGATTTCATGTCGCAGGAGTCCGGGTGAAACCTGGGGACGGAGCGGCGGATGCGGTCACCGAGCGGGCGGGCAGCACAGCGACCGAGCGGGCTGCGGGGCGCGGCATCCTCGCTCAGCTGGACCAGAATCGCCGTCGGCGCCGCGATGCTGGCTGGCCTGGGGTTCGGCGGCGTCAAGGCATATCAGTACTTCTATCCCTCGACGCCGGTGGCGATCGCCCCGCAGACGGCAGCCGCGGCGCGCCGGACGATCGTGGAGCAGGTCTCGCTCCCGGGGACGGTGGGAGCCGCGCGCACGGCGCGACTCTCGTTCTCGGCCGCCTCGTCAGGGGTGAGCATCAGCGGGACGGTCCGCAGCATCTCCGTCCGCACCGGCGACGTGGTCACGGCCGGCCAGGAGGTCGCGCGCCTCGACACCGTGTCGCTCGACCTCGCGGTGCAGAGCGCACGCTCGGCGCTCGCCGTGCAGCAGTTGAAGATGAAGGACCTGCTGGACGGCCCGCTGCCCGCGGACGCGATCGCGGCCGAGCAATCCGTGCTGTCGGCGATGTCCAGCCTCAACAGCGCGCAGAACACGCTGGTGACCGCCCAGACCGCGCTGGCCACGCTCCAGGCGCGCACGGACGCTGCCACCCAGGCGCGGAACACGCAGTCGCGCATCGACGCGTTCCAGGCACAGAAG
>JBAYVN010000029.1:0-27547 GCA_041674525.1 Dehalococcoidia bacterium | reverse complement strand
ACGTAGACCGCCCACGGGTGGGCGACGTTGTAGTAGATCTCACGACCGGCCTGCTCCGGGACGGTGGTCGCGGCGTAGAACCCGAGGCCGGAGAGACCGACGGCCGGTCCCCACCATGAGCGCATCCGCTGTGGGCTGGGCTGGACGGTGGTGGGGTCCGGCATCGGTGCTTCTCTTTCCTGGAACGGACCGGCCTCGCGCTCGGTGGCGGGGGCCCCGCTAGACGGCGGGAGTCGGGGTGCCGTACCTGTCGCGCAGCTCGGTCTTCAGGACCTTGCCCAGCGGGTTGCGCGGCAGCTCGTCCACCCACTCGTAGTAGGCCGGCGCCTTGTAGGAGGCGAGGCGGCTCTTCACGTACTCCGTAAGCTCCTGCTCGGAGGGCAGCAGCGACTCGTCCACGGGCACCATGATCGCCTTGCAGACTTCGCCCCACTCGACGTCCGGGACGCCGATGATCGCCGCCTCGGCGACGCCGGGGTGGTCCTCCAGGACCTGCTCGATCTCCGCCGGGGCGATGTTCTCGCCGCCGCGGATGACCATGTCCTTGATGCGGCCGGTGATGAACAGGTAGCCGCCGTCGTCGATCTTGCCGACGTCGCCGGTGTGCAGCCACCCATCCTTCAGCGCGGACTCGGTGTCGTCGTCGCGCTTGTTGTAGCCGCGCATGACGCGGTCGCCGCGGATGCAGATCTCGCCTTCCTCGTTCGCCGGCGCCACACGGCCGTCCGGGAAGAGGATCGCGACGTCGATGTCCGTCATCGGGCGGCCGACGGAGCGGAGGCGCTGGATCTTGAGATCGTTCTCCTCGGGGGTGCCGTTGAGGCGGTGATCGTCCGGGCCCAGGGTGGTCATCGAGCCGGTGGCCTCGGTCTGGCCGTACGAGTTCATCAGGCCCACGTTCGCGCGGTCGGGGGCGAACACGTCGACGGCGCGACGCACCACCTCGTACGGCATCGGGGCCGCGCCGTAGGTGATCAGCTGCAGGCTGTCGAGGTTGTACCGGCCGAAGTCGTCCACCTCCATGATGCGCTTGAGCATGGTCGGGACGACGAAGGCGTGGGTGACACCCTCCCGCTCGACGGCCGCGAGCCAGGCCTGCGGATCGAACTGCGGCAGCACGACGAGGCGGCGCCCGGAGAAGACCGCGCTCATCAGCGTGGTCGCCCCGGCGATGTGGTAGAACGGCACGCTCACCAGCACCACCTGCTGGTTCGTGGACGGGTCGGCGGGCGCCTGCGTGTTCACGACCAGCGCGGTGAGCGCCTGGTACGAGAGGACCACGCCCTTGGGGAGCGACGTGGTGCCGGAGGTGAAGATGATGAGCGTCGGGTCCTTGTCGTCCGTGTCGGCGAAGACGGGGATGTCCTCGTGCGAGGCGCGGATCGCCTTGAGCGAGGTGAGGCCGGGGCGCTCGAAGTCCAGCGGGATGACGTGGGTGACGGTGGGGGTGGAGGCCTGGATCGCCTCGTAGATGGAGTAGTAGCGCTCGGCGATGAACAGCACCGTCACATCGGAGGAGTCGATCATGTACGTGAGCTCTTCCGGCTTGGCCCGGAAGTTGAGCGGCACGAGCGTGGCGCCGACGGCGGCGGTGGCGTAGTAGATCTCCCCGAACTCGACGCAGTTCACCGCCATCACGCCCACGGCCTGACCGCGGCCGATGCCCATCTCCTGGAACGCCTGTGCCAGCCGGTTGGCCCGCGACTGCAGGTCGGCGTAGGTCAGGCGCTCATCGGGACCGGCGATGGCAACGCGGTCGGGCACGATGGCCGCGCTGATGGTGAGGAATTCGGCGGTGTTCACGTAGGCTCCCCCTCAGAGGCCGCGCCATGATAGGGAATGGCCACGGCAGACGCCACAACACGCACACAATCGCCGAGCGGGGCGTTTGGCGCTAGCGGGACGGATTCACCAACTCCACGGAAACCCGCTGGGACCGGCCGTCCAGACCCGCTGAGAGCGTCACATGGGGCGTGCGCAGGGGCTGGTTCGTGCCACTGATCGCGTTGCCCTCGAAGGACCAGAGCGCGCCCGAGCAGGGGTCGCGGAAGACGCCCGGCAGGCCCTGGGGGTTCCGCACGGCGCCTCGAGGGTCGTCGGGGAGCCATTCGACGCGGCAGTTGCTCGCCTGCACGCGGCCGTCCAGCGCCCGGATGCGTCCGTCCTCCATCCCCACGAGGTAGAGGTGCTGCTCCGGGAAGGCGACGACCCGGTGGACCGCGAACTGGCTCGCGTCGCCCGCGTCGAAGTCCACGACGTCGATCGCCATGGGGTTGAAGATGCCCCAGAACACCGCGAAGAGCCCCAGGGCGCTGATCACCAGCACCACCAGAGGCCCCACGAACGGCGGCACCGACCACGGGAACAGGCGGCGAGCGACACTCACGCGGCACCTCCGGGTGCGAGCGATGCGGCGAGGCGGCGCTCCAGCGCCAGCCCCTCCGCCAGCGGCAGGTCCAGTCCTTCGATGACGGCGCGCCTGGTGGCGCGCACGGCGGCGGTGGGGAGCGCGGCGAGGCGGTTCGCCCATGCGCGCGCGGTCGCGTCCAGCGCCGCGCGCGGCACAACCGCGTGGACGAGGCCGATCGCGAGCGCCTCAGCGGCGTCGACGGGCTCGCCGGTGGCGGCCATCCGCAGCGCGTCCGAGCGGCTAGCGTGGCGGGCGATGGTCTGCGTTCCCCCCGCCGAGGGGATGTAGCCCAGGGTCACCTCCGGGAGGGCGAGCCGGGCATCCTCGGCGGCGACGCGCAGGTCGCAGTACAGCGAGAGCTCCAGCCCGGCGCCGTATGCGTAGCCGTGGATCGCCGCGATCAGCGGCATCGGGAGCGCGGCCATCGCACCCCACAGGTCACGCTGCTGGCGGGCCTCGCGCGCCGCGACGAGCGAGGGCGCGGTGCCGAACTCCGTGATGTCCGCTCCCGCGGAGAACGCGCGGTCGCCCTCGCCGCGGAAGACCGCGACGCGCACGGTGGGGTCGTCACGCAGCAGCGAGAGCGCGGCCCAGAGTTGATCTCGCATCTCCATGTTCAGGGCGTTCAGGCGCTTCGGGCGGTCGAGGGTCACCCAGACGACCGACCCCGCGCGCCCCCCGCGTTCGAGGCGCACCAGCGTGCGCGCATCCGGCATGCTCCGCCGTCCTGTCCCGCGGCCCGGCCGGGCAGGCTACACCCAGTCCGGCTTCTTGATCGGGCTGGCCTCGGACCGGGTGTGGCTCTGCTGGAGCTCGTCGTTCAGCTTCTCGGTGAGCCGCTGCTCCGCGATGGAACCCGGCGTCATGTCGTCGGTCAGCCAGCGGTGGATGGCGGCGCGATCGTGCCTGTCCATCTTGAGCCCGCCGACCTCCGAGAGGACGGCCTCCAGCATGACGTGCACTTCGTCGGGAGTGAACTCGACCTTCATGATTCGCGCTCCCGCACTTTGACCTGGCCGCGCAGACGCATCATGCGCGTGGTTCGTTCATCGATGAAGTTGCCCATGGCGACGTTCAGCCGCTGCGTGAAGGCGTCCAGCGGCGTGGTGCCCGGTGCGAGATCCCGCCGCCACTCGCGGACCGTCTTCTTGCCGGCCTCGGAAAGGCCTGCCTGGTCGATGAGCTGCGCGGTGACGAGGGACATCACCGCGTTGGCCTCATCCGTGTTCAGGACCACATTCATCCGCTCCACCTCCGTACTCGTATGCTCCAACAGCGCGGGGTGCGCAGTCCAGCGCCCCCGGCGTGCGCCGCCCCCCACGCCCGCCCGAGCGGGCGACCGGCGCCGCCGCCTCCTGCGTTCACTCCCCGCGGAAGTGCGGCTCGCGCTTCTCCTGGAAGGCGCGGACGCCCTCGGCGCGGTCGCCGGTGGACTGCAGGATGACCGTCAGGTCGGTCTCGTAGCGTAACGCCTGCTCGAGCGTCATCTCCGCGCCGCGGTGCACCGCCTCCTTGGCGAGCCGCGTCGCGATCGGGCCGCGCGAGGCGATGACGCGGGCCAGCGCGAGCGCCGCCTCGTCCAGGTCGTCAGAGGGTACGACACGGGAGACCAGTCCGATGCGTCTGGCCTCGGCGGCGTCGATGATTTCGCCGGTGAGCAGGAGCCGCAGCGCCTGCGCCCGGCCGACCGCGCGCGGCAGGCGCTGCGTGCCGCCGCCCCGGGGGATCCCCCCGGCGGCGGTGTCGGGCATGGCGAATGTGGCCCCCTGGGCAGCGATCCGCACGTCGCAGGCCAGCGCCACCTCCAGCCCGGCCGAGTGGGCGCGGCCCGGGATCGCCGCGATCACCGGCTGCGGGACGGCCGCCAGGGCCTCGATCCCGGCGGCCAGCGCGGGCACGCCGGGGACTCCCTCGCGCTCCGCGAGTGCCCCCGCGGTCCAGCCCGCGCCGAAGTCGCCCCCGGCGCTGCGCACGACCACGGCGCGCACGCCGGCGGTGTCCGCCGCGCCGCGCGCCGCTTCGGCGAGCGCCTCGGAGCAGGCTCGGTTGAGCAGCCCGCCGGGCGCGGCGAGCGTGATCGTGGCGATCGGGCCGTCGACGACGAGGGTGACGGGGCGGGCTGACACGGGCATCCTCCGGGGCGCCGAGGGTACGGGCGACCGATCCGGGCCGTCAACGCCACGATACCCCCTGTCACCGCGCGGCCTCGACGCCGGGGGGCCGGGCGCGGCAGGATAGGCGCCAGCGAGCAGCCGGGACGGAGGCGAGCATGGACCTGGGGATCGCGGGACGATCGGCGGTGGTGACGGGGGCGAGCCGCGGGCTGGGGCGGGCGATCGCCGAGGCCCTGGCCGCCGAGGGCGCGAAGGTGACACTGGTCGCCCGCGGCGCGGAGACGCTGGAGCAGACCGCAGCGGCGATCCGCGCGACGGGTGCATCCGTGCACGCCCTGAGCGCCGATGTCACGAGCGCGGCCGACTGCGAGCGCATCGTCGCGGAGGCGGTGGCGGCGCACGGCGGCCTGGACATCCTGGTCAACAACGCCGGCGGCGGCGGCGCGGCGGACGACCTGGAGGCGCGTTGGCGGGTGGCGTACGAGTTGAACGTGGTGTCGGTGGTCCGGCTGATGGAGCTCGCCCACCCCCACCTGGCGGCCTCCGGGCAGGGGGCGGTGGTCAACATCTCCTCGATCTACGGGCGCGAGAGCGGCGGCCCGCCCCAGTACAACGCGAACAAGGCGGCGCAGATCGGCCTGACGAAGGCGTACGCGCTGGACTGGGCGAAGCAGGGGATCCGCGTGAACAGCCTGGCCCCGGGCTCGATCGCCTTCGAGGGCGGCTCATGGGGCCGCCGCGTCCGCGAGCAGCCGGAGGCCATGGAGCAGTTTGTGGCCCAAAACATCGCCGCGGGCCGCTTCGGGCGGGCCGAGGAGATCGGCGCCGTCGTGGCGTTCCTCTGCTCGCCACGGGCCTCGTGGGTCATCGGCGCGACGCTGAACGTGGACGGCGGGCAGTCGCGCTCGAACATCTAGCCCGGGCGCTCGACGGGCGGAGTTGTCCGGCGCGCCCGAAGCGCCGAAGATGGCGACGGCCGGCATGCGCCGGAAGAGGGAGTGGGGCGGGCACATGCGTTTCAAGCAATCGGATCTCGGGGCGATCGTCGTTGCCGCGCTGTTCCCCGCGATGCTGAGCTTCGTCGTGTTCCACGGCTGGGGGCTGCTCCACCACGAGGGGACGCCGCTCCTCAGCATCATCGCCACCACGCTCGCCATCGGCAGCGGCGCGGCCGCCTACCTGATGCGCTTCCTGGTGCACCGCGAGGGCTTCGGCGTGCTGGCGGTGCTGTGGGTACTGACCGTCGCGGGGATCATCGAGATGCAGCTCGCGGAGATCGACCACACGGGGGCGGCGCTGGCGCTGAAGTGGGTCAGCCTGCTGGTCTTCCTGGCGCTGAACGCGCTGCTCATCGCTGACGTGCTCAGCGTCGCGGTGAATCCGTACCTCGAGCGGCGCGACGCACGGCGGGCCGCCGGGCGCTAACGGCCGCCCCGAACGCATGCCTGACCTGCCGCCCCCGCACGCCGTCGCGCTGCGCCTCGCTTCGACGTGGATGAGCGAGCGCTACTTCCGCACCTTCCGCGCGTCGGACGACGAGCCGGGCGCGTTCGACGCGATCCTCCTGCAGCGCGACCGCCGCGTGGGCGTGACCATCGGGTCGCTGTGGGAGGAGAGCGCACCGCCCGAGGGCGCGGACGACCTCGCGGCGCTGCTGACCGCGGACATGCGCGCCGACGGATCGTCGATCGAGCCGGGCGCGTACGCGGTCTGGGTGCCGCCGACCACACCCCTGCCGGTCACGGAGCCGCAGGTGTCCAACCTGCGCGTGGCGCTGGCGCGCAGCCTGGGCGGGCTGGCGGAGGGCGAACGGCGCGAGGTGCGCCTGCCCGTCACGCTCGCGCTGGCGAAGCTCTCCGATGAGGGCGCGTACGTCTCCGTCACCGGCGGGCTGGCACCGCAGTGGACCGTGCTCTCCGAGGGCATGCCGGGGTCGTTCCACCTGGATTCGCGCGCGCTCTACCGGCTGCCCGAGGAGCAGGCGGAGGTGGACATCATCACGACGCAGGTGCGTGATCGCGCGGTGATGCTCCAGGCCGGCGAGGTCACCGAGGTGCAGGTGAACGACACGTGGACCGTGTCGCGCCTCGCAGGGGGCGAGCCGGCGGGCGTCACCGTGATGACCTCGCCACGCGAGGTGGAGCCGCTCGACGGGACGCTGGTGCGCCGGATGCTGCGGCGGCACGTCCAGCGCGCGGTCACGCAGGGCGAGGCGGCTCGAGCGGCCGGGCGGCCGGCCGACCTGGCGGCGCTCGTCCTGGTGGGGGCGCTGGCGCACCTGAAGGACGAGCTGGCGACGGCCGCCCTGCGCGGCATGAACCCGGTGGCGTACGGCGCGCTGGACCTCATCGCAGTCGTCGCGGACGCAGGCGTGCGACAGGTGTTGCAACCTCGATCGCTGCCGTGGGAGGCGGCGCGCTAGCCTGGCGCTGGCCGAACGCCGCGCCCGGCTAGCCCTCGCGGTCGCGGGCCGTGCGGATCACGATCGTCCCGGCGATCTTGTCATGCATCGTCTGGCGGCGCGGGTCCACGAGCGCGATCACCGAGCCCGCGAACAGGATCACCTCGTTCAGCGACGCCGCCGAGGCGCGCAGCAGCGACCGCCGGACGCCTGGCTCCGACCCGTCCAGCGCCACGATCCGCAGCCCCATCAGGTATCCCGCCGGTGTGATCCCCTGGATGCCGAAGACGAAGTCGTATCCCGCGTTGAGCAGCGCGGAGGCGACGATGAGCTCGGGCGAGGCCCATGGCGACTCGGCCATCTCGACGCCCGCGATGCTGACGATGACGAGGAAGATGATCGCCTTCAGCACCCGGTCGAGGAGCCAGCAGACCAGCCGCCTCAGGAGTGTCGCGAGCACCATCCCGTCCACGACGCCGCCCACCACGCCCTGGCGCGGCTGCGCCCGCCCCATGCCGGCACTGCCGGGCCGATCGAGCGCGGACGGGGACCCCGAGCCCCAGCGGGGCGCGCGCCTCGGCGCGAGCGATCCGTCGCCTGACCAGCGGATGCCGGGCCCGGGACGGACGGGCGCAGGTTCCTCGTCGTGCGAGGCGTCGGGCGGGGCCGGGGGGTCCGTGAACGCCACTAGGCGTGACTCGCAATCGCGCCGTCGACCATGAGCAGCTCGCCCTGCACGTAGTTCGTGGCATCCGAGGCCAGGTACACGACGGCTCCCTGCACATCGGCTGGCTGACCGAGGCGGCGCAGCGGGATGTACCGCTCCAGGATGGCGTGCAGCTGCTCGTCCCCCTGCGGGCCCGCCACACCATCGTAGAACCCGAGGCCCAGCGCGTTGACGGTGACCCGCGGCAGCACCGCGGCGTCGCCCCGGCCCCACTCGATGCCCAGCGTGCGCGTCAGGCCGAGCACGGCCGCCTGGCTGGCGCTGAACAGCGCGCAGTTCGGCACCGCGCGGTCGTGGACCACGGAGACGAGGTTGATGATGCGCCCGTGGCCGCGCGCCACCATGCGCCGGCCGGCAGCCTGGCAGGCGACGAACACGGTCGTCGCGTTGCGATCGACCTCTGTGCGCCAGTCTTCGAGCGTGGCCTCCAGCGCCGGCTTCACGTTCGCCTCGTGCGTAGCGTTCACCAGGATGTCGATCGGCGCGACATCGCGCTCCAGGGCGGAGATCGCGCCCTCGACGGCGTTCGGATCGGCCAGGTCCAGCGTCTTCGCGTGCCCGCTGACCCCGGCAGCCGCCCAGCACTCGTTGAGGATGGAGTTGGCCAGCACCTCCTCGGCGCGTTGATCGCGGGTGGTGGTGACGGAGACGTTCGCGCCCGCCTCGGCGAGGGCGACCGCGAGCGCGCGGGCGAGGGGCGTGGTGGCGCCGGTGACCAGGGCGTGCTTTCCGGCGAGCGAGAAGACGTGTGCCACGGCCTACCCCTCCGCGCGCGGCACGACGCCCGCGGGCGTGACGCCCGCCGGGACGACGCCGCCGTCCATGATCACCGCCGAGCCGCTCAGGTAGTCGGACGCGGGGCTCGCGAGGAACAGCGCCAGCGGACCGA
Source organism: Dehalococcoidia bacterium (assembly GCA_041674525.1). Lineage (GTDB taxonomy): Bacteria > Chloroflexota > Dehalococcoidia > UBA2979 > UBA2979 > SHYQ01. Next base: position 19,006 of record JBAYVN010000029.1, on the reverse strand, counting down.
TCTCGTGCGGCAGCCCCGCGCGGCCCGCGGGCAAGACCTGCGCGAGGGCCGCCGCGCGCTCCGGGTCGCCGGCGCGCGGGAACATGCCGGGGGAGATGCAGGTCGCGCGGATGTTGTCGTGCGCGTAGGTGATCGCCAGCGCCTTCGTGAGCTGCAGGATGCCGCCCTTCGAGACGGGGTACATGAAGTTGTTGCGGCCGCCGCGGTAGCCCCACGCGGACGAGACGTTGATGATGCGGCCGCCCCCGCGCTCCACCATGTGCGAGACGACCGCTCGGGCGCAGTAGAACGCCGAGGTAAGGTTGGTATCGATGCCCTGGTGCCAGTCCTCGTCCGTGAGCTCGGGCAGAGTCTTCCCGCGCCCGGCGCCCCCACCGCCCGCGTTGTTGACGAGGATGTCGACGCGTCCCAGCTCGGCGATCGCGCGCGCCACCATGGCGTTCACCTGGGCAGAGTCGGTGACGTCCGTCCCCCCCGCAGCCAGGAAGCGACGCCCCGTCGCGCGGATCTCCTCGCCGATCGCCTCGATCGGCTCCCCGCGGCGGCCGACGCCGACGATGTCGCACCCGGCCCCGGCGAGCGACCGCGCGAACTCGCGCCCCAGCCCGGTGCCGGCGCCGGTGACGATCGCGACCTGGCCGGTGAGATCAAACCTGTCCAGAACACCCACGTGCTGCATCCCTCCCCGCGGCCAGGCCGTGGCCGGTCGCGTGCCTCGCGCTGCCGGGTTCGCTACTGGTGCTGCAGCAGGCCGCCGTCCACCGCGATGATCTCACCGACGATGTAGTCCGCGCCGAAGTCGCTCGCCAGCCACACGGCCGTGCCGCCAATGTCGTCCGCGTGGCCCAGGCGCCGGAGCATCGGGAAGCGCTTCGCGCGCTTGCCGTTCTCCGACTCGTCGATGCGGTCGTCCATGTAGTCCATCCAGCCGAGGGAGATCGCGTTAACGCGGATGCCCTCGCCGGCCAGCTCGTGCGCGGCCGCGCGCACCAGGCTGTACACGGCGCCGTGCGCGGCAGCATACGCCGTGGTGTCGATCATCGAGCGCTCGCCGATCACGCTGGTCACGAGCGTGATCCGCCCCGGGCGGTGATCGCGGCGGAACTCCTCGGCGGCGGTGCGCACCACGAAGTACTGCGACGCGAAGTTGACCTGCATCACGCGGGCGAGCTCGGAGTCCGTCGTCCGCTCGATCGGCTTGCCGAGGAAGAGATCGGGCGCGCACGCGACGATGTCGAGGCCGCCCATCTCCTTCGCGATCTGGCGGGTGGTGACCTGCACGTTCTTGCCCAGGGTGACGTCCATCACGTACTCAGTAGCCTTCCGGCCGAGCGACTCGATGTCGCGCCGCACGGCGCGCGCGCGCATCACTGCCTCGTCCGCCGTGAGCGCGCACAGCGCGACGTCTGCGCCGGCCTCGGCGTACGCGCGCGCGATGGCCCCGCCAGCGGGGTTGTCCGCGCCGACGACCATGGCCTTCTTGCCGGTGAGATCGAAGTATCTGGCCTGTGGGGGCATGGGCGCGTCCTCGCTCAGATCTCGTGGTGCGGGCGGTAGCTCATCGGGGCGATCCCGGCGTTGACCATGCCGCCATCGATCAGGAAATCCTGCCCGGTGACGTAGGCCGACGCGTCCGAGGCGAGGTAGACGGCCAGCGGCCCCATCTCCCACCACTCGCCCAGGCGCTTCACGGGGAAGAACGAGCCGCGCTGGTCCCACTCGGCCTGCTCGCGCTCGTCGCGCACGTCGCGCTGCGAGACCACGCCCGGTGTGATGCAGTTCACGCGGATGTTGTGCGGCGCGAGCAGGCCGGAGAGCACCTTCATCAGCGACAGCACGCCGCCCTTTGCCACGGCATAGGCCCAGCGGCGGCTGGCGCGGTACGCCGCCACCGAGGAGGTGACGACGAGGACGCCCCCGGTGCCGCGCTCGATCATGGCCTTCGTGGCGGCGCGGCAGGTGTAGACGGCCGAGTTCAGGTTGATCTTCACGACCTCATCGAACGCCCAGTCCGGGTAGTCCCAGAACTCCGCGTCCGTGCCGCCGCCGATGCCGGCGTTCGCGAAGACCACGTCCAGGCCGCCGAACTCCGCGATGCACGCGTCGATCATCGCGTCCACCTGGGCGGAGTCGGTGACGTCCGCCCGGAACGAGGAGGCGATGCCCCCCGCATCGCGGATCTCCTGCACGGTGGCGTCGAGCTGTTCCTGGGTGCGCGCGGCGAGCATCACCTGCGCGCCGGCCGCCGCCAGGGCGTGCGCCATGCCGCGGCCCAGGCCGCGGCCGCCGCCGGTGACGAGCACGACCTTGCCGTCCAGCCTGAACCGTTCCTGCAACCGGATCCTCGATTCCGGCCGGGCGCCTCGAACCGGGCGGGGACGGGCGGCGGGGCCATGCGATGGCGCGGGGTGGAAGTTATATACCAGAGCACGCCGGTGGGCGCCGCTCGCGCGGGCCCCGGGCTACGATACGCGCCATGACCGACCGGGAAATGGCCGAGTGGCTGCAGCACTTCTTCCCCGCGATCCCGCCGGAGCCGCCCGGCACGCGGTGCTGGATCGCGCGCATGATGAACCGCCGCGCCGAGCACAACCCTCCGTTCTACTGGCTCGGCCTCGCGCTCGGCATCGTGGAGGCCTCCGGGCAGGGCGACGTGCTGCGGGCACGCCTGATCGCCGGCCACGGGACCGCGATGTGCGACGGCGGCGAGCCGGACGATCGCGCCCACGGCGTGCTCTCGGAGGCGTGCGCCTTCGCGTGGACACAGACGCACATCGGAGCGCCACGCATCGAGGTCGCGGACGAGGGCGGCACCCTGGAGACCACCCGCGTCCGGTTGGCCGTCCCGGATCACGACACGTACGTCTGGCCCGCACGGCTGCAACAGGCAGCCTCGTTGGAGGGTGTCGTCCACGAGATCGCCGAGGCAGCGCATACCGCGGCCACGCACCTCCCGCCCGCGCGGGGGCGGTTGCTCTACCTGGACGCGTGGTACGGGCGAGGCTACCCGGACAGCGTGGGCTACCACCTGGCCCTGACGGAGCCCGTGGAGGCGGCGCTCCACCACTACTGCGACGAGGCGCACATCGGGCACGTGTTCACGCGTCCGTTCCAGTGGGGCAACCCCGTGGACACGCACTACTGACGGACCGGGCACGCGCCGGACGCGCCCCGAGGTCGTGGAGGCGTCCCGGCATCACGAGGGGGGACCCACGATGACCCAGCCCAACGACGTGAGCCTGACTTCCCTCCTGCAGCTCACGATGCCGGTCCGCGACATCGATCGCGCGGTCGCGTTCTACCGCGACCGGCTGGGGGCGCGGTTCCTGTTCCAGGCGGGGACGCTCGGCTTCTTCGACCTCGACGGCGTGCGCCTGATGCTCGCGGTGCCGGAGGGCGAGGGCGGCGAGGGCGGCTCGGTGCTGTACTTCCGCGTGCCGGATGTCCCCGGGGCGTACGAGGTGCTGCGCGGGCGCGGCGTGGCGTTCGAGGGCGAGCCGCACGTGGTGCACCGCGACAACCGGCACGAGCTCTGGATGGCGTTCTTCCGCGACAGCGAGGGCAACCTGCTGGCGATCTCGGGCGAGCGGCCGCTCGGCTGACGGTCAGCGCGCGGCGGCCCCCCTCGGCCCGGCGATGAACGGCAGCGCCACCACGGCGGCCGGCTGGGGCACGCCGTCCGTGTCCACCTCGACGCGATCGAGGTCCGGCGGCAGGTAGGCGACGGCGATCCCGGCGCCGAGCACCGGCGAGAACGCCGCGTTGACGCATGCCCCCACATCGACGCCGTGCGCGGTCACGCGCGATCCGCGCTTCGCGAGGCGGGGCGCCTCGAGGCGGAGGCCGCGCAGCACGCGCGCCAGCGGCCCGGCATCCCGCAGCGCGCGCAGCGCGGCGGCGCCCGGGAACGCCCGTCCCTCGGAGCCGTCGAGGTCGACGAGCGCCTCGAGGCCCGCGTGGAACGGGGTCGCCGGGGCGGGGGTCTCCGTGGGCGCCTCGATCAGCCCGGCCTCCAGGCGCATGACGTCGTACGCGGCGAGGCCCGCGGGCTCGATCTGCATCGCCATCGCCTGCTCCCAGAGGTGCTCGCCGACCTCCGGCGAGACGAGGAAGAGGTAGCCGTCCTCACCGATCTCGCCGTGGTGCGCGACGAGGCCGCGATACCCGCCGAGGAGCATCTCGTGCGCCTCGCCGGGGGGGACGGCGCCGGGGATCGTGGGTCCGACGACGCCGATCAGCATCTGCGCGACGGTGGGACCCTGCACGGAGAGCAGCACGGACTCCGTCAGCCGGTCGCGCACCTGCACATCGTCCTCGGGCCGCACGGCGGCCTCCACGTCCTCGCGCAGGCGCACCTGCGCGCGGGGCCCCGTGATCACCAGCCAGCGGCCGGTGTCGATGTGGCAGAGCGTCGGGATGTCAAGGATCGTGCCGTCCTCGCGGCAGGCGACGGCGCGCGCGATCGTCCCCGGCGCGAGGCGCCGGGCGTCCGTGGCGAGCACGCGTGACAGCACCTCGGCGGCGCGCGCTCCCGTGACGTAGAAGCGCCCGAGGTGGGAGCGGTCGAAGATCACCGCGCGCTCGCGTGCGGCCTGCTGCTCGTCATACACGCCGTGGAACCACAGCGGGACGGTGAAGGAGTGCACGGGCGCGGGGTGCCAGCCGCCCTTCAGGTGCATCGGCGCCAGCGGGAGCACGTTGGTGCGGACGGGCGGCTGCTCGTGCTCGTGCCGGTGCCCGTCCTGGCCCGCGTGGTCGTGGCCGCCGGGCTGGATCACCGGCAGGAAGTCGAAGGTCATCTCGAGGCCGGTCCCGGCGCGTGCAGGGGCGCCGCGTCCACCCACCGGCGGTGCCCCTCGGGCGTGCGGACCATGCGGCCGACGCCGGGGTAGGCGATGTGCGTGAGCAGCACCAGCGCGCCGGCCTCGATGCACTCGTCCATGCGGCGGCGCTTCGTCTCGATCGAGATCATCGGGAGCGTGTCGAAGGCGGAGACCCACGCCGTGCGCTCGAGCTGGATGGGCAGCTGCGCCATGTCGCCGAGGTAGACGCCGGAGTCCTGCCCGGAGCGGATCACCACCGCGCTGTGCCCTTCCGTGTGCCCCGGCGCGGGCACGAACGTCACCTCGTCGGTGATCGCGCGCTCGCCGTCGAGCAGCTCCACGCGATCCGCGATGGGCTCCAGGTTCCGCGCGAAGTACGTGCCCCGAGTGCGCTCGTTGGGGTGCGTCGCCTCGTCCCACTCGCGCGCGCTCACGTAGTAGACGGCGTTCGGGAACGTGGCGACGTACGGCGCCTCGCGCTGCTCGCGGACCCCGGGGGCGGCGCCCTCCGCGGCGGCCGCGAGGCGTGTGTTCCAGCCGCAGTGGTCGAAGTGCAGGTGCGTGTTCACAACCACATCGATCTCCTCGGGCGCCACACCCGCCGCCGCGAGCGAGGTCAGCAGCGTGCCCTCCTCGGCGGGCGTGGCGGTGTCGCGATCGCCGGGCTTGCCCCCGATGCCCGTCTCCACGAGCACGGTCTTGCCCCGCGAGCGCAGGAGCAGGCAGTTGAGGGCCAGCGGGATTCGGTAGCGCTCATCCATCGGCGGCGCCTGCCGCTCCCACATGACGCGGGGGACGAGGCCGAAGACGGCGCCGGCATCGAGCCAGAACGCGCCGTCGCTCACCACGGTGAGGTCGACGCCCCCGATCTCGAAGCGGGCGCCCGTCGGGATTGCCATGCCTCCGCCTCTCCGGCCGCCACCCGAGGATGCCACGCCGCGCCCTCGGCGTCAGGCGGGCGCGGAGCGCGCGCCGGTCAGCGGCCGATGCCCTCCCAGCGGTACCCGCCCGGGACGCGGCGCACGTGGCCGATGGTGAGGATCGGGAAGTGGCCCCCGGTGACCCGCGCCCCCCGGTCCGCCGCCAGCGCGCTCAACTTGCCGTGCGACCGCGTGGACTCGGCGGGGTCGAGGTCGACGCCGGGAATCCAGTCGTGGTGCTCGAAGTGGACGGGATGGTGCGCGGCATCGCCGGCGATCAGCAGCTCCTCGCCCTGCGAGGAGACCATGAACGAGGTGTGACCCGGGGTATGGCCCGGCGTGGCGACGGCGCTCAGGCCCGGAAGCACCTCGACATCTCCGTCGAAGGTCTTGACGTGCCCCGCGGCCTGGATCGGCACGGTGTTGCGGTGGGCGACCTTCGTGCGGTCCTCTTCCGGCGCGGCCTCGTTCAGCCAGTAATCCAGCTCGCGCTGGGCGATGTGGTAGGTGGCGTTCGGGAAGGTGAGGGCGTCCGGGCCGCCGTTCGCATCCGGCGTAACGTTCCAGCCGATGTGGTCGGCGTGCAGGTGCGTGTGCAGGACGTCCGTTACGTCCTCGGGGCGCGTGGCGGCCTCGGCGAGGCGGTCCAGGAGCTCGCCGCCGCCGGGGATGTTCATCGCCCTCGCGGGGGTGCCGTACCCGGAGTCGATGAGGACGATGCGCCCGCCCGAGCGCACCAGGAACGTGCCGAAGTTGAAGGGGACGGGGGTGTCCGGGCTGCTGATGCCGAGGGCAGCGGTCCACAGCGCCGGGTCGATCCCGGCGAAGAACCCGCCGAGGGCGCGATCCGGCGCGCCGTCCGAGAGCGCGGCGATCTGCACGCTGCCGACGGTGAAGGTCTCGAAGAGCCGGGACATGGGCGCTGCCTCTCTGCCGCTCTCCCTGCCGCTCGGCGCCGGGGGCGGTGCGGGCTCCCGTGAGCCCGGGGTGCGATCAAGTGATCGAGTGATCAACGGACCGCCAGCATACCCCGGGTGGGCGTGCTTGCCGGGCGGATTTGCGCAATCCTATGATTCTGGGCACCCCGGAGACGCCGCTCGGCGCCTCGGCATCCTCGCACGGCGCAGCAAGGACCCTCCCATGGCGACACCGACCGCGTTCTTTGAAGGCAAGTTCGTCCCCCTGGAGGAGGCGAACATCAACATCATGACCCACGCCTTCAACTACGGGACCGCGGTATTCGAGGGGATCCGCGGCAACTGGAACGAGGAGGCAGGCGAGCTCTACCTCTTCAAGGTCCGCGAGCACATCCAGCGCATCCAGCAGAGCGCCAAGATCATGCGCATGGAGATCCGCTACACGGAGGACGAGCTGGTCGCCATGGTGCAGCAGGTCGCCGAGCGCTGCGGCTACCGGGAGGATGTCTACATCCGCCCGATGGTCTACAAGGCCTCGAAGGTGGTGGGACTGCGGATGCACAACCTGGACGACGAGTTCCTGCTGTATGTCACGCCGTTCGGGGCGTACCTGGACCCGGACGCGGGCGCACGCTGCATGACCTCCTCGTGGCGGCGCGTGGACGACACCGGCATCCCGGCGCGCGCCAAGGTCACCGGCATCTACGTCAACAACTCGATGGCGAAGACCGAGGCCCAGCTCAACGGCTTCGACGAGGCGATCATGCTCAACCATGACGGCCACGTCTCGGAGGGTTCCGGCGAGAACATCGTGATGCTGCGCCACGGCCGGCTGGTCACCCCGCCGCCGAGCGACAACATCCTCGAGGGCATCACGCTGGACACGGCGCTGGAGCTGGCGAAGACCCACCTGGGGCTGGAGGTCGATCGCCGCTCGATCGACCGGACGGAGCTCTACATCGCCGACGAGGTATTTATGACGGGCACCGCCGCCCACGTCACGCCGATCACCGAGGTGGACCGCGTAGCCGTGGGCAACGGCCAGCCCGGCAGGGTGGCGAAGCAGATCCAGGAACTCTACTTCCAGATGATCACCGGCCGCATGCCGCAGTACAGCGACTGGCTGACGCCGGTCTACAAGCAGGCCGCTGTCGGCGCGAAGCCGTAGCGGCCGGGTCGCAGGGGCCGGGACGGGCACGCCCCACGGCGGGGCTTCGGTACACTGGCTGATACGGGGCGGGGTCACCCCCCGCCCCGTTCGCTGCTCCCCACCGGATGCCCGGATCGCTCCCGCCCACCTCGGAGGGTGCCGCGCGTGTACTACCAGCCGCCGCGTGCGCTGGGACTGATGGTCGGGGCCGTGCTCATCGCATGGTCCCTGGGGATCACCGCGCTGCTCGTGCTGGGCACGGCGGGGCAGCCGTTCGGGCTGCTGACGCTGGGGACATCCGTCGTCATCGCCGGGTGCCTCGGCATCGCCTGCGCGTTCGCGTACTGGACGTACTCGCTGGCCACGCTCTCGTACGCGCTGGACCGGAACGGCCTGGTGATTCGCTGGGGCATCACGCGCCAGGTCATCCCCCTGAAAGCGATCGAGCGGCTGGTGCCCGGCACTGCCGTCGGCGTGCCGCAGGTGCGGGGGGTGTCGTGGATGGGCTACCACATCGGCCGCGCAGAGATCCAGCGTATCGGCGAGGTGCTGTTCTACTCGACGCACCAGACGCCCGAGCAGGTGCTGTACGTGATGACCACGGAGCGGAACTACGCGATCTCCGTGCCGGATCCCTCGGCGTTCGCGCGGCAGATCCAGGTCCGCCAGGATCTGGGGCCCACCGCCGTGGTGACCCACCACGTGGAGCGCGCCCTGTCGTCCATGGAGGGGTTCTGGGGCGACCGGGCCGGTTGGATCCTCGGCCTCGCGGCGGTCGTGGTCTGCGCGGTGGCGTGGCTCGCGCTCGCGCTCCAGTACGGCGGGCTGCCCGCGACCGTGCACGTCTTCTTCCCCCCCGCGGAGCTCGCGCCGCTCTCCGAGACCAACCCGCGAGAAATCCTGCTGGGCGTGCCCCGCGCCGCGACGATCGTGCTCGGCATCGACCTCGCGGCGGGGCTGCTGATGTACGCATGGGATCGGACCATCGTGCGGCTGGTGCTGGGTGCGGGAATCGCGGTGCAGATCGGGTTCCTCGTCGCCATGCAGGCTGCGATCGCACGCGCGTGAACGTCGACGCCATCGTCGTGGGAGCCGGCCCGGCCGGGAGCACCGCGGCGCGCGAGATCGCGTCGCGCGGGGGCACGGTGCTGCTGCTGGACCGCGCGCGCTTCCCGCGCGACAAGCCGTGCGGCGGCGGGGTGACCGTCCGCTGCGCCAACCTGCTCCCGTTCTCCATCGACCCGGTGGTGGAGGACGTGGTCACCGGCGCACGCCTGCGCATCCGCGACGGCCGCGAGGTGGAGCGCGACGGGCGCGGCGCGCTGACATACATGACGCAGCGCCGCCGCCTCGATGCGTTCCTTGTGGAGCGCGCGCAGGAGCGTGGCGCGGAGTTCCGCGACGGGCAGACCGTGAGCGACGTGCGACGGATGCCGGACGGCACCTTCGAGGTGCGGACGCGCGATGAGCTGCACACGGCACGCGTGGTGATCGGCGCCGACGGAGCGAACGGCATCGTCGGGAACCGCCTCGGCTACGCCTCGATCGCGGACGGCGCGGTGGCGCTGGAGGGCAACGTCCGGTACCCGGGCGGCGTCCCCTCGCGATTCCGGGGGAAGGTGGCGCTCAACTTCGGGTACGTCCCCGGCGGGTACGGGTGGGTGTTCCCGAAGGGCGATCACGTCAACGTGGGCGTGGGCGGCTGGAAGCACGCAGCGGGCCCGCGCCTGCGCGCCGGGCTCCGGCGCATCTCCCGCCTGTACGGCATCGACCCGGAGCAGATCGAGGATCTGCGCGGGCACACCCTGCCCATGGCGCGGCCGGGGATGACCATCGCCGCGCTCGGCTCCGCGGTGATCGGCGACGCGGCGGGCCTGGTCGACCCGCTGTCGGGGGAGGGCATCTACGCGGCGCTCGCCTCCGGGACGGCGGTCGGACCGGCAGCGGCGGACTACCTCGCGGGGGTCACGGACGACCTCACCGGCTACCAGGCGGCGATCGAGCGTGAGCTCGGGGGGGAGAACCGCGCCTCGGCGGCGCTGCTGGAGATCTTCCAGGCGCTCCCGGAGCCGTTCATCTGGCTGATGCAGCACAACGGCGCGTTCTGGGGCGGCGCCTGCGACCTCGTGCGCGGCGAAGCCACCTACGATGGCCTGACGTACGTCCTGGGCGCGGCATCGCACGCGCTGCTGCGCCCCTCGGCGGCGCTCGCGCGGCGAGTCAACCTGCGGCGGCACCCCCGGCGGTAGGGATCCCCCGGGCGGCACCGTGTTGACAGTGGTTCCACCGGCACGGCAGACTGTAACGACTATGGCGCGTTCGAACACCTCCACCGGCGCCCCCACCCTGGCCGCAGCCCCCAGCGGGCCCCTGCGCGGCCTCGTCCTGGTACTCGTACTTATTCGCTAGGCGGCGCCCAGCGCTCTCGCGCTGTCAGCGTCGCCTCCGCCCGCGTGTCGGGCGGTTTTCGTGTCCGGAGCATCCCAACCCGGCGTCCCACCCCGGCGCCCGACCAGAAGGCAAGCACCCATGACGATGATGAGCGGCGCGGAAATCGTCCTCGAGAGCCTCGAGCGCCTCGGCGTGGACACCGTGTTCGGGTACCCGGGCGGGGTGGTGCTGCCGTTGTACGACCGCTTCCCGGCGCACCCGAACATCCGCCACATCCTGGTCCGCCACGAGCAGGGCGCGGGGCACGCCGCGGACGGATACGCCCGCGCCTCCGGGCGGCTCGGCGTGGCACTGGCGACCTCGGGCCCCGGCGCCACGAACCTGGTCACCGCGATCACCACGGCGCACATGGACTCCGTGCCCACGCTGTTCATCACCGGCAACGTGGGCCGCGAGCTGCTGGGGCGCGATGGCTTCCAGGAGGCAGACATCACGGGCATCACGATGCCGATCGTGAAGCACAACTACCTGGTGATGCGCGCCGCCGACCTCGCGTACACCTTCGCGGAGGCGGCATACATTGCGACCACCGGGCGCAAGGGCGCGGTGCACATCGACATCCCGAAGGACGTGTTCCTGGAGCAGGCCGAGTTCCACTGGCCGGAGCGGATCGAGATCCGCGGCTACCGCCCGCAGAGCCTGGGCGACGCGGGGCTGGTGGAGCAGGCGGCGGAGATCATCAACGCCGCGGAGCGCCCGATCATCTTCGCGGGGCACGGGATCATCCTCGGCGAGGCCTCGGCAGAGCTGCGCGCGTTCGCGGAAAAGACGGGCACGCCCGTCCTGAACACGCTGCTGGGCCTGGGCAGCATCCCGCCGGACCACGCCCTGTCGTACGGGATGATGGGGATGCACGGGTCCTACTGGGCGAACCACGCCGCCAGCAACGCCGATGTGATCATCGCGCTGGGCATGCGCATGGACGACCGCGCGCTGGGGCGCTTCGCGGATATGAACCCGACGGCCAGGGTCATCCACGTCGACATCGACCCCGCGGAGCACGGCAAGAACGTCCCGACACTGGTGCCGATCGAGGGCGACGTGAAGGCGGTGCTCGGCCAGCTGGTGGGGGCGGTCGCGGTGCGCAGCCACGTCGAATGGGTGCGCTGGATCGACGACCTGCGCAACGGCCACCGCGCGTCCATGAGCGTGCCGCCGGGCGACGAGATGACGACGCAGCATGTGATCTCGAAGATCGCGGAGTTCATCGGCCCGGAGGCGGTGCTCACCACCGGCGTCGGCCAGCACCAGATGTGGGCGGCGCAGTTCGGCAACGTCTCGCGCCCCTACCAGCTGGTGACCTCGGGCGGCCTCGGGACCATGGGGTTCGAGGTGCCTGCGGCGATGGGCGCGGCGGTTGCCTGCCCGGACCGCGCGGTGTGGACGATCTGCGGCGACGGCGGCTTCCAGATGACGTTCCAGGAGATCGCCACGATGGTGGACGAGCACCTGCCGGTGAAGATGGCGATCATGAACAATGGCTTCCTGGGGATGGTCCGCCAGTGGCAGGAGCTGTTCTACGCGAACAACTACGTCGCCGTGGCCATGTCGCAGCCGGACTTCCTGAAGCTCGCGGATGCGTACGGCATCCACGGCATCCGCGTCACCGATCGCTCGCAGGTGGACCAGGCGCTGCGCGATGCGGCCGCCTACCCGGGCCCCGTGATCATCGACTTCCGCGTGCAGTCCGAGGGCAACGTCTTCCCGATGGTCCCCGCGGGCGCTTCGCTGAGCGAAACCATCGAGGCTCCGCAGAAGGTGTTCTAGGGGGAGGCCGGCATGAAACACACCGTCGCTGCACTGGTGGAGGACCGCCCCGGCGTCCTGAACCGGGTCGCATCGCTGTTCCGGCGGCGCGGCTTCAATATCGACAGCCTGGCCGTCGGCTCCACGGAGGAGCCGGGCATCTCCCGCATGACGATCGTGGTCGAGGGCACGGAGGGCATCGCGCAGCAGGTGGAGCGACAGCTCGACAAGCTGATCGACGTGGTGACCGTGGAGGATCTGACGACGCTGGAGACGGTCACGCGCGAGCTGGCGCTGATCAAGGTGGCGGCGCGACCCGACCAGCGGCGCGAGATCCTCGACCTCGTGGCGATCTTCCGGGCGCAGGTCGTGGACGTCTCGCCGACCACGGTGATCGTCCAGCTGACCGCGGCGGAGGACACCCTGGACGCCCTGCTGGAGAACCTGCGGCCGTACGGCGTCCGCGAAATGGTCCGCACCGGGCGCATCGCGCTGACTCGAGGTCCGCGGACGACCGCGCTACCGTACGAGTCGGCGGAGGCGCGACGCTTCCACAGCGAGTCCGGCCGCCGCCCGGAAGGCGAGCTGCCGTTCGTGACGGAGTAGCGGCGAAGCCGGCATCACAGGAACAGAAGAGCGGCGCGGAAGCGCGGCGACCAGCGAGGGGGAGTGGCTTGGCGAAGATCTACTACGACTCGGATGCGGACCTGGGCGTGCTGAAAGGCAAGAAGGTCGGGATCATCGGCTTCGGGTCCCAGGGGCACGCGCACGCGCTGAACCTGCACGACTCGGGCATCGATGTCGCGGTGGGTCTGTACCCCGGCTCTTCCTCGTGGCGGAAGGTCGAGGACGCCGGCCTGAAGGTCGGCACGGTGGACGAGGTTGCGCGGGACTCGGACATCATCATGATGCTGGTCCCGGACCAGGTGACGAAGCAGGTGTACGACGACCACGTGGCACCGTACATGGAGGCCGGTCGCACGCTGATGTTCGCGCACGGCTTCAGCATCCACTTCGACCGCATCGCTCCGCCGGACGGCGTGGACGTCTCGATGATCGCGCCGAAGGGGCCGGGTCACCTGGTCCGCCGCGTGTACACGGAGGGCGGCGGCGTGCCGGCGCTGGTGGCGATTGAGCAGGACGCCACCGAGGGTGCGCTGGCGACGGCCCTGGCCTACGGCAAGGGCATCGGCGCCGCGCGTTCCGGCATCCTGGAGACGACGTTCCGCGAGGAGACAGAGACCGACCTCTTCGGCGAGCAGGCGATCCTGTGCGGCGGCCTCACCGCGATGATCAAGAACGCCTTCGAGACGCTGGTGGAGGCAGGCTACCAGCCCGAGTCTGCGTACTTCGAGACCTTCCACGAGGTGAAGCTCATCGTGGACCTGATGTACGAGGGCGGCATGGCCGCCATGCGCTCCTCGATCAGCGACACCGCCGAGTACGGCGACTACACGCGCGGCCCGCGCGTGGCCCCGCCCTCGCAGAAGGCGGAGATGAAGAGGATCCTGGATGAGATCCAGAGCGGCGCCTTCGCGCGCGAGTGGATCCTGGAGAACCAGGCCGGCCAGCCGCACTTCAAAGCGCTGCGCCGCCTGAACGCGGAGCACCCGGTGGAGCAGGTCGGCGCCGAGGTTCGGCGCATGATGTCCTGGCTGAACAAGAAGTAGTCGAAACCCGCACGCATGCTCAGCGGCATGCACGGAAGATGAGCACGAGCAGATGACGCGCACCGCGCACCGGGAGCACTGTGACGGCGTCGTACGCGAGTACGGCAACATCGCCGCGCCCTCGGGCGCGCGAGGGGCGGCCTGCGGGCCGCTCTTCGTGCGTGATGCGCACCTGTCGCGAGCGCTCCTGTCGGACCTGGCGCTTCCCCGGCCCTCCGCCGCCTGATCGACAGGCGGAGGGGAGGGCTGGAAGCGCATCCGGCATGTTCGAGCGAGATCAGATCAAGGAAGACAGACGGTCATGAGCGACAGCGACAAGATCTACATTTTCGACACCACCCTGCGCGACGGCGAGCAGTCTGCGGGCATCGGCTTCACCATCGACGAGAAGGTGGAGATTGCCCGGCAACTGGGCCGGCTGAACGTGGACATCATCGAGGCGGGCTTCCCGGCCACGTCACCCGGCGACCGCGAGGCGATCGCGCAGATCTGCCGCGAGGTGAGGGGGCCGGTGATCGCGGGCCTCGCGCGCGCGGTGGCCAGCGACATCGACACCGCGTGGGAGGCGCTGCGAGGCGCGGAGTCCCCGCGCATCCACGTGTTCATCTCGGCCAGCGAGATCCACATGGCGCAGCAGCTGCGCAAGAACCGCGAGGACGTGATCGCCATGGCGCGCGCCGCCGTGGCCCGCGCGAAGAAGTTCGTGAGCGACGTCGAGTTCTCTCCCATGGACGCCACGCGCTCCGACCCGGAGTTCGTGTACCAGATCGTGCAGGCGGCGATCGAAGAGGGCGCCACCACGGTGAACATCCCGGACACTGTGGGCTACGCGATCCCGCGCGACTTCGAGGAGTTCATCCGCAATGTGCGGAAGAACGTCCCGGACATCGACAAGGCCCGCATCTCCGTTCACTGCCACAACGACCTCGGCATGTCCACGGCGAACTCGCTGGCAGGCGCGCTCGGCGGCGCCCGGCAGATCGAGGGCACGATCAACGGCATCGGCGAGCGGGCGGGCAACGCACCGCTCGAAGAGGTCATCATGGCGATCAGGACACGGCCGGACTTCCTGCACCTGCACACGGACGTGAACACCCGCGAGCTGTACGCGGTGAGCAAGCTGGTGGAGCGCGTCTCCGGCATGGCGCTGCAACCGCACAAGGCCGTCACCGGGAAGAACGCCTTCCGGCACTCCAGCGGCATCCACCAGGACGGCGTCCTGAAGATGCGCGAGACGTACGAGATCATGAACCCCGTGGAGATCGGCATCCCCGCGGGGTCGTCGATCGTCCTGACGAAGGTGTCGGGGTCGCACGGCCTCCGCTCGCGCCTGGGCGACCTCGGCGTCCACCCGACCGACGAGGAGTTCACGCGCATCTTCGACGCGTTCAAGGATGTCGCCGACGCGAAGGACGAGGTGGACGATCGCGACCTGATGGCGATCATCGGCGAGCAGACGCAGATCAAGGTGGAGGATGCATGGACACTGGACCTCGTCCAGGTCTCGGGCGGCGACCACAGCGCCCCCACGGCGTCCGTCCGCCTCGTCGGCCCGGATGGTGAGACGCACCAGGACGCCGCGATCGGCACCGGCCCCGTGGACGCCATCTACAGGGCGATCAACCGCGTCACCGGGGCGACGAACGAGCTCACGGAGTTCAGCGTGAAGGCCGTGACCGAGGGGATCGACGCGCAGGGTGAGGTGACGATCCGCATCGAGACCGGTGGTGTCACGTACCAGGGTCGCGCGGCCGACCCGGACATCCTGGTCGCCGCGGCGCGCGCGTACCTGCACGCGCTGAACCGATCGATTGCGACGCCCGCGGGCGCGGTGCCGCCGCCGCTCACGATCGACCGCAACTAGGTCGCCAGCAAGGCCACGTTCGCCGCGAGCCGATCGCGGCGAACCGGGACGAGACGGGGGGATGAATGGCCGACACGAGGCCGAAGACGATCATCGAGAAGATCTGGGACGAGCACGTAGTGCGCACCGCCGAGGGCGAGCCCGATCTGCTCTACATTGATCTGCACCTGGTGCACGAGGTGACCAGCGCCCAGGCGTTCGAGAGCCTCCGCATGAACCAGCGCAGGGTGCGGCGGCCGGACCTGACGCTCGCCACCGTCGATCACAACGTGCCGACGCAGGACCGCCGCCTCCCGAACCCGGACCCGCTGTCCGCCCAGCAGATCGAGGTGCTCCGCGACAACTGCAAGGAGTTCGAGGTCCCGCTGTGGGACATCTTCGACATCCGACAGGGCATCGTGCACATCATCTCGCCGGAGCACGGGCTCACGCAGCCCGGCATGACAATCGTGTGCGGGGATTCGCACACCGCGACGCACGGCGCGTTCGGCGCCCTCGCGTTCGGCATCGGCACGTCCGAGGTCGAGCACGTGCTGGCGACGCAGACCCTCCCGCAGGCCGCCATCAAGACGATGTCCGTGGAGGTCACCGGCGAGCTGAAGAAGGGCGTGACGGCGAAGGACGTGGTGCTCGCGGTCATCCGCAGGATCGGCGTCGACGGCGGCATCGGGCACGTCATCGAGTACCGCGGCGAGGTCATCCGCAACCTCTCGATGGAGGGGCGAATGACCGTCTGCAACATGACGATCGAGGGCGGCGCGCGCGCCGGCCTCGTCGCCCCGGACGAGACGACGTTCGCGTACCTGAAGGGGCGCGACTTCGCGCCGCAGGGCGAGGACTGGGATCGCGCCGTGGAGTACTGGACATCGCTCGCCACGGACGAGGGCGCCACGTTCGACACGTCCGTGGTGCTGCGCGGCGAGGACATCGAGCCGCACGTGACGTGGGGCACAACGCCCGCGCAAAGCATCGGCATCTCGCAGTCGGTGCCGAAGCCGGAGGACGCCCCCACCGCGTCCGCGCGCGAGACGGCGGAGCGATCGCTGAAGTACATGGACCTGAAGGCCGGCACGCCCATCCAGGCGGTAGGTATCGACCGCGTCTTCCTCGGATCCTGCACGAACGGGCGCATCGAGGACCTGCGCGCGGCGGCGGCGATCGTGCAGGGCAAGACCGTCGCCTCCACCGTGAAGGCGATGGTCGTTCCCGGGTCCGGCCTGGTGAAGCAGCAGGCGGAAGCCGAGGGGCTGGACCTGGTGTTCAAGGACGCCGGCTTCGAGTGGCGCGAGCCGGGGTGCTCGATGTGCCTCGGCATGAACCCAGACATCCTGCTCCCGGGCGAGCGCTGCGCCAGCACGAGCAACCGCAACTTCGAGGGCCGGCAGGGCGCGGGGGGCCGCACGCACCTCGTCAGCCCGGAGATGGCCGCCGCGGCCGCAATCGCCGGGCACTTCGTCGACGTGCGCGACCTGTAGTCCGGGTGAACGGCTTTGCGGCGAGCGAGGGGCGGCCCACACAGGCCCCCCGGCACCGAGATATGAGGCCGATGTTGGCCATGCCTCGGTGCGATGCGCGCGAGTCCGCCCGCCGCCGGCGAACATCGGCGTGCTCGGAGCATCCGGGCGCGCATGAAGGAGAGACGAGATGAACAAGATCAGCCAGGTCGCCGGGCAGGCTTACCCCCTGAACCGCGCGGACGTGGACACGGACCAGATCATCCCCAAGCAGTTCCTGAAGCGCATCGAGCGCTCCGGATTCGGGGAGTTCGCCTTCTTCGACTGGAGGAAGGACCCGAGCTTCATCACCAACGACCGGCGGTATGCAGGCGCGCCGATCATCCTCGCGCAGCAGAACTTCGGCTGCGGCTCCAGCCGCGAGCACGCAGTGTGGGCGATCGAGGACATGGGCGTGACGGCGATCATCGCGCCGTCGTTCGGCGACATCTTCCGCACGAACTGCTCGAAGGTGGGCCTGGTCACGGTGGCGTTGCCGCAGGACGACATCAACTACCTGATGTCGCGCTGCGAGGAGCTCCCGTCCACGCAGATCGTGGTCAACGTGGCGGAGCAGACGGTGAGCGTCATCGGGACGGACTGGAAGCGCTCCTTCAACATCGACCCGTTCGTGAAGCACCGCCTGCTGAACGGCCTGGACGACATCGGCCTGACACTCCAGCACGTGGACGTGATCGGGGCGTTCGAGGAGACGCGCAGCCCCCTGAAGCCCGACACCACGCGCGCCTTCGCCGACACGCTGAAGACGCCGTAGCGCGTCCGCGCCGCGACATGCCGAACGAGGCCGTACGCCGAGCGCTGCAAGCGTCAGGCGTGCGGCCTCTTGGCGTCGCGGGCGTCTCGCACCTCGGCTCGGGCTACGCGGCCGATGCGTACCGCGTTCGCACCGCCGGGGGCGACCTCGTCCTTCGCCTGCCGAAGGGACGCCTGGAGTACACCGTGCCGCTGCTGCGGCGCGAGGCGCGGCTGCTGCGCGCCCTCGCACGCGTCGACCTCGGCGTGGCGGTGCCGCACGGGATGCGCGAGGTGCGGGACGGGCGCACCTTCCTCGGCACGCTGCACGAGTACGTCCCGGGCGCCGCGCACCCGCGCGGGCTGCGCGGCGCGGCGCGGGCGCGGCTGTGCGACGGCATCGGGCGCTTCCTCGCGGCGCTGCACGGCGTCCCGCGCATGGTGGCGACGCGGGCCGGGACGCGCGAGGCCGACCTGTGGCCGGTGTACCGCGGCCTCATCGAGGAGGCGCTCCCGCGCCTCGGCCCGCGTGCGCGCGCGTGGCTCATCGACACCGCCGGGGCGTTCGCGCGGGGAGGCGGCACCCGGCGCGCGCCTCGCGTGCTGGTGCACGGCGACATCCAGCGCGCGCACCTGTTCGGCGACGCGGCCGGGAGACTGACGGGCGTGATCGACTTCGGCGAGGCGATGCTGGCCGACCCGGCGCTGGACTTCGCCGGGGTGCTGAACGACCTCGGCTGGAGCGACCTGGAGCGGGTGTGGGCGGCGTACCGGGCCGCGGGGGGGCGCGTGGACGCCGATGCGGCTCGCCGCGTGCGGTTCTACATCGCCGTCGCCCCGATCTACCGCGTGCTCTACGGCGAGGCGGCCGAGGGGCCGGCGGAGCGCCTCGCGGGCATCCGCCAACTGGCGGCGCGGGCAGCGGCCTCCACGCGGCGAAGCGGCGCGCCGGGCGCGTGAGCGGAGCGCTCGCGCACGCTACACTCGCGCCACATCCCATTCTGACCACAGCCGACGCGCAGCCACCCCGCTCGGACGCGGCGCGTGCGACACGGGCACTTCAAGCCCCCTCGCGAATAGGAGAACCGATGGCCACCTTCAACATCCTCGTGCTGCCCGGCGACGGCATCGGCCCGGAGGTGTGCGCAGAGGGCGTGCGCGCGCTGGAGGCCATCGGCAGGCGCTACGAGCACGTCTTCAACTTCACGCACGACATCGT
>JBAYVN010000028.1:0-27960 GCA_041674525.1 Dehalococcoidia bacterium | reverse complement strand
TCGACCTTCCGCGCGAAGCTTGGTGCTCGCCAGAACCAGCTGGAGACGGCGATCAACAGCGTGGGCGTGTCGGTGGAGAACCTGAGCGCGTCCGAGTCCCGCATCCGCGACGCGGACATCGCGCAGGTGTCCTCCGAGATGGTGTCGCGCCAGATCATGCAGCAGGCCGGCGTGTCGGTGCTCGCCCAGGCGAACTCCGCTCCGCAGGCGGTCCTCAAGCTGATCGGCGGCTAGCCCCCGGGCGCGCCGCAGAAACGAGGCACGAAGCACGGGATGCGCCCGAACGGGCGACTCGGACCGGCCCCCGCCGCAAGGCGGGGGCCTCTTCGTGCCCGCCGCCCGCGAGCGTACGATGCGCACGCGGGAGTTCCCCGATGCCCCCGCCCGCGCCGCTCCGACACACTGCGAGGCAGGAGGCTGCCCATGTCCCTGCTCGAAGAGGTGCAGCAGCAGTACGAGACGCTGCCCTATCCCCAGCGGGATCCCGAGCGCGAGCTCGAGGCGCTGGTGCAGCCCTCGATCTCGGAGCTGCCGCGCATCCTGGAGGCCTTCTGGGGCGGCCGCCGGGCCGTGGATGGCGGGTTCCGCGTACTGGACGCGGGGTGCGGCACCGGCGACAACACGGTCTTCCTGGCCGAGCAACTGCGTGGAACCGGGGCGGAGATCGTGGCGCTCGACTTCTCGTCGGCGTCGCTCGAGATCGCCGCGCGCCGCATCGAGCGGCGCGGCCTGGAGGCGAACGTGCGCTTCGTGCTGTCGCCGCTGGAGGCGGCGCCCGCGCTGGGCATCGGACCGTTCGACTTCATCGTTACCACCGGCGTCCTGCACCACCTGTCTTCGCCCGAGGCGGGGCTGGCCGCGCTGCGCGACGCGCTGAAGCCGGACGGCGGCATCGGCGTCATGGTGTACGCGCGCTACGGGCGCGAGCCGGTGTACGCGATGCAGGCGCTGATGCGCCACCTGGCGCCGCGCACCCTGCCCGAGGCGGAACGGCTGCGGGTGCTGCGGAGCACGCTGGCGTCGCTGCCTCGCGAGCACCGCGTGCTGCGCGGGCTGATGGACACGCCGATGTTCCGCCACGAGATCGAGGCCAGCGACGCCGGTGCGTACGATCTGCTGCTGCACACGCAGGACCGCGCCTACACCGTCCCGGAGGTCTACGCCTGGCTGGCTGGCGCCGGGATGACCCTGCGCGCCTTCAGCGTGCCTCGTCGCTACGAGCCGGCGACGTACCTCCGCGACGCGCGGGCGGCCGCGCTGCCGGATGCGCAGCGCCACGCCGTCGCCGAGCTGCTGCACGGCGCGATGCCCAAGCACGAGTTCTACGCCGCTCCCGCGTCCGCCGCGGCGCCGCCGCCCATCCGGTCCGATGAGCCGGCGGCGCGTCCCGCGTGGTCCAGCTGGAGGTTCGCGGAGGTACTGGCCCCGGCGCTCCAGCGACCCGGCAACCAGCTGCGCTTCACCTTCGGCGAGGAGCGCGATGTGCCGCTCGGTGGCGACGCGATCACGCGGCGCCTGCTGGGCGCGATCGACGGACAGCGCGACGTCGCGAGCATCCTCGAGGCGGCTTCGCGACTCCCGGAGCGGCCCTCGGCGCGACAGGTGCTGCGCCGCTGGGTGGAGAGCGCGGACGCGCTGCGTGCCGTGGGCGCGCTCTCCATGCACCTGCCGCTGCATTCGCCCCTGCATCTGCCCGCGTAGCGGGTCGCCTCGCGCATTGGGAACGAAGTCAGCGCCGTCTCAGGGCGGGCGCACCGGGACGTCAGCGGAGCGCCCGAGCAGGCGCGTGCGTCCGCCGATGATCAGGCATGGCGCTCTCCACTCCGTGCGATGCCTGCAACCGCCCGCTCAGTGACGAGCTCGTCACGGTGCGCATCTCCACGCTCTCCGTGGTGCCCGGGGCACCGGCGGCGCACCGGCTGGTCTTCGCGGAGCGGCCGAGCGACTTCCTGCTCTGCCCGGCGTGCGCGGAGACGCTGGATGCATACGTCCGGTACGTGGAGTTGAACCACGGCGTTCCGTCCGAGGCGGCAGGATAATCGTCGATGGCGAACTTCGAGGCCTGCGATCTCTGCTACCGCTCGCTGAGCGTGAGACTCGTCGACATCCAGATCTCGCCCGCCACCCTCGTGCAGATCTCGGACGAGGGCGACGTGGCGCACCGGACGCGCGGGCTGCGCGACTACCGCCTCTGCGATCACTGTGGCGGGTTCCTGCTGGAGGTGATGCGGGAGATGACCCGGGCCGCGCGCGCGGAGCGGGCCGCACACGTCGAACGGGCGGAGGGGACCGCGGAGGGTGCGGCCTGACGGGCCGGTGATCAGGACGAGTCGAGACTCGGCGCCCTCGTCAGCCGGGGCCCTCGTCAGCCGGCCCTTGTCAGCGGGGCCCGCCACCCGGCATCTGATGCGGTGGTACCATGCGGCGGTTTCCGCTGGAGGGGCCATGGCCGACGCATCCATCGACTCGCGCGAGTTCCGCAGCACCATGGGGCACTTCGCCACCGGGGTGACGGTGGTGACCACGCAGGTCCGCCACCAGCGTCGAGGGATGACCGCCAACTCCTTCACTTCCGTGTCACTTCACCCGCCGCTGATTCTGCTGTGCGTGGATCACAGCGCCTCGATGCGCCCCTTCCTGGAGGCCTCGGAGGCGTTCGCGATCAACATCCTCGCCGCCGATCAACGCGCCACCTCCGAGGCCTTCGCGCGCCGCGGTCAGAACGAGGCGGTGATGAGCGGCGTGCCCTTTCACGACGGCCCGCTGGGGTCGCCGATCCTGGAGGGCGTGCTCGCGTGGGCGGAGTGCCGCATGGAGGCGCAGTACCCGGGGGGCGATCACACGATCGTCGTCGGCCGCGTCGAATCGATCGCCATCGAGCGCCCGGGGGACGAGCCGCTGGTGCACTACCTGGGCGGCTACCGCGGCCTCGGCGGCATGATCGAGCCGTGAGCGCCCTGACGGGGTCTGCATTCAGGGACCTGCGGAGGATCGATGCGGGCCGTCCCGCATACGGGATGGGCTCCCGCAGCCGCTAGGCTGGCCTCGTGGGTCTCGAAGCGATCAGCCCGGTTGGCACCTCCTCGCCCGTGGTGCGGGTCGATGCCGCGGCGCCCGCGCAGGCGGGTGGGCCGGGGTTCGCCGCTGCCCTGCAACGCCAGCTGGAGCAGCCGCGCGCGGAGATCGCGCACGTGCGCGCCGAGGTGTCCGCACTGCGGGACGGCGGCGCGCTTCGCCGGCGCCCCGGGACGAGCCCGGGCACGGCAGCCGGCGACTTCCTGAACAGCACCGCATCGGCACCAATGTCGCCCGCGCAGGTCGCCGCGTTCCTCGCGGGGCAGGCCACGGGCGACGCCGCCGACCCGTACGGGTGGCGCGAGATGTCCCGGCAGATCGGCGACTCCGTCATCGGTCCCGGGTACGGCGCGCTCTTCGAGCGGCAGATCCAGCAGGAGTCCGGCTTCGCCCCGGACGTCGTCACGGGCCAGCGGAGGTCGTCCGCCGGTGCGGAGGGCATCGCGCAGCTCATGCCGCAGTACTACCCGCACATCAACCGCACGGATCCGGGGCAGTCGCTGTCCGCCGGGGCGCAGTCGATGCAGCAGTACCTGCGCGCCTGGCAGGGCGACGTCCGGAAGGCGCTCGCCTCCTACAACGCGGGACTGGGGCGGGTGCAGTCCGCCGTCGCGTCGCGCGGCGCTGCCTGGGAGGCGGCCCTGCCGCAGGAGACCAGGGACTACCTCGTGGCGATTGTGGGCAGCACGCGACCGGTCTTCTCGCCGGTGCCCGGGGCCGGTGGCGTCACCTCGGCGCTGCTGCGGGCCGGCCTGTCGGGGTCGCAGCCGGGGCTCGCGGGGAGCCTCCGCGCGCTGGGCGGCCTGAGCGAGCCGGCCTCGTAGCCCGCACGAGTGCGCTTCGCTCGAACACCCCGTTCGCTCGAACACCGGGCGGTCTGCTACGATCACGTTCTCCGCGTGCGCGGATGCCGATGGTGGGTGTGGCCTAGCGGTTAGGGCGTCAGGTTGTGGCCCTGAAGATCGGGGGTTCGAATCCCCTCACCCACCCCATCGCCCCTGCCCGGGACTGACCGACCCCCGGCAGCGGTGCCCTCCAGAGTCCCGCTGCACACCGTTCGAGGGGGCCAGTGATGCGTCGAAGTACGGTCTTCCCTGCGATCGCGGTGTTCCTGGCGGTCTTCGCCGTCGCGGCGGCGGGGTTCGTGGCCTCCCGCGTGAAGGGCGGCAGCGGCGGCGACGCGATCACCACCATGGCCGAGCGCTGGCTGCGCGACGATGCCACCAGCGGCGTCGAGGTGTACCCCGGCATCATGCCGCCGGTCCTGGACCAGATCCTGAATGCGGGGGTCACCAATCCGGCGGATCGCATGTCCCTGCCCGTCCACCCACAGGCCAGGCTCCTGGGCTCCTCGTACATCCACCAGTCGGACGGCACCGACCTGGTGTGGCTCATGTACGACGTGGAGGGCGACCTCGCAGCGGTGTCGCAGGCGGTGGCCGCGCAGTTGAACGCCTCCCCGTGGCAGGTCAACGGGGGGTTGGCCGAGAGCACGCAGCGCGTGGTCCGGTTCCAGAACAACCGCCTTGCAGACGTCGAGGGCTCGGTGGTGGTGCGGCTGGACCCGAACGCGCCGGACTACCGCCTGACGGTCTCGCGCGGCGGCGCCGAGACCACGCTCCACGTGAAGATGACCGCGCTTACGCCCACCCTCGGCGGGGCCACGGAGCAGAACCTGACGGTCACCCGCGTCGACCCCGGTCCGGCACAGGAGGCGGGGCTCAAGAAGGGCGACCGCATCGTCCGCGTCAACGACACGGCGGTGAAGAGCCCGCCGGAGCTGGGGGCCGCACTGCAATCCGCGGCGAACACGGGGACGCCTCGATCCGCGCTCACGTACATCCTCGCCTCGCGGGCGCAGGATACCGAGGCTGCGCCCGCGTCCGCGTACGTGCCGCCGGCGAAGCCGCTGACGCTGCCGGAGAAGTTCCCGGCGCCGCAGGCCTGGCAGGGGCTCTCGGTGGTTCGCTACGCATGGGGCCAGCAACAGGGCGCCACAGCGTACCAGGCCTCGATGATCTCGAAGGATGGCGCGCCGGCGGTCGCGGGCCGCGTGCGCGACGGGTTGAAGGCGGCCGGCTGGCAGATCACGAACGACACGGCGGTTGGCTTCGCGACGCAGCTCCAGATCGCGAACGCGACCGATGGCCTCGCCGGACAGGTCTCGATCGACGAGTATCCCGAGGACTCAGCGTACGTCGAGGTGATAGTACAGATTCAGAGCGGGCAGTCCGCGGGGAGACCCTGATCTCCTTCTCCCCCGGGGTGGGGAATGATGGCTCGGTCCGGAGCAGCGCACAGCCCGACACCCTCGGCGTGCGGATTCCCTGCTCCGCGACCGAGGAGGCCCGATGCCGCTCCAGATCAACACCAACGTTGCGGCGCTGAACGCGCAGCGGAACCTCTCCTCCACCAACCGCAGCCTGGGCGTCCTCTTCGAGCAGCTCTCCAGCGGCCTGCGCGTGAACCGTGCCGCCGACGATGCCGCCGGGCTCGCCATCTCCGAGAAGATGCGCGCGCAGATCCGCGGCATGCAGCAGGGCCAGCGCAACGCGCAGGACGGCATCTCCATGCTGCAGACCACGGAAGGCGCGCTCAACGAGGTCCACTCCATCCTCCAGCGCGTGCGCGAGCTCTCGGTGCAGGCCGGCAACACGACGCTCTCCTCCAGCGACCGCCAGGCGATCGGCGAGGAGATGCTCGCCCTGAAGTCCGAGATCGAGAACATCGGCACGCGCACCCGGTTCAACGGGCAGCAGCTGCTGAACGGATCGCTCGCGGTGACCCTGGACGCCGCCACCTCCACCGCGGACGACGTGACGGCCACGGCGAACGGGGCGACGGTCAGCGTCTCCACCGTCGACGTGGGGAGCGCGCTCGGGTCATCCTCGTACACGCTGGCGGCGTCCGGCGCGGATCTGACGCTCTCCCATGATGACGGCACGGGCTACGTGGTCTCCCAGACGATCACGGTGAACGCGATGGGGGCCAACGCCGAGCAGTCGCTGACCTTCGACCGGCTGGGCGTCGTCATCGACGTGGTGCACGACGCCAACGCCGGCAACGTCACGGGCGCGACGATCGCTGCAGCCTTCGACGCCAGCACCATCGACACCACGGCCTCCTCGACCGCCACCTTCCGCGTCGGCGCGGACAGCGGCGACAACATCGCACTGGCGTTCGAGGACATGCGGGCCTCGGCGCTGGGGGATTCGAACAAGCTGAGCGACCTGATCCCGGACAACAACGCGGTGAGCACCAACGCGAAGGCGGACACGCTGCTGACGGCGGTGGACGCCGCGATCGCGCAGGTTTCCACGTTCCGCGCGAAGCTGGGCGCCTCCCAGAACCAGATGGAGCACGCGGTCAACAGCGTGGCGGTGTCCGTGGAGAACCTGAGCGCCTCCGAGTCCCGGATCCGGGACGCGGACATCGCCATGGTGTCCTCGCAGCTGGTGGCGAAGCAGATCATGCAACAGGCCGGCGTGGCCGTGCTGGCGCAGGCGAACACGGCGCCGCAGGCCGTCCTGCAGCTGCTGAAGAGCGCATAGCCGGAGCCGATGACGCCGTGGAACGCCTCGACTGCCGCCGTGCCGCGGATCCGGCGCGGGACCTTCAGCCGCTGAAGATGCGGCCGATGATCACGGCAGGGACGGTGTGCCATGCCAGAACTGCGTGTCGATCACGCCTCGCTGCTCCCGAACGGGACGCCCTCGGTCAGTCCGGACCAGCGGCGTCGCCAGGGTGCACGCCAGCAACAGCACGGCGGCGGGCAGTCCCGCCCCGGCGCGGAGGAACTCGCGGTCGCCCTGGACGGGCGCCAGCAGCTGTCGGCTCGCTTCGAGCAGGACGCGGACGGCCAGCCGCTGGTGCGCGTGTTCGACCGCGAGCGGGGGGAGACCGTCGCGCTGCTGACTCCCGAGGAGCTGCGGGCGCTGGCGGAGCAGACCGGGCTGCCGCCGGGCATGCTGATCCACGTCTCGTCCTGAGCGCGGCAAAGAAGAGGCGGGCGTAGATGGTCAGCTCGAGCGCGGGCGTCAGCTCCAGCTCCGGCCGGATCACCTTCGGTGGTCTCGCCTCGGGCATCGACACGAACTCGATCATCACCGCCCTGATGGGCATCCAGCAGCGTCCGATCACGGCGATCCAGAAGCGCGTCAGCTCTGTACAGACGCGCATCGAGGCCTACGGCTCGCTCTCTTCCGCGATCTCGGCGCTGATGACGGCGGCCGCCCCGCTAAAAGACCCCGCCACCTTCTCGCAGCGCACAGCCTCCGTGCTGGCGCAAACCGCGGACGCGAACAAGATCTCGGCATCCGCCTCCGCGGGCGCCGCCCTCCAGGGCTTCACCTTCGAGGCGATCTCGAAGGCCACTGCCACCACCGTCACCAGTCCGGCGGCGCTAGGCCTGCCGGTGTCCTCGGCGGTCCCGCTCGACGAGGCCGGGTTCGGCACGGAGATCGTCGCGGGGACGTTCTCCATCAACGGTCAGGCGTTCACGATCGACGCCGCAACGGCCTCCACGTACGAGAGCGGCGCCGCGGTCGGGACCACGGTTTCGCAGACCGCGCATCTCGTCGATGCCGGCTTCGACCTGGTGCCGACGAGCGGATCGATCGTGGTCAACGGCGAGACGATCAGCATCGATGTCGACGCGGACTCGCTGAACGACGTGATCGCGCGCATCAACGCCTCCGAGGCGGGCGTGACCGCCAGCTTCGACGCGACGACGAAGATGCTTCTCCTGACCGCGGACGAGACCGGACCGAGTGCGATCACGATCGCCGATGCCGGCGGCGGCACGTTCCTCCAGTCCATGAACATGCTGGACGGCGGCGGCGGGAACGTCGGGACGATCACCGCCGGCACCGATCTCATCTCGCTGGACGACGTGATCTCGCAGATCAACGCGGCGGGGCTCGGCGTCACGGCCACCATCGAGAACGACTCGCTGGGGCACCCGAACCTGCTGCAGCTCACGTCCGCGACCACCATCCAGCTCGGATCGGGCGGCGACACGAGCAACTTCCTGTCGGTCACCAGCCTGCTCCAGTCCCCCACCGGCACCACGCGGACCAGCGTGGTCGGACTGGGCCAGGTGCAGCCCTCCGCCAACCTCGAGGATGCCCGACTGGCCACGTCGCTCAGCGGCTCTTCGGGCTCCTTCAAGGTGAACGGCGTCGAGGTGACGTGGGACGCCACCGTCGACTCGCTCCAGAACATCCTCACGCGCATCAACTCGGCTGGCGCGGGCGTCACGGCGACCTACGACGTGTTCAGCGATCAGATGCACCTGGTGTCCAACGACACCGGTTCGACGGCGATTGGACTGGAGGATGTCAGCGGGAACCTCCTCACGGCCACCGGCCTGCTCGGCACGACGCAGGCCACGGGGTCGAGCGCGTCCTACAAGATCAACGGTGGCCCGGTCCGCTACTCGACGTCGAACGTGATCACGGATGCCGTCGCGGGCATGTCGGTGACGATTTCGGACATCCCCAGCGCGGCGGTCACGATCAACGTCAACCTCGGGGCGCAGGCCGTGCAGACGGCGGTGAGCAACTTCGTCTCCACGTACAACAAGACCACCACGCTGATCCGCGATCTGACGAAATACGACGCCGAGAACGGGTACAACGGCCTGCTCTTCGGCGATGCCACCGTGCAGCGCCTGGAGGCGCAGATGCGGTCGACGCTGACCGGGTACCAGTCCGGCATGCCCGGCGGGCTGCGGTCGCTCTCGGACGTCGGGCTGACGTTTGGCGCGATCGGCTCGGCGGTGGGATCCACCAACGACCTCGTCGTGGATGCGGCGAAGCTGGGGGCGAAGCTCACCGCCGACCCGGACGCCGTGGGCAAGCTGCTGACCGCGTTCACCGCGGGCGCGTCCCTCGACGCCGGCGGCACCGGCATGATCGCGTCCATCAGCGGAACGCCGACGGCCGCCACCAAGGCTGGGCGCTACAGCATCATCACAGACGTCGATGGCGACGTGCAGGCCACCTTCCAGGCCAACGACGGGTCCGCGCCGTTGATCACCACGGGGGTGTTCACCGCCGGCGGGACGAACACCTCGCTCATCCCGGGGGTGACGATCACCGCGAAGGGCGTGATCACCGCCGGCACGGACCTGGTCACCATCACCGGCGTGCAGCAGGGCTTCGGCAAGTCGATCTACGAATACCTGAACTCGGTCGGCCGATCCGGCGGACTGCTGTCGACCAGATCGGACGGGCTGCAGTCGCAGATCACGGATCTGAACAATCAGATCGACACCATGACGGCGCGCCTGACCGTGAAGGAGCAGCAGCTGGTCTCCAAGTTCAGTGCCATGGAGCAGGCGATCCAGCGCATCCAGTCGCAGGGCACGCAGCTGACGAACATCATGGCGCAGCTCTCGAACTCGAAGTCGTCCTCGTAGGGGCGCGGAACGGGATCAGCGTTTCCCCGATCGAGGCGCGTCCCGTTCGTCCGATGCTCAGTACACAGGCAAGTGAGCCGCGAGCCCCACGCCCGCGGCGCCGAAGTGCTGATGAAGGGCGGGCGGGCTCATGATGAGAGCAACGGGATACGAGGCGTACCTGCGTGTTCAGACCGAAACCTCGAGCCCGGGGCAGCTCATTGCGCTGCTGTACGACGCGATGATCCGCAGCCTGGACCGCGCGAGGGAGGGGCTGGCGCAACGCGATGTGGAGAAGGCCCACGAGCCGCTGCTGCGCGCGCAGGACATCGCCCTGGAGTTGATCGTCAGCCTGAACATGGACGATACCGGCGAGGCCGGCGCCATGGCCCGGCAGCTCGCGCCGCTCTACGAGTACATGTACCGCCGCCTGCTGGACGCCAGCGTCCACAAGGACGTGGAGGCCGTGGACGAGGTGCGCCGCCTGCTGGTGCCCGTGCGGGAAGCATGGGCGGATGCCCTGGAACGACTGTCACGCCAGTCGGCCGCCGCGCCGACCATGCACCAGACGGGTGGACGCCGTGGCTAGACCGCTTGCCGCGCAGCAGTTCGACGTGCTGCGCCAGATCTTCGATCTCTCTCGCGCCCAGCGGAGCTGCATCGAGCGGGAGGAGTTCGACCGCCTCGCGGCGATGATGCAGGAGCGCGACATGCTCCTGGCGGAGCTCCAGCGGCTGGCGGACGAAGAAGCTGCGATGCCGATGAACGTCGTGACCTTCCCGACGGCCGAGGACCGCGCGCAGCAGGACTCGCTGGCGCTGGACACGGTGATCAAGGGCATCCTGGAGCACGACCGGACGAACGAGTCGATGCTTGCCGAGAAGATGCGCCTGATCATCGAGGAGCTCCCCACGTTCCGGCAGGGCCAGCGGGCCATCGCCGGCTACCGCTCGGCGAATCCCGAGACGTCGTCCTTCATGAACCGGGTCTCCTGACGATACTCAGGGAAACCCCGATCCGCCGCACCCGGCGGACGGGGCTTCCCCGGGCAGGAGACCTCGATGGCAGCACGGGCCCATGCCCTGCGCACGCCGCCGCGCAGGCGCTCCGGCGTCTCCG
This sequence comes from Dehalococcoidia bacterium, assembly GCA_041674525.1. GTDB lineage: Bacteria > Chloroflexota > Dehalococcoidia > UBA2979 > UBA2979 > SHYQ01. Next base: position 17,366 of record JBAYVN010000028.1, on the reverse strand, counting down.
CGGTCGGCGGCTTCACCGTGGGCCTGCTGGCCGTGTCGTCCGCCTTCCTGTTCGCCGGATCGGGCGACTCGACGGGGCCGATGAGCGAGGCGGCGGAGATCGCTGCGCGGGCGGCGGGCGCCCGGATCGCCGCCCAGCCGGCGGCGCGTCCCTCGAATGCGGTCGCGTCCGTGCCCGCGTTCGGGCCGGCCTCACCCCAGGCGTTCGGCCCGGACGGCACGCTGTTCTCACCCCAGTCGGCGACGCGCGTGGTCATTCGCTCCATCGGCGTTGACGCGCCGGTGCGGCCGGTGGGGTATGTCTTCCAGAACGGCCAGCTGGAGTATGACGTCCCACGCATGGACGCCGGCGAGTACGTCACCGGCGCGCAGGTGGGGAAGCCCGGGAACGCCGTCATCGGCGGGCACGTGTCCAGGCGAGGCGTGCCCGGGGTCTTCGCGAAGCTGCCGCAGGTGGCCGCCGGCGACGTCGTGGAGGTCTATCGCGGCGACCGAATCTTCCGATACTCCATTACAGAGATCCGTATCGTCGCACCGGATGCGACGAGCGTGATGAGTCAGACGCACGAAGCGACCTTGACGCTCATCACCTGCTTCCCGGACGCGCAGTACCAGGACCGCCTGGTCGTCGTCGGGAGGCTGTTGTAGGGCAGCAGGGCAGTGGTCCGCCGTGTACCTCCCGGTGCCGCGGCGCGTACACTGGTTTCGCGGAGGTGTCTGCTTGGAGATTGACCGCACGTCTGCGGCCCGACCGCAGCCGATTCGACCCATCGACGCGTCGATGACGCCCACCCCGGCCGGTGACGGCGAGGGTCCTGAGCCACGCCTCGACCGCATCGAGCTGAGCCCCGAGGCGCGCGAGATCAGCGCCGAGCCCGACGCCGCGCGGGAGGCCCTGCTGGCCGCGCTCCGCGCGCGCATCGATGCAGGCACGTACCGCATCGATGCCAGCGGCGTGGCTCGACGGATCGTGAACCGCGAGGACCTCTAGGGCGCGATCCTCGCCCCGCTGCTGCACGCGCGTCTCGCACGCTGGTAATGGGCGCGCGCGCGGAAGCCCTTAGGGCGAGGCCACGCGCGGATCGCGGGGAGTCCCCCATACGGAGAGCCTGTGGCCGCTCCTACGCTCAACGGCGTAGTCGGGAGCGGCCATGGCAGTGTTTCTTCGGCGGATGACTGATTCGTGGCGCGGCCTCTCGCCGGTGCGCAAGGGGCTGCTCACCGGCAGCGCGCTCGCGCTCGTCGCGGTGGTCGTCGGCGCGTACACGTGGTCCTCGCAGGTCACGTACGCCACGCTGTATTCCGGCCTGGATGCCTCCGATTCCGGGGCGATCGTCCAGGAGCTCGTGGCGGCGGACACGCCGTACCAGCTGGAGGCCGGGGGATCCACGGTCCGGGTGCCGCAGGCGAAGGTCAACGACCTGCGCGTGCAGTTCGCCTCCAAGGGCATGCCGGCCGGCGGACACACCGGCTTCGAGGTGTTCAGCGGCAACTCCTTCACTGCGACCGACTTCGTGCAACGCCTGAACTTCCAGCGCGGCCTGCAGGGCGAGCTGGAGCGCACGCTGGAGGCGTTCCCCGCCGTCCAGAAGGCGCGCGTGCACGTGGTGATGCCGCAGAGGTCCCTGTTCAAGAACGATCAGCAGCCCGCCACGGCATCCGTGGTGCTGGCGATGTACCCCGGCCGCGCCCTGCAGGAGAACGAGGTGGCCGGGATGGCCCACCTGGTCGCCGGTGCCGTGGAGGGGCTGGATCGCGAGCACATCACGATCCTCAACACCGCCGGCAAGATGATCTATGACGGCGCCACGCAGGGGACGGCCGACGGCTTCGGAACGGCCTCCTCGCAGATGGGCGTGCAGGCCGAGTACGAGCGCGCGATCGCCTCGAGCGTGCAGTCGATGCTGGACCGCACGCTGGGGCCCGCGAAGGCTGCGGTGAACGTGCGCGCCGCGCTCAACTTCGACCGGATCGAGACGCAGACGGAGAAGTACACGCAGCCGGAGAAGACCAACGCGCGGTCCACGAAGACCGTGAAGGAGGCCTACACCACCGGCGCGGGCACGACCCCGGGCGAGATCCCGGGCGCGCTGGCCAACGTCCCGGGCGCGAACGCCAACCTGCCGGGCAGCGACACGACCGCCACGAGCAGCACCGGCGGCACCAACTACGAGCGCACGGAGGCGACCTCCAACTTCGAGCTGGACAAGACGCTGACGAAGCAGGTCGCGGCGGCCGGGGGCGTGCAGCGGCTCTCCGTGTCCCTGCTCCTGGACGAGTCCATCCCCGAGGAGCGCGCGAAGGCGCTCCAGGACAGCGTGGCCGCGGCCGCCGGGATCAACAAGGACCGGGGCGACACCATCGTCGTCACCCGCGTGCCCTTCGACCGCAGTGCGATCGACGAGGCGACGAAGGCGTTCAGCGCGGACGCGACGCGCGACATGATCTTCTCGTACCTCCGCCTCGCGCTCCCCGTGCTCGCGTTGGTCGCGACGTTCGTGTTCGCGCGCATGCTCATGCGCTCCCTCGGCCGCCGCGGGGCGGCATCGTACGGCGCGATGCCGGATGGCTACGCGGGGGCGCTTCCCGGCCCGGGCGGCATGGCCGCTCTCCCGCCGGACGTGGCGGTGGGCGCCATCCGCGCGCTGCCACAGCCCGCGCTCGAGGACGTGAAGCGCAGCGAGCTGGAGGTCTCCGTGCAGCGCATGGCGCATTCGCACCCGGAGACCGTCGCCGAGGTCGTCCAGTCCTGGCTCAGGGAGTAGTCCGTACCCATGGCAAGCACCGCCGAGAAGAAGCCCGGTCACATGTTCGAGGATGCGCACGGCCGCAAGCGCGCCGCGGCGCTGCTGATCGCGCTGGGGCCGGAGCTCGCCGCGGAGGTGCTGCGCGAGCTCCCGTACGAGGACATCGGCCGGCTGACGTGGGAGATCGTCGGCATCGGCTCGCTGTCCGCGGCCGAACGTGAGGACATCCTCGCGCACTTCTACGAGGCGGCGCTGGGCCGTGACTTCGTCTCCGTCGGCGGCCTGGAGTACGCGCAGGAGATGCTGGAGAAGGCGGTCGGCAAGGAGAAGGCCAGCGAGATCACCTCGCGGCTGGGCAAGCACGCCGGCTCCAAGCCGTTCATGTTCCTGCAGCAGGTGGACACGAAGGACCTGGTGAACTTCCTGCAGGGCGAGCACCCGCAGGTGATCGCGCTGATCCTGGCGTACCTGCCGTCCGAGAAGGCCTCCGAGCTGCTCTCCAACCTCCCCGACACGATCCAGACCGAGGTCTCAGTGCGCGTCGCCATGATGGAGCGCACGACGCCGGAGGTGCTGGAGGACGTGGAGACCGTGATCCGCGCGCGCCTGGGGAGCATCTTCTCGCCGCGCGCCGATCTGACGTCCGCCGGCGGCATCGACTCCGTGGTGGAGCTCCTGCGCCGCGTCGACCTCGCCACCGAGCGCGTCATCCTCGAGGGCCTGGAGCGCACCGATCCGGAGACGGCGAACGAGGTGCGCAAGCGCATGTTCGTCTTCGAGAACATCACCCTGCTGGACGACCGCGCGATCCAGCGCGTGCTGCGCGAGATCGACAGCAAGGATCTGGGCCTCGCGCTCAAGGGCGCGACCGAGGAGGTCCGCGGCCGCGTCATCCACAACATGTCCGAGCGCGCCTCGAAGATGCTCGAGGACGACATGGCAGCCCTCGGGCCGGTGCGCCTCACGCAGGTGGAGGAAGCACAGAGCCGCATCGTTGCGGTGATCCGCCGCCTGGAGGAGGCCGAGGAGATCTTCGTCATGCGCGGCGGAGAGGACGACCTCCTTGTCTAGCGCGGGCGCCCGGGGCTTCCTGCGCGCGCCCCGGCGGGGCGAGGAGATCCGCCTGGGCGCGGACGGCCGGGTGCAGTCGGAGGCCGATGCGCTGGCGGCGCCCGGGATCACCGGCGCGGCAGCCTCGATCGTGGAGCTTGCGCAGGACCGCGCGGACGCGCTCGTCCGGGCCGCCGCGCTCAACGCCGCGACCGTGCAGCAGGAGGCGTACGCCGAAGGCTTCGCCGCCGGGCAGCGCGATGGCACCGCGGCCGCGCGTGCCGAGCTCGTGCAGTCGATCGCGCTCGTGCAGCGCGTGGCCACCGAGGCGAAGGCGATCCGCGATCAGCTCGCGGTGCAGGCCGAGCGCGAGCTGGTGGATCTGGTGATCGCCGCGGCGGAGTCCGTGGTTGGCGATCGCATAGCCACCGACTCCGAACTGGTGCACGAGACCGTGCGGCGCGCCCTCGCCCGCGCCGGGTCGCAGAACGTGGTGCGCATCCACGTCTCGCCGGACGAGCAACAGAGCGTGCACGTGCGGCTGGTCGAGGAGCGAGGCGAGGTGACCGACTTCCAGGTGATCGCCGACGGCATCGTCCAGGTCGGCGGCTGCATCGTGGACACCGAGGCCGGCCGCGTGGACGCGCGCCTGGACGTGCAGCTGAGCGAGGTCGCGGCACTGCTGCGCAACGCGCTGCCCGCGCTCCCGGGCGAGTGGGAGGGCGCGGATGTCCGCTGACGCCCCCGCGCTCGACCTGCGTCGCTACCGCGAGCTCCTGCGCGTCGCGACGCCGATGCGCGTGCAGGGCCGCGTTGCGCAGGTGGTCGGCCTGCTGGCGGAGGTCGAGGGCATCCCCGGTCGCCTCGGGGAGATGTGCGTGATCGATCGCTCCGGCGGCGAGCCGATCGAGGCCGAGATCGTGGGCTTCCGCGGCGACCGCACGCTGGTGATGCCGCTCGGTGAACTGCGTGGCGTGCAGGCGGGGTCACTGGTGGACTCGCAGGGCGGCCTGCTCACGGTCCCCGTGGGACCGCAGGTGCTCGGGCGCATCCTGGACGGGTTGGGGCGTCCCATCGACGGCCGGGGCCCGATCCTCGCGGCGCACCGCCAGCCGCGTGCAGGGGGATCGCCGCACGTCCTCCAGCGCTCCACCATCGAGCAGCCGCTGTCCACGGGCGTGCGCGCGATCGACGGGCTGCTGACGTGCGGCCTCGGCCAGCGCATCGGCATCTTCGCCGGTTCAGGTGTCGGCAAGAGCACCGTGCTGTCGATGATCGCGCGCAACGGATCGGCGGACGTGAACGTGATCGCGCTGATCGGCGAGCGCGGCCGCGAGGTGCGCGAGTTCATCGAACGTGACCTGGGGCCCGAAGGCCTCGCGAAGAGCGTCGTCGTGGTCTCCACCTCGGACGAGCCGGCGCCGCTGCGCATGAACGCCGCGTGGATCGCCACGACGATCGCCGAGGAGTTCCGCGCCGAGGGCCTGCACGTGACGCTGCTCATGGACTCCGTCACCCGCTTCGCCATGGCCCAGCGCGAAGTCGGTCTCGCTCTGGGCGAGCCGCCCGCGATGAAGGGGTATACCCCCTCGGTCTTCGCGCAGCTCTCGCGGCTCCTGGAGCGCGCCGGGACCGGCACCGCGGGCACGATCACCGCCTTCTACACCGTGCTGGTCGAGGGCGACGACCTCTCGGAGCCCGTGACCGATACGGTGCGCGGCACGCTGGACGGCCACATCGTGCTCTCCCGCGCGCTGGCGGCGCAGAACCACTACCCCGCGATCGACGTCCTCGCCAGCGTGTCGCGCGTGATGCCCTCCGTGACCACGCGTGAGCACCGCGGGGACGCGGCGCGGATGCGCGAGCTGATGGCGCGTTACGAGCGCTCGCGCGACCTGGTGCAGATCGGCGCGTACCAGCACGGATCCGACCCCGGCCTGGACGAGGCGATCGACCGGCTGCCGGCGATCGAGGCGTTCCTGAAGCAGACGCCCGACGAGATGGATGACCTGGCGAGCACTGTGCGGCGCCTGCGCGAGGCGGCGACGGGCGTGCCCGCGTTGCTGCAGGGCAACGAGGCCTAGCGATGCCGAAGCCGTTCCGCCTGCAGACGCTGCTGGAGCACAAGGCACGGCTGGAGGAGCGGCAGATGCTCGTCCTGGCGGCGCGTGACGCAGAGCGGCGCCGTGCTGGCGACGTGCTGCAGGTGCTGCACGAGGCGGCTGTCGAGCAGCTGCGGCACATGGAGACGCTGGCGCGTGACGCGCGCATCGATGCGCAGCAGCATCGCGACGCGGTCGCGTACCTCTCGCGGCTCGAGGCCTCCATCGTCCTGCAGCGCGACGTGATCGCGGAGGCGGAGTCGCGGGTGCAGGAGGGCCGGGACGCGCTGGTGGCGATCCTGAAGGAGAAGCGGGCGCTGGAGCGGCTGCGTGAGCAGCACGAGTCCGAGGTCGCGCTGGAAGACGGCCGTCGCGAGTCGCGCATGGTGGACGAGATCACCTCGGCGCGCTACGTGCGACGGCTGCAGGGAAGGGCATAGCCATGCTGATGGGGTTGTTCGATGCGGCTGCGTTCCGCACGGCGCACTCCGCGCTGACGGGGCTGTCCCGCCGTCAGGAGGCAATCGCCTCCAACATCGCGAACGTCGATACGCGGGGGTATGCGCGCAAGGAGGTGTCCTTCGAGGATGCATTGCGCGCCCAGATCTCGGACGACGCGGGCTCCTCGGGGGGGGCGCAGGGCGAGGTCACGATGGAGACCACGGATGCGCGCCACATCGGCGGCGGCGGGCCGGAGGCGGGCGCCGCCGGCATCGCCGGATCAGGGACACGCCCGCGCGACGTGGTGGCGTCACGAAACGACGGCAACACCGTCGGCGTGGACGAGGAGATGACGATGCTTGTCGACACACAGCTGCGCTACCAGGCGCTCTCGCAGTCGCTGGGCACGCGCATCTCCACGCTGCGGACCGTCATCCGCGGGCAGTAAGGGCAGCACGCATCGAGGTTCATCCTCGCAGCACGGCCGGGTCGCCCGGTCACAGCAGGGAGGCCGCACATGGGCCTGTTCGAGAGTCTCCGGATTTCCGCCAGCGGTCTCAGCGCGCAGCGGATGCGCATGGACATCGTCGCGAACAACGTCGCGAACCTGAACACCACGCGCGGCGTGGACGGGCAGCCGTACCGCCGGCAGTCCGTGACCTTCCGCGAGCAGACGGGCGGATCGGCGTTCAGCGACGTGCTGGGCCTCGCACGCGGGGGCGGCGCGGACACGCCCGCGGGCGTCGAGGTCGCCGGTGTCCACGCCGACACCTCGGCGCCGCGCAAGGTGCACAACCCGTCGCATCCGGACGCGGACGAGAACGGCGACATCTTCCTCCCGAACATCGACATGGTGACCGAGATGACCGACCTGGTGGGCGCAAACCGTGCGTACCAGGCCTCCGTCACGGTCCTCAACGCCACCAAGGCGATCGCACAGAGCGCGATCAGCATCGGCCGCAACGGCTAACGCCCCGGGCGGGCACCGAACAAGACGAGCGCGCCGCGAGGCGCGACAGGAGCACGGCAATGAGCATCGGCGGCATCGGCAACATCGGCGGCGCGATCGCATCCAGCGTCGGCGGGGCGCGATCCGTGGGCGAGTCCACGGCATCCGGGGCGGAGCAGGGCGGCAACGGCTTCGCCCAGCTCCTTGCGGACCTCGGCAAATCGTCGCAGCAGGCGGACGGCGCACTCAACGACCTCTCCACCAATGGCGGCGCCGATCTGCACGATGTGGTGCTGTCCACGCAGATGGAGTCGCTCTCCTTCGACCTCGCCGTGCAAATTCGTAATCGTCTTGTGGACGCGTATTCGGAGATCTTCCGGATGCAGGTCTAGTCCATCACCCCTCAGTCTGTAACGCAGGCCACTCGCGTCTCCCGGCGCGAGGGCCGCGGCCGGGCAACGCCCGGAACGCAGGGAGCACAGATGTCGTGAGCGCAGTCACCGCGCCGGGAATCCTCCCGGGGCTGGCGCCACCTGCGGCAGAGGGCCCGCCCGCCTCGACCGGATCGCCGGTCACGGGCAAGACCTTCGCCGACACAGTGGCCGCACACCGTGCCGCAACCGATGCGGCGCCGGGCGCGGCACCGGAGGCAGCCAGCGAACCAGACGCCCCGCCGGGCGAACCCACGGCGGAGATCACCACCACGGCGGACAGCGCCGGCCTGCTGGTCCTCGTACAGGACCTGATCGCCCGGGACACGGGTGCGGCCGGAACGGACGCGACGAACGAGACCGAGGCCCCCCTGCCGGACCGCCCCGCGGGGGCGGGGGACGCCAGCAACGAGACCGATGTGGACGCCATGGAGGCGTTGATGGCGCAGATGCTGCTCGTGCGCACGGCACCGCTCGACGACGTGACGACCGCCCCGGTCGCCCTCGCCGCCGCGCCCGCCGACGCCGGGCGGAGCGAGGCGGCATCGACGCTCGCAGCCCTGCAGCAGTCGGTCGCGGACGGAGCGGCGCTCGCCGCGGCGGAAGCGCCCCAGGGCGCTGTCGCCACCGTGCCGGGGATCGCCGTGGACGGCTCGGCAGCGATGCAGATCGTGCAGGCCGTCGTGGCGCAGGATGCCGCGCCGGCACCGTCACCGGCGGCGGTGAGCGAGACTGACGCGGCGCGTCCCGCGACGCCCGGCGCGACCGCCGTGGCGAGCGCAGCCGGTGACCAGGCGACCGCGCCAGCATCGACGGCGCGGGCCGTCGAGGTGCAGCCGCCTGCGGAGGCGTCGGTGGGCGACCAGGAGTCGAGCGGGCACGCGGCTGCTGTCCGGGGGAACGCGAACATCGATCCGGTGAGCGTAGACCCTGCGGACACGGGCGTCGGCGCGCAGTCCATGGCGGAGCCGGTGCAGCAGGCGCAGACCCCGGATGGTGCCCGCGAGCCGTCCGTGAACGAGGGCGGCGCACGCCGGGCGCGGGCCGTGCAGGCAGACGGAACGGCGGCGAACACCCTGGCCGCCACCGCGCCGCGCGCGGCAGGCGACACGCTGGCCGCCTCGGCGACCACGCGGGCGGAGGTTGCCACGCCGGGCGCCGTGACCTCGCAGATCGCAAGCACGGTGCAGACGGCGGTGCTGCGTGGTCAGCACGAGGTGCGGCTGGTCCTCAACCCGCCGGAGCTCGGGCGCGTGGAGATCCAGATCACCGAGAGCACCGGCGGGATTCGCGTGCACATGCTCGCGGACCAGCCGGGCGCGCGTGACCTCATCGAGCGGCAGCTGCCCCTGCTCCAGCAGGCGCTCGCCGCGCGCGAGGTGCGCGTGGAGCGGCTGGAGGTCGGACGCCCCGGCGAACCGGCCTCGGCACAGCAATGGTCGAGCTCGCAGGGCTCGAACGATGGCCAGCGACAGCGCGGGCAGCAGGACGGCAGTGCGCCGGACTGGTCGCCCCTCGCCTCGATGGGGCTGGGCATCACGGAGCGCACGCGTGCGGATCGGCCCCGGGCCGTGTCCACGGGCGGGCTGGACGTGATGGCGTAGCCGGAGGACGTCATGGGAATCAGCGGCATTGGGACCACTCTGGCGGACATCACCATGCCCGTCGTGCAGCGGACCTCGGCCAGGGACATGAACCAGCAGGACTTCCTGAAGATCATGATCGAGCAGCTCAAGGGACAGAACCCGCTGGATTCCGGCCAGGACCCCAACGCGTTCTTCAGCCAGATGCTGCAGTTCCAGTCCATGGACGCGATGACCTCCATGCAGAAGGCCATCGCGAACCTGACGCAGGTCAGCGGGCTGGCGAACGCCTCCGCGATGATCGGCAAGACCGTCACTGGCACCGTCGCGCAGACGAACGACCCGGAGACAGGCCTGCCGCGCCCGGACAAGACCGTCACGGGCAAGGTGGCCAGCGCCACGTTCGGTGACCAGGGCGCACTGCTGACGCTGGACAGCAACGTCACGGTGAATGTCTCGAAGGTCACGGCCGTCAAATGACGTTCGATGCCGTGATCGGCGCCCGGGCAGGTGCCGCGGCGGGGCTCGGCCCCCTCGCGACGCCGGCTGCCGCGCCGTCCGGGGGCGGCGATGCGTTCGGCATCCAGTTCTCGAAGCACGCCGCGAAGCGGCTGGAGCAACGCGGGCTGGACATGGACGAAAGGCGCATGGCCCGCCTGGAGAAGGCGGTCGGGCAGGCGGAGGCGAAGGGGTCGAAGGACTCGCTGATCCTCCTCGATGAGCTGGCGCTGGTGGTGAGCGTGCAGAGCCGCACGGTGGTCACCGCCATGGACGAGCAGAGCAGCAAGGAGCACGTCTTCACGAACATCGATTCGGTCGTGATCGCGCCGTAGGGCGCGCGGAGCACACGGGCGGCTGGACCTCTCCAGGGGGCCGCCTGACAACACGCATCGCCTCCCCTCGACATGGGGCGGCAACGGACAGGCGGGCACGCTGCAATGCAGCGGTCCCCCGGAGAGAGGCACACCGGCCATGATGAAGGCACTGTTTGCGGCCATCGCGGGGCTGCAGAACCACATCACGTTCATGGACGTGGTGGGCAACAACATCGCGAACGTCAACACGCAGGGCTTCAAGGCGAGCCGCGTGACGTTCCAGGACATGCTCTCGCAGACCATCGTCGGCGCGAGCGCGCCCACCGAGAATCGCGGCGGCACGAACCCGCAGCAGGTCGGTCTGGGAATGCGCATCGGCGGCATCGACGTCCTGCAGACGCAGGGGTCGTTGCAGGCGACCGGCCGCGCCACGGATTTCGCGATCCAGGGCTCCGGCTTCTTCATCACGCGTGACGGCGCGAACACGTACTACACGCGCGACGGCGGCTTCGACGTGGCGATGACGGGCGAGCTGGTGAACCCGACCAGCGGCTTCAAGGTCCAGGGCTGGCGCGCCGACACCAACGGCACGATCGACACGAACGCCCCCGTCTCCTCGATCCTGATCCCCATGGGCCAGGCGATCGCGGCTCAGGAGAGCTCCGAGGTGACCATGCAGGGGAACCTGAACTCCGCCGCGGTGGACGCGCCGGTGGCCGACACCTTCAGCACCACGATCGACGCATACGACTCCCTGGGCGCATCGCACCCGGTGGTGCTGACGTACACCAAGACGGCGACGGCCAACGAGTGGGATGTCAGCGCCAGCAGCACGGATCCGAAGGTCACTGCCGTGGCCGTGGACACGGGGTCCGGCGGCACGACGGTCACCTTCGACGCCACGGGCCGCCGCACGGACCCCGCGCTTGGCACGACGATGGCGCTGGACGTCACGCTGGACGCCACCGCGGGCGCGGCCGACTTCACGATCAACGTGGACCAGGACGCCCTGACGCAGTTTGCCGGCCCGGGCGCGATCGCGCCCACGTTCAACAACGGCTACTCGGCCGGTTCGCTCCAGTCCTTCTCCGTGGGCCCCGGCGGTGACATCACCGGCATCTTCTCCAACGGCACCACGAGGCCCCTGGGTCAGATGGCGATGGCGATCTTCACCAACGCCTCCGGCCTGCAGCGGGCGGGCGCGAACAACTTCGAGGCGACGTCCAACTCCGGCGTCCCGAACATCGGCACGCCGGGCACCGGCGGCCGTGGCTCGATCGGTGCCGGGATGCTGGAGGGGTCGAACACCGACCTGGCGAAGGAGTTCACCAACGTGGTGATCGCCCAGCGCGGGTTCCAGGCCTCCAGCAAGATCATCTCCACGGCCGACTCCATGCTCGAGGGCCTGGTGAACCTCATCCGGTAGCACCGGCCCGGGACGCGCGAGAAAAGATCGGGCGGCGGGGGGTCAATGAGTGACCCCCGCCGGCCGACAATCCACCTGGAGGACCAGCACGTCGGTGCTGGCGTCGCAGCCTGGAAAGTGGTGGTGAGCCGTCGTGCCCGTCCCCGTGCCTGACAGCTACAGCCGCCTCGGTCAGTTCACCGTCCGCCTGGCCGACGGCGCGGCGATCTATGAGCAGGGAACCGTTCCCGACCGCTGCTATGTGGTGGTGCAGGGCAACGTGCAGTTCGAGGCGCTCGACAGCGCGGGCGAGATGACCGTGGTCGCGCGCGCCGGCGATGGCGACCTCGTGGGGCACATCGCCGCCTTCACCGGCCGACCCACCTCCGCGACCGCGCGCGTGAGCGGCGACGCGACCCTCCTTGCGGTCCCGTTCGAGCAGATGCCGATCGCGTTCAAGGTGGCCCCGGAGCTCGCGATCGAGCTCCTCCGGGCATTCGCTGACCCCAACGGAACGTCCGTCGCGCTGCGCAGGCCCGGGACACCGGCGCCGACCGCCTCGGCCAACGTCCTGGAGAACCGCCGCTCGGCGTCCGCCTCGGGTGCCCGCAAGGTGCTGCGCGTGGAGCCGGGATTCGACGAGGAGTTCTTCTTCGTCGACACCATGGAGTGCCCGATCTCGGGCACGGTGTTCGACTACCTCCGCGTCCGTACGAAGGCGGTCCGCCCCGTGTCGCGCGACTCGGACTTCTACGTCCGCTACCGCGGCATCGACCCCGCGCTGTACTCCCTGATCGTGTGCCCCGGGTGCGGGTATGCCGCGTACCGCGACGACTTCGATGACCTGCTGGACGAGGAGCGCGCGACGCTCTGGGCCACGCGGGAGGAGCGCACGGCCCAGCTGTCGCACTCGCTCTCCGGGCTGCGCTCGCCCGAGGACAACGTGCTTGCGACGGAGCTGGCGCTGATGTGCTACGCGCAGCGTCGAGCGAATGACCGCCGCCGCGCGGTGCTCCTGCACCGCCGGGCGTGGGCGGAGCGCGACAGCGGCAGCGCCGAGACGGAGGCCACCTACCTCGGCGCGGCACGCGAGGCGTACCAGTCCGCCTTCGAGCGCGACGCGGCCATCTCCGACGAGTCGGCGGTGCGCGCGGCGTACCTGATCGGCGACCTGTGGCTGCGGCTGGGCGAGCCGGTGGAGGCCGTGCGCTGGCTGGAGACCGCGATCCGCGTGCCCGCCTCAAAGAGCCAGTCCGGGCTCATCCGCATGGCGCGCGAGCGTCTCTACGATGCCCGGCAGACGTTCAACGAGCAGCGGCAGGTCAGCTAGATGTCCGCCGGCGTCGCGGTGACGCCGCCCGTCGGCCGGCGTGCCGACCCGGCGCTCGTGGGTGCGCTGGCGTGCCTCCTCGTGCTCGCCGCGCTGTTCCTTGCGCCGCGGCCCGTGCTCGGCGCGGCCCCGCCCCCGTCGACGCTGCTGATCGCGGACCTCCGCGGCCACGCCCTGGTCGTGGCCAGCACCGCGGACCCATCGGGCGTCCTGCGCATCCCCCTCCCGGGAGGACCGCACGAGATGGTGGCGCTCCCCGATGGCCGCGTTGCCGTGTCGCTGGAGCAGTACCGCGCCATCGCGCTGGTCGACCCGCGCACCGGGCACGTCGAGTCGCTCGATGTCGGAGGGACCCCGCACGGCCTCGCGGTGGCCGGCGACACGCTGTACGTCACGGACCGCAGCGTCAGCGCGGTGCGACGCTTCGCGCTCGGGACGTGGGAGGAGCGCACGCCGGTGCCCGCCGGCGCCTGGCCACACATCGTGGAGCCGAGGCCAGATGGATCGCTGGCGATCGCGAACGCCGCGGACGACACCGTCACGCTGGGTGAGCGCTCTGCCAGTGTCTCGCAGGTCCCGGAGAGCATCGCCGTCGCCCCGGACGGCAGCGTGGCGACGGCGGGTTCCATCGGCGGCACGCTGCACATCTTCGACGCGGCCGGCAAGCCGCTGGCACGCTACGACATCGGCGGGCGCCCCGTCCGGCTGCAATACGACCCCTCGGGCCGCGTCCTGGCCGCATCGCTCTCCGCGGATGGCACGGTTGCGCTCGTCGAGCGCGGTGTGGTGCGGCGAGTCGCGGTCGGTGGCGTTCCGGACGGGCTCGCCTTCTCCGCCGACGGGCGCTGGCTGTACGCAGGAGACCTCTTCGGCGGGACGGTCACGATCGTCGATGTCGCGCGGTCGCGCGTGGTGCAGCGATTCGCCGCCGGGCAGAGCGCCGGGGCGCTGATGGTCCTGCCGCCCGCCCGCTAACCTCCGCTCCACCCCGTCGCACGCGGGCCCGGGACCCGTATGCGACAATGGGCGCACCTCCAGGCTCCAGAACGGTGATGCGGTTGTGCTGATCGAAGGCACGTGCACGGTCGGGGGCGGATTCCTGCGACGGGGCTGCGGGGCCGCCGCCATCGGGCAGTGCGTGTACTGCGGCGGGCCGTTCTGCGAGGTGCACGGCGAGCTCGGCCCCGATTACCACGAGGTGTGCAGCCGCCAGTCCTGCCAGGCGAAGTTCGCGGATGTCACGCGCCACCGCGAGTGGGTGGAGGCCCATCGCGCCTCGAACAGCGTCTCCATCTGCGCCGAGGACGGCTGCTCGGAGCGCATGCAGCACGTGTGCCAGCGCTGCCAGCTACGATTCTGCGAGGCTCACCTGCGGTCGGGCTCCGTGGTGGAGCAGCGATACCACCCGCCGCGGAAGGTACGGCTGGTGCTGTGCGCCCATTGCAGCGGGCGCCGCCGGATCTGGGACTGAACCTCAGCCCCGGGTCGCGAGGCCGGCGGGCCGACGGATCGTCGCGAACGCGGTCATCGGCTGGCCGTCGAGGGTAGTCGCCAGCACCGTGCCTCCCGCGTCCACGATGCTGCCCCCGCCGCTCGGGGTCGCCGCGCCCGCTGCCAGCACGACGCAGTCCGCCTCGATCGCCCGCACGCGGGCCAGCGGCTCCACGGGAACGCCGATGTCGCCTGCGCACCAGGCGATGAATGCCGCGCCGTCCTGGACGAGGGCCGCGGTCAGCGCGGGGACCAGCCCCTCCACCCCGCACAGCACGCCGATCCGCCCCGCCGACGTGGCGACGGCCGGCGGGCGGGATGCGCCCGGCGCGAACCCGGCGCCTCGCTCCGCCGCGCTCAGGCACGATTGGCGGTGCCCGGCGATCGTCTGGCCGCGATCGATCACGTAGGCCGTCTTGTACGTCTCGCCGTCGATGCGTTCCGCGAGCGCAACAGTCACCACGGTCTGCGTTTCCTCGGCGAGCGCCTCCAGCAGGGGGAGCGTCTCCGCGCTGGTGATCGCCCGCGTCTCCGCGCCGGCGAGGTCGGGGAGCACGATGATCCCGGCGCCCTGCGCGGCCGCCGAGCGGGCGAGCGCCCGCAGCGTCTCCATCAGGTCGACGGCAGACGGCGTGGGCGCGACGGCGATCACGGCGACGACCGTCGACGCGGGCTCGGCGGGGGGCGCGACGGGATCGATGGCCGCCGCGGCGACCGCGGGGCGAGCGGGCGCAGCCTCGAGGTCGATGGTGTGCAGCACGATCCCGGGGCGATCGCCCGGTGCGCGCACCACCCACGCGCCGGCGGGCGACACCACACCGGCGCGGCCTGCGTACACGCGGCTCCCGGCCTCCAGGCCCACCTTCGCGGGTGTTGCGGCCCACGTTCCGCTCTCCACGGCGCGCGCGGCGAGTTGCAGGTGCGCTTCCGCGTCGCCGAGGCGATCCAGCGCGTGACCCCACGCCGTGGCTGCGCCGGTGCTCACCAGGACGCGCGCCCCGCCGTCCGCCAGCGCCGCGACACGCGATGCGTCCAGGGCATCGCGGCCGGCGAACAGCGCGACCGGCGTGTCATCGATGCGGGCGGGGATGGGGCCACTCCCCGGCGCGAACCAGCGCGCGGGGCTGATCTCCGTCGCGCGCGCGATCACCGCCCCACCGGGGGCGATCAGCACGGCCGCGTTCTGCGGCGCGCCGAACGGGTCGCGCAGCACCAGGCCCACGGCCACGTAGCACCCGTGGCGCCGCGCGCGGTCGCCCAGCGTCGCGAGCACCTCGGCGTCGCCTCGCAGTGTCGTGCGCGCGTAGGCCTCGCGGGAGCCGAGGATCGCGGCCGGGTACGAGGCCTCGGGCGCGACGATGAGGCGCGGCGACTCGGCCGCGGCATCGTCGATGCGCCGGAGGAGCTCGGCCCACGCCTGCTCGTGGTCGGCGAGGGCAAACGCCCGGATCTGGAGCAGCCCGACGGTGAGCGACTGGCCGGACTGGCTCACCGGGGCGACTGGGCCCGCACGACGGGGTTGGAGAGGACGCCCACGCCCGCCACCTCCACCTCGCAGACGTCCCCCTCGACGATCTCGCCGGTTGTGCCGGGGGTGCCGGTGAAGATCAGGTCGCCGCGCTCGAGCGTGACGTAGCGCGAGAGGTGCGCGATGCACTTGCGCACGGAGTGGATCAGTTGGCTCGTGTCCGACTCCTGCTGCACGCGCCCGGAGATGCGCCCGATGACCCCGATCTGGTCCGGCTTCAGCGAGGTCTCGATCCACGGACCGACCGCGCAGAACGTGTCGCAGCCCTTCGCGCGCAGCCACTGCAGATCGTCTCGCTGCCAGTCCCGGCCGGAGACATCGTTGCCCGCGGTGTAACCGAAGACGTACTCGTCCACCTCGTCCTCGGTGATGTTCTTCGCGCGCCTGCTGATGACCGCGACGACCTCTGCCTCCATGTGAACGCTCGTGGCGTCCACCGGCAGCACGATTGCCTCCCCGTGCGCGACCAGCGTGTTGGGTCCCTTCAGGAAGGCCTGGGGGATCGGCGGCGCGGCGTACTCGCCCTCGTGGCTGCGGTAGTTCACCCCGATCGCGAGGATCTTCGTCGGCTGCACCGGCACCAGGAACTGCACCTTCGACAGCGGTGCGGTCTCGCCCGTGGGCGTCAGCGCGCCGAACACGTTGCCCGCCACGAGGTGCGCCGTGCGCCCCCTGATGATCGCCGTCGAGGTTCTGCCGTTCAGCCGCACCCGCGCGACGCGCATCGAACATCCTCCCCCGTGCCGGTCAGTACAGCGTGGATGCTACCAGTCCGTGGCCCGGAGCGCTGCCCGGGAACCCGCGCGGTTGCTGGGGATTCGGGCATCTCGCGTCTGCCGCGCCGAGCGCCTCCCGTGCCGGCGAGATGGCCCGGCGGCGTGCCGGCTCGCGCATCTCGACACCCCGCACGGCATGGTCCTGCGCGCCGTCTCGCCGATGTGCACCGGGTGTCCGCATGTTGTCGACATGCTGTCCGCCGCGATCGATGGACCTCGTGACATGCGCTTCATCCACGCGCACGCCGCGTGCGATCGCGATGCGATCGACGTGCCCGCGTCTCGGTTGAACTCGACCGATCTCGATCGAACTCGATCGAGATGCGATCACGGAAGGGGTGGAGATCGTGATCGGGTCCCGGCTCGGTCGCGATCGCCGATCGAAAAAAGTTGACTTATCAACTCCACTTGCACTTGTTGGTAAGTGCATCCGTGTTAGCATTTTGCGAACAACCGGGGCCTTTGTCCGTGAGGTGGAAACAATGGCCGTTGCAAGACCTGCTGCGAAGCCCGCTGCGAAGCGTGCCGCTGCGAAGCCCGCTGCGAAGCGTGCTGCTGCAAAGCCCGCCGCGAAGCCCGCTGCGAAGCGTGCCGCTGCGAAGCCCGCTGCGAAGCGTGCTGCCGCGAAGCCCGCTGCGTAGCGTGCCGCTGCGAAGCCCGCTGCGAAGCGTGCCGCTGCGAAGCCCGCTGCGAAGCGTGCTGCTGCGAAGCCCGCTGCG
>JBAYVN010000027.1:0-28294 GCA_041674525.1 Dehalococcoidia bacterium | reverse complement strand
TGGTGGAGGCCATCCGCGACGCGACACTGGACGCGACCGCCGACGTGGGCATCACGCACGCGCTGGACCGCCTGGACGCCTGGGCCTCCAGCGTCACCGGGACGGGCAGCGCCGCCGCGAGCGCGGCCTGACCGGGACTCCGCACGCCGCCCGCGTCGTCCGCCCTCGCACTGGGCTCCGGAATTTGCCTCGCAGCCTAGCCTCGCACGATCGTGATCAGCGCCGTCAGCGTGACCATGGACAGCAACGTCGAGGTCACGACCACGCGCGTCACGAACGCGGGGACAGCGCGGAACTCGGTCGCCATGATCGTGGCGATCACGGCGGTGGGCATTGCTGACAGCACCGTCAGCGTGGCGCGCGACACGCCATCCAGGCCGAGCGCCGTGCAGACGAACCACGCGACCACGGGCGCGATCAACAGCCGGCCTGCGTTCACGCTGACGGTGTCCACCAGGCGGTCACGTCCGATGGCGTGCTGCAGCTGCAGTCCGAGGACGGCGAGCATGACCGGCACGGCGGCCGAGGAGAGCGACGTGATCGGGGCATCCAGCACGACGGGCAACGTCGTGCCCGTGGCGGTCACCAGCAGCCCGGCCGCGGCGGCGTAGAGCGAGGGGTAGCGGAACGGCGCACGCAGCGCCGCCCGGGGCGACCCGCCGGCCATGGAGGCGATCGCGATCCCCAGCGAGTTCGAGAGCGTGGCGCCGACCACGAAGTTCATCACCGCGATGTCCAGCCCGGCCTTCCCGAACGCGAGCTGGGCGACCGGCAGGCCCATGTTGCCGACGTTGGGCGTGGTCGCGCCGAGCGCGAACGCGGCCCGCATGGGCGCATCGTGGCCGGCGATCTTCGACCAGACGGTGGCGAAGACGTACATCACCGCGAAGGTGACCGCCATCACCACGACGATCCGGACGGAGGTGCCCGCCGACACCTGCGTGGTTGCCATGGAGTGGAAGACGAGGGCCGGGCTGAAGAGGTAGAAGACGAGCGAGGACACCGGCGCCACGGGGACGCCTCGCCATCGTCCCACCGCGCCGCCAGCAATGGCCACCAGCGCGACGGGGAGCACCACTTCCAGGAAGACCTTGAGCACGCTCGCATCACCTCTCGCCGCGCGCAGACGCCCGACCGAGTAGAACATCCCGTGCCGTGGAGGTCGAACGCCGCCCGCGGTCGACCGGGGCGGTGCGGCGGCGGAATGCGGGTGAACCCCGAGCGCCACCGGGGGCTCATGGCGGCGCCCGCGGCTATACTTCACCCCGGACCCGGGACGCGGAACCATGCCCCGGATTCACCGCGGGACTCACGCCGCGCGCACCCACGCGCGCGACCAGTGTTGCCGGAGTCGCCCATGAAACGTGTCATCACCGCCGGTCGCCGGCACCTCGCTGCGCGCAACCTCGCCGTGCTCGATCTCACGATCGCCACGCTGATCGCGGCGGGCATCGCCGGCAGTGCGCTGCTCGCCACGACCGCTCCGGCGGCGGCGGCGCAGCCCGACCAGGTCGATCACGGGCGGAAGGTGCCGGAGGTGCCCGTGGCGGCGCTGCTGCCCGCCGCCGGCGGGCTGGCGGGCGCCGGCTACTACCTCGTCGCGCGCTTCCGAACTCGACGGCGCGGCGACGGCGAAACCCCGCCCGATAGCCACCGCTAGCGCGCGCCCGGCGCGATCCGCGCGGATCGAGGTTTCCCGGTGAGCGCGAGCGGAATCGGCCTCGCCCCCGCCTCGCCCGGCGTCCTGCTGGGAGCGGCGCGCCATTGGCGCCTGGCGGCCTTCGTGCTGCTGGGATTCGGCCCGTTCCTGCCCTCGATCGTCGCCATGCGGCAGTTCCTGCTGGCCGACAACGCGCTGGGGTTCGTCCCGTTCGTCATCGTGATCGCCGCGATCGCGTTCTGGGTGCGCTCGTTCCCCGAGACGCAGCCGGGCAAGCGCGACGTGTTCGTGGATGCGTTTCTCGCCATCCCCCTCGGTGTCCTGGCGATCTACGTGCTGGCCTTCGTCCCGGACTACCTGTCGTGGTACTTCTGGCTCTTCCGCGTCGACCTGCTGGCGCTGCCGCTGTTCGTCGTGGCCATGGGCCTCGTCTGCCTCGGCTACCAGCGGGTGCTGCTCACGGCGCCCGCGTTCATCGTGCTGTTCCTGCTGTGGCCCTATCCGATCGTCCGCTTCCAGCAGTTCCTGGTCGATCCGTTCGTCAACCTCACCACATCGCTCACCGGCTCGGCCGTCCGGTTCCTCGCGCTGCCCTACGTGCAGGATCCCGCGGCGCCGGAGCGCTTCCTGTCCCAGCACCTGGCCGATGCGGACAACTTCGAGCTCATCATCTCGCAGGCATGCGCCGGGACCTCCACGTTCATCGCGTTCGCGCTCTTCGCCGTCGCCAGCATGGCGTTCACCCGAGGATCGCTGGGGACGCGCGTGCGCTGGCTGGCTCTGGGGCTGGGGCTCGCGGTGTGCCTGAACTTCGTGCGCATCATCGCGCTGCTGCTCGCCGCCGTGACCTTCTCCGAGCACGTCGCCATCGACATCGTGCACCCCACGCTCGGCCTGGTGCTGTTCGCGCTGCTCGTCGCCGGGATGCTCGCGCTCGTGCGGCCGATGGGCCTCGAGTTCAGTCGAGGCGCGCGTGGACCTGAGCCGGCGTGGGTGAGCGCCGGGAACGGCGGAGGACGCGGGCTGGTGGGGCTGGGCGCGATCGCGGTGGCGGGCGCCGTGGTCATCGGCACGCTGGACGCGGGGATGCAGCGCTACTCCTTCCTGCAGCTCGGGCAGGGCGCGCCAACGGTGAACCTCGCGACGCCGAAGGAACTTCTGGTGCCCGTGCCGGGGTGGGACCTGGAGTTCGTCGCCAACCTCAACTGGACGGACCTCTTCGGCCGGAACGCGCGCGGCGATGTCTTCTCGTACCAGGACGCCTCGGGCGGTCCCGGCATCGTGGTCCAGCACATCGTGACCGAGGACAAGGCCACGCTCGATCGCTACCCGGTGGAGCAGTGCGTGCTGTTCCACTACGAGCACATCGACAGCATCCGGCGCGTGGAGCTGCCGTGGGGAACCACCGGTTCGCTGGTGCGCTCCAACAACGGCAAGCTGTGGACCTCGGCCCTGTCGTGGCAGTTCCCCGTGCAGGTGGACGGCGTGCTCTGGCACGCGCGCGCCACGCTCTTCCTGGATACCGAGGAGCCGATGCGCGACCTGGCGGACGAGCCGGAGGTGCGCGCGTTCGCGGATGCGCTCCGCGTCTCGCTCGCGGCGCCGGCGCCGGGCGCGGACCTGGAGGCACGTCGCGCGCACGTGGACCTGCAGCGCACGGCCCTGGCGCCGTCGATGATCCGCCAGATGGTGGCGCCCGGCGGCCCGGCCGCGAGCGGCGGGGGCGGCTAGCGGGACGCGCGGCGCCGGCGCCACCGCTCGCGGAGGCGCGGCACGGCGACCCACGCCCCCAGCAGCAGCAGCGCGCCGCCGAAGACGGGCGCGAAGATCAGCAGGTTGCGCAGCCGCGCCCCGCTGGTGGCGAACCGCTTGTCCAGCTCCTGCTGCACGTCCTGGTCCGTGCGGCGCTCCAGCGTGAACGTGTTCACCTGCGTCGGCGATCGGAACAGCGCGACGTTCCCCGTCAGCCCGCGCTTCAGCAGGCCCTCCGTTGCCCACATCAGCGCCGAGTCGTCGGTCGCGCTGATGGCGAGAAGCTTCCTCGATGCCTGCGCCCATGGCACCGGGGCTTCCTGGATCGCGGCCACGCGCGCGGAGTCCAGGATCTCGGTCAGCGTCTCGTTCTTGTCGACGAGCGCGCGCGATCCCCCCGGGCGGAAGAGCAGCGGCAGCACCTTCGCCATCTCCTGGCCCAGAGGCGTCTCCGGGTCCAGGCCCACCGCGACCACGTGGCGATCGCCGATGGATTGCGGCGTGGCCCGCGCGGCCACCTGCACCTGCAGGTCACGCGTCGATCCTCGACGGCCGAGGCTCATCGCGGCGAGCATCCCGCCGCGCAGCGACACGCTGCGCCCCGGGTCGACGACGAACGTCGTGTCCTGCAGCCCGAACGCGCCGGAAAAGGGCACGGGGAGCGCCGCGAGCGTGGCGCGTTGCGTGGTGGCGGCGGCGCTCTCCACAGTGGACAGCGAGATCGCCGAGGTGTTGTGGTAGATCGCCCACAGCCGCTCCGGGGCCGCCGAGTAGCACGGCCCGAAGCCCGTCGGGTCCGTGGAGTAGAGCGTGGTCTTCACGCGCAGGACGTTGAGGCCCACCTGCACCAGCGCGCTGGGCAGCGCGATCTTGTAGGAGGCTCGTGACTGCTCCGTGTTCTTGAGCGGGATGGTGTTCACCAGCGAGTTGTTGAGCTCGACCACGGCGTTGGACCGCCGCCGGTCCAGCGAGTCGGGGGTGGACACCAGCAGATCCAGCGTCGCGTTCGCCGACGGGGCGAGCGCGGGGGCGTTGAAGGTGACATCGAAGATGTCGGTGGACCCGGCGCCGGCCGCCGTGTGGTCGGGGACGTTCAGCTGCTGGAACGTGAACGCGGTCGCGAACTGCCGCTGCGAGGCGGCGACCGCCACCGGCTCCACGAGGAACGCCTCGGGTCCGGAGAGCAGGCCGGATGGCTCGGGACTCGTCAGGGCGTCAACGCCGCGTAGCATGCCGGGCATGGACGCCCCGCTGATGAGGAGCGCGCGCAGGCCGGGGTTCCACGGCGACGCCGCCAGCAGCAGGTAGCCGTTGTCCTGCGCCAGCGGGCGGGCGTCCCGCGCCAGCGCCCCGCCCTGGGCCTTCACCGTGCCCGTCAGCAGCGGCTGCACGAGGGGCTGCCGGTCCGGAGTGCCGAGGACGATCAACTGGTGCGTCGCGAGGTCGCCGGTAGTGAGCGTGTCGGCGCGACGCACGTCGATGAGCGCGGTGTCGAACGTCACCCGCTGCGTGATGTCGGCGGCCAGCCGGTATGCCGCGGCCACCTCCTCGTTCGCCGGGTCGGAGGGGATGACGATCGCGACGGGGGCGATCACGGGGTAGCCGCCGCGGAAGAACGGATACGGGTACGTGCTCAGCGCGGACGCCTCGATCTCCGCCTTCGGCGGCGAGTCCGCGAAGTCGAGTTGCAGGAACGATTCCTGCAGCAGCGTCGCCCACAGCGCCGGGTGGGTGGGATCCTCGCAGTCTCCGCCCAGCGTCATCGCGTACTGCAGCGTCAGCCGGTTGAAGTCCTTGCGGATCAGGTCCTTCGGCACGGCAACCTCGTACCGCGAGCGCTCGATGTTGTTCGCGTTGAGCGGGATCGAACGCAGCGGCCGGCCGTTGACGATGACCGTCACTGTGGAGCGATCGGGGATCAGCAGGTTGGAGTGCGTGAAGAACAGCGTGAGCTGCGAGCGTTCGCCCAGCCGGAAGTCACCGGGCCCCGCAAAGAACACGTCCAGGCTCGGACGCGTGCCGGTGGCGCGCAGGTCCGTGAAGCCGAGGTCGATCAGGCGCGTGGTCCCGCTCAGGCGGTCCGGCGCAACATCCGTCGGCCCTGGCTGCGCACGCGCGGTGCTCGTCAGGATCAGCGACAGCGCAAGCACGAACCCGGCCGCGAGTCCCGGCAGCAGCAGTCGCGCACATGCGCGCGGAAGGTGCGGCAGCCCGGCACTGCTGTTGCGCTTCACCGCCAAACACTAACACAGGGGTTTGCTGCATTCAGGGTGAAGCGAGGGTAGAGAACCGGTGATCGAAGCGGCTCGGCACTGCCTCGCGCGGCACTACGCCAGCAGGTCCGGCCCCGCGACCGGCACGCGCGCGGCGCGAGCGAACTCCAGCGCCGACTGCGCCTCCGCGATCAGCCCGGAGGCGGTGACCTCGCTCGTGGGGAACGACGAGACGCCGGCGCGCACCGGCACGGGGATCACGTCCTCGGCGGCTTCGCACAGCTTCTCCGCGACGGCCTGCGCGGTGTCCATCCCGGTCTCCACCAGGAGCACCAGGAACTCCCCGCCGCCGAAGTGAATCAGCCGGTCGGACGCGCGCAGGCTCTCGGCATAGCGGTGCGCCAGCCGCACCATGAGCTCCTGCGCCCCCTCGGGGCCGCGCAGATCCTGCACCTGATCCCAGTTGTCCGCGCTCAGCAGCGCCAGCGAGAAGTCCGTGGCATAGCGCTGGCCGCGCTCGATCTCCTCCTCGATCATCCGGTAGCCGTGAGGACGGCGGTACGCGCCGGTGGCCGGATCGATGAGCTGGAGCTCCTCGATCACGCGCCCACGCGCGATCAGCTCCTCGTCCAGACCGCCGATGTGGCGTCGCACCTGGTCCGCCATGATCGCCGCGGCCACGATGCCCAGGGCGCCGACGCTGGCCGCGGGGAGATACAGGAGCGCCCCGTTCGGCCCGGCGTTGGAGGCGCGCAGGGCCTGCACCGTCACGTATGCCAGCACAGCGACCACGGTCACCGGCACGTACGCCGCCTCGAACGGACGGAGGATCGCCAGCCCCGCGACGGCGATGAGCAGCACCAGCGCCATGATCGCGGTGTCGGTGCCGGGGTCGAAGATCGCGATCGCGCCGGCAACGGCTATCATCCAGCCCACGAGGAGGACCAGCCAGGCCGAGAGGGTCTGGGTCGCCGGGCCCATCCACGTCCCCCTAGCGGTTCGATTCCACGCGATACACCCGGTACTCCCCCGCCTCGAACGCGAGCGTCGCATACGCGGCACCCTGAGAATACAGCCGCGGATGCGCGCGTTCGATGAGGTCGTCCGCCGCGCCCTCCAGCGGACGGCGGACGAGGAGGTACGTGGCCTGCCCGTACGGGTCGAACGCAGCGGCCTCGCCTCCCGTGCTCAGCGGGGTGCGGAACAGCTCGTACCGGCCGCTCTCCATGATCACGGGAGCCGCGCGCTCCGCATCGGCGATCACGTCGGCCGCCCCGGCGTGCTCGTTCAGCCACACGGCGACGCGGCGCACGTCCTCGGGCGCCTCCGCCGGTCCTCCGGCGAGCGCGCGCTCCAGCAGCAGCGGTCCCGGAGGATCGGTGCGCGGCAGCGCCGGGATCGCCGCGGCCGTGGCGAGCGAGGCGATCGCCAGCAGCAGGGTGATCGCGGCGAGGCGCACACGATGCCGCCGGTGCCGCGTCGTGAACACCGGGACCGCCTCGCCGCTGGTGATCGATCCCGCGTAGGCCAGTGCGACGAAGGCGGGAACCACCAGCGCGAACAGGTGAGGCGCGCGCGGTTGGCCGTGGCCCGCGAGCAGCGCGACGGTCTCCGGCAACGCGACGGACGCGAGCACCAGCGCCAGCCGCAGCGGCTCGCCACGACGGCGCGCGAGCGCGAGCACGCCCAGCGCGGCGATCGCGATCGCCGAGGGCATCCCGAACGCCAGCGTCCAGTGTCCGAACCACGCGGCGACCTCCGGCAGGTTGCCGCGCATGCCCTGCATGAGCCGCAGGATCTCCGGCTCGTCCCCGCGGAACGCGCTCAGGCGCGACGCCGCCTCGATGAACGCGAACGGGTCGCCGGTGGCGAACCAGCAGACAAGCGCCCACAACCCTGCCACGAACACCACCGGCGTGACGAACGCCGCGAGCGTGGCCTGCGCCGCGTCCGTGCCCTCCACCGGGCCGCCACGCGCGCGCGCCACGCGGTAGTACGCGATCGCCATCGCGGCGACCACCCAGAGCGAGTCGTAGTGCAGGAGGAACGCGAGCCCCATCCATGCCCCGGCGCTCACCACGGGGGCGGTCGCCTCCACGCGCAGCCAGCGCAGGAACTGGCCGAACGCGCCCAGCAGCACGACCGCGTAGAGCGCCTCGGGCAGCCCGATGGCGCCGCTGTACACCAGCAGCGGGTGCAGAGCGAACGCGGTGACGTACAGAACCGTGGTCGCGCGGCCCATGGACGCCCAGCGCGCCAGCCCGGCAGCCACGAGCACGGCGAGCCCCCCGAGGGCCGCCGTGGCCAGCGCCGCCGCCAGCCCGTGCACACGCAGTGCGGGGACCAGCGCCAGCGGCAGCGCCAGGAACGACAGCAGCGGCGGCCGATCCACGCCCAGCGCCAGCGCGGACGGCTGCGGCCCCGCCGCCAGCAGCGACAGGTGCACCGTGCGCGACACGGCCTCCGTGGACGGCAGGTGCAGGCCGCCGGCGACTAGCATCGACGCGACCAGGTAGATGCCTGAGACGGTGAGCGCCGCCGCGTGCCGCGCCCCCACGCGCAGGCCCTGCGTCCGCGCCTCGCGCGGGGCCTCTCGGCGGGCGAAGCGGGGCGCACGGAGCGCCACTAGGGCCGCTCGGCGCGCTCGGTGAGCCGCGCGAGGCCCTCGAGGCTGCTCTTGTCCGCGAGGCCGTGCACCGTCTTCTCCCAGTAGAACGGCCGGTAGAAGAGCTGGAGGAAGCCCTTCCACGCGGCGATGGACATCAGCACCCAGTACACCGGCGACAGCAGCGCCCACTTCACCAGCGGGTAGTACCGCCGCCGCAGGCACCCCGCAACGTTCATGTACGCGAACGCGAAGTTCCCCACGTACAGCGAGATGGCCCCGAGGTAGTAGACGGCCGGCGGGAAGAGCTCCTGGATCACCGCCCACTTCGTGGTGAACCACAGCGCGGTGACGCCCCACAGGATCGGGTTGAACAGGAAGCTGAAGACGGTCCCACCGATCACCAGCTGGAACGACAGGAACCCGCCGGTGCCCAGGCTCCGCCAGAGGTCGATCGGGTGCCGCATGTGGACCAGGTACGTCTGGATGTACCCCTTCACCCAGCGGGACCGCTGCCGGATCCAGTTGTCGACGACGGAGTTCGCCTCCTCGTACGTGGTGGAGTCCACCACGGCGGTGCTGCCCCCGATCTTGAAGATGCGCAGGCCCAGGTCGGCGTCCTCCGTGACGTTGAACGGGTCCCACGCGCCCGCGTCGATCAGCGCGCGCAGCTTGAAGTGGTTGGACGTGCCGCCGAGCGGGATCGGCGCGCCCGAGGCATCCAGGCCCGGCAGCAGCAGGTCGAACCAGAGCGCGTACTCGGCGGTGAACCACTGGGTCAGGACGTTCTGGTTGCGGTTGTAGTAGGAGAGCTTCGCCTGCACGCACACCACGTGATCCGGCGAGTTGTAGAACGCCACCAGCACGCGCTTGAGCTGGTCCGGGTCGGGGACGTCCTCGGCGTCGTAGATCACCGCGTACTCGCCGCGCGAGTGGAGGAGGCCGTAGTTGCACGCCTTCGGCTTCCCCTTCGGCTGCCCGTTGGGCACGATCGTGATGTCGAAGTACGGCGGCAGCCGCGAGGCGCGCGCGACAGCGATCGTCTCGGTGTCGTCCTCCTCCAGGAGGAGCTTCACGTCCAGCTTCTCCTTCGGGTAGTCCATCCGCTCCAGGCTCCGCGTGAGGATCGGGAGCACGGCCGATTCGTGGTACAGCGGGATGAGGATGGTGTAGACCGGCAGGTCGCGATCGTTGAGCGCCGCCATCTGCGCCTCGGTGACCTCCACCTCGAAGTCGTGCGAGAGCGAGCGGATGATCAGGTAGAACTTGTACATCGAGAAGCAGATGTAGAAGCCGGTGGCGAGCGTCAGGATCGCCGAGGCGGTCCCGATCGGCCAGCGGATGCCCAGCGCGATGAGTGCGACCAGCGTCCCAATCAGCACCACCTTCTGCGGCCGCGTGACGACCTTGTACGCGGAGTTCTCCGGCGAGGCCATGCGCAGGCCCGCTGCCGAGATCTCCAGGTAGTCCAGGTGGTACAGGCGCTCCAGGGCGTCGCGGATGTCCGTGCGCGTGGTGATCGTGAAGCGGACCGGGCGTCCCATGATGCGGCGCGCCTCCTCCATCGCCTCCTCGTTCGAAGGGTCGTGCATCGCCACGGTGACCGTGCCCCCGGCGTCGAGCGCGATCGGCAGCATCTGGCGCTCCCGCGCCAGGACCTCGGGCAGCAGCGCGGTCACCGCCGGGTCGAGGTCCACGCCGCGAATCGTGAAGAACGGCAGGCCGTACTGCTGCGCCAGGCGTTCGCCGATCTCCTCCTCGGAGACCGTCCGCAGCGAGAGCAGGGCCTCCGGGAGGGTGACATTCGTCTGCTCCACGCTCATCAACGCCTCGGTGAGCTGCTCCGTGGTGATCAGGCCCTGCTCCAGCAGGAGCTCCCCCACGGAGGCGGTGCCGTAGACGCGGCGTGCCGCCTCGCGGATCTCCGCGCGCCATGCCGGCCGCGGGATGAAGCGCTCGTGGAGCAACCGCTCCAGCCGCGCGATCACCGGCGAGGACAGCGGGTCCGCCATCGCGACCTGCAGGACGCCGCGCACGCGCGCAAACGGCAGCGCGCCGAGCTCATCGGACTGCTCGAGCGTCAGCATGCGGGCGATCTCGTGGTCGACCGGATCGTGGAGATCCCGGCGCAGGCCGGTGGCGGCGGCGTGCGACTCCGTCTCCAGCCGCTCGCCGCGGCGGAGGCTCACCGGCTCCGTGTGCAGGATCTCCGCGAACGCGGCACACGTCTCGGCGGGCGTCATCGCGCGCAGCTCCGCCACCGCCATGTCCATCGGCAGCGCGTCGCGGTCGTGGATACGGTGGAAGAGGTCCATCACCTGAACGCGGCGCAGTCCCTGCCGCAACTCCAGCACCCGTCCGAACGCTAGCTCCACGTCGCCGGGGGGCTCCCCTTCCAGCGCGGCCCACGCCTCCTCGGCCGCCGCGATCTCGGACGGCGCGGCGATCGCGCAACGCAGCGTGCCAGCACGCGGCGGCAGCATGCCGGCATCCGCCGGGGAAGCGACGGCGACCGTGACCACGTCGTCATCCCGCCACAGCGGCAGGCCGGCCGTGACGCCGGGATGCGCCTCCAGCACACCCGCGGCTGCCTCGTCGCGGTGCAGGACGAGGTGGCGCACACGCGGCAGCCCGGCGTCGAGCGCGATGGCGTCGGCGCGCTGGTACTCGTCGAGCATCTCCAGCATCGCGTCCACAACCTCGGGCGTCGGCCGGCCCACCGCGATGT
This sequence comes from Dehalococcoidia bacterium, assembly GCA_041674525.1. GTDB lineage: Bacteria > Chloroflexota > Dehalococcoidia > UBA2979 > UBA2979 > SHYQ01. Next base: position 17,336 of record JBAYVN010000027.1, on the reverse strand, counting down.
CGCGCGCACGCACCTGGTCGAACGTGAGGAAGCTCGCCTCCAGGAGCAGGCGGACCGATCGCTCGGCGGCCCCCGGCGGCGTCGCCGCGGCCTCGACGGCAGCAAGCGCAGTTGCGAGCTCGCCCGCGCTGATCAGCGCGGGTCGCACCTCGCGCCCGAGCACGACCGCGAGCCCCAGGCGAAGCGCCTCGTCCCACGGATCGAGCATCGCCACGACGACGCGGCGGCCCTCCAGCCGCGCCGGGAGCGCGCCCAGGCCGCGGACCATTGGTGCCGGGAGCAGCGCGGCCGCGCGCGCCTCGACGTCGCCGGCGAGCAACTGATCGAGCCCGGAGCGCGCAGCCAGCGCGACGTCGATCTGATCGCGGGACAGCCCGGCGAGCCGCTGCAGCACCGAGCCGACCGGCTCGCGCGTGTGCGCCGCCACCCGCCGCGCGTCCGCGACCATGGTGGAGTTGACGAGCCCGGCGGCCAGCAGCGCGTGCGGGACGTCCACCGCAGCGCGCGCACGCGGAGGCGCCGGGTCCGGGCGGAGGGCGCGCAACTGCCCGGGTGCGACGAGCACGGGCTGCACGCGGAGCCCCAGCACATCCTCGATGCGCCGCACGGTGAACGTGGCCGGCGGCTCCAGGCACCCGAGGAAGAGGTCACCCCCCGCGATCCACAGCGGCGCGAGGTCCTCCGGGAACGCGAGCAGCAGTCCGATGAGCGCGCGCAGGCCCGGCGTGGGCGGCCGGGCCTCGATGTCCGCCCCCGGCAGGTGGAACGCAATCCCCAGCGCCTCGCGCCGCTCGGCCTCCGTGATCAGCTTCGCCTCCACCAGCGAGGCGCCAAGGTAGGGCTCGTCGACCGCGGCAAGCGCGTACGCCGTGGCGACCGGTGCGGTAACCAGCGCCATGGACATCAGCACATCGGCGAGCGCACTGCGGCGATCGACGGGCGCCGCCTCCTCGCCGAGGGCGCTCGCGATCGCGATCGCGATCTCGCCGCTCCCGCTGGGCCGCACCGTGACGCGCTGGCGGAGGCGCTGCTCCAGCTCGTGGAGTGCGACCGCAGCGGTCGTCCGGGACGTCGCAACCACCAGCTCGCCGTGCTCGCGCCACAGCGGGCAGATGCGGTGCGTGCGGCAGAACTCGATGCCGGCCAGCTCCACGAAGGCGCGGCCGATGCGCGCGCGGCTCACGGGGAGGTATCGATCGGCGAGGCCAGCAGCCGAGCGAGCGGGCGTCGTCATGCGCCGCCTACCGGCCGGTCAGCCACGCGCGGACGCGGCGCACCCACGAGAGCCCGCTGATGGTGCTGACGAGCGCGAGCGCCGCGAGGAAGAAGAGGAACGAGAAGGTGAAGTACCCGAGATAGGCGAACAGCAGCACAGCGAGCCAGAGCGCCGTGAAGAAGGTCACGCGCACGAGGATCCAGAACACCAGCGCCGCACGCACAATGCCGGTGATCCTGACCCGAGGAATGATGCCCGACGGTCCCCGTCGCTCATCGTTTGCCAGCATGGTCACCCTTCGAGCGTGATCTCGATCGTCTGGTCGTCCGGCTGGTTCATCGCCACGGGCGTGAAGTCCTTCAGCTCACGCAGGCGGCGCGTCAGGGGGATGATCCCCTCGTAGTCCACCTTCAGCTGCAGCGCACCGCGGTAGAACCGCCCGACCTTCAGGTTGATCACCCCCTCCAGCGTCGCGAGCTGATCCTGGAACTCGTTCACCTTCTCGAACGACCGGAACGGGTAGACGACGAGCATCAGGTGCTCCCGCAGCGGCGCGGCGCCGCCGGGACGTGCGTCCGCCCGCACCACTTCGCGCCGGGGCGCCTCCTCGGACACGCGGACCGCGGGCGGGGAGGGCTCCCGCGACCATTCCGGAACCGGCAGCGGGAGCAGCTCGTCGGGCGGCGGCGGGGCCGCTGGTGGCACCCGGTCGAAGCTCGCGAGCGCGGGCCCGGTCGGCAGTGACTCGGTCGCCAGTGACTCGCGCGGCGGCAGCTCTGGGACGGCCGGCCCGGGTCCGTCCGGCACGGGTACGGACGGCGCGGGTGCGACCGGCACGGCTGCGGAGGGCGGCGCGATGTCGCGCACCGCGGGCTCGAGGCGCGGCTCGGGCGGTGACCCCGGCGGAGGCGCGGGCGTCTCCGAGGGTGGGAGCGGCGCCGAGAGCTCGATGCGCGTCGCTTCGGGCACCGGGGCAGCGGGACGCTCCTGCAGCGGCGGCGGCGCGGCGGCGCCATCGAACCGGCCACGGCCGAAGATGCGCAGGCGGACGCGGTGGCGCAGTTCGCCCTCGCCCGGCGCCTGAGCACGACGCTCCAGCCGCGCCAGCGCCTCGGAGCGCTGGGGAGTGAGCGGCATCGCGACGGACAGCCGCTGGACGTTGACCTCCAGGATGTCCGCGTACGCCTCGTCGGTTTCGGGGACCACCGAGAAGCCCTCGACGGACCGGCAGGCGGCGAGGAGCACGTCGCGGCTGGCGGCGACGACGTTGAACACGCCGATCGCGCCCTCCGCACGGACCAGCGACATCTCCACGATCCCGGGCTTCGCCTCCAGCTCGGCGGCGAACGCCAGCAACTCCGCCTGATCGGCGGAGCCGCTCACCGCAAGCGTGTAGGCGTGGTCCGTGGGCACCGGGCCAGGGTCCTCCTCGCGGGCGGTCATCCCCGCCACACCGCCGCTGGCGAGGCAGCGGCGGCGGGCGGCCCATACAACGACCGATACGCGACGCCTGCTGGTCGGGGATGAACCACGGCGGAGTCCTGATGCGGCTTCATGACGTTCGTGGTGCTCGGGACTACCGCACTCCTGCGCAAGGCCCGGGCGCCCGCTTACCCGTCATCGTATTACGTCTTGCAGTGCGGTAAACGACCGCCCGGGAATGTTAATCGTTTCTCTACTTCCGATGAGCAGTGCACGCGAGCAAGATCGAGCAAGATGGAATCACCCCGTAACACGTCGAGAGGGGATGGGCTCCGACTGAACCAGCCAATCCCCCACCCCACCGGCCTCCCGGAACGCCGGCGTGTCGTCGTCATCCCGACGTACAACGAGGCCGCAAACCTGCCCGTGATCGCCGGGCAGGTGCTGCGCGCGCTTTCGACCGACGTCCTGGTCGTGGACGATGCCTCCCCGGACGGCACCGGCGCGGTCGCCGACGCCCTGGCAGCGGCCGAACCCCGCATCGCCGTGATCCACCGCGCCGGGAAGTCGGGCCTGGGCCCGGCCTACGTGGATGGGTTCCAGTGGGCGATCGCGCGCGGCTACGAGCAGATCTTCCAGATGGACGCGGACGGCTCGCACGCCCCCTGCTCGCTCCCGGCCCTCGCGGCCGCCCTCGAAGAGGCTGACCTCGTGATCGGTTCTCGATACGCGCCCGGCGGAGCGGTGGAGAACTGGTCGCCGATCCGGCGCGCCGTCAGCCGTGGCGGATCGATCTACAGCCGCCTCCTCCTCGGGCTGCCCGTGCGCGACACCACGGCCGGGTTCAAGGGCTGGCGTGCCCCCCTCCTGCAACGCGTCCTGCACGGCGCGGTCCCCGCCAACGGATACGTCTTCCAGGTGGAGATGACCTACCGCGCCGCGCAGCAGGGCGCGACCGTGCACGAGGTGCCGATCCTGTTCGCGGACCGCACCATCGGCCAGTCGAAGTTCTCCATGCGCATCATCGCGGAGGCCAGTCTCCGCGTCGCCGCGCTCGGGCTGGAGCGCTTCCGCAGGCGCGCCCGGCGCGCCGCCCGGCACACCGCGTGAACCGCGACGGGCTGATGCGGCCGGCGCGCGTGCTGCTGGAGCGCGAGGTGGTGCGCTACGGGATCGTCGGCGTGTCGGGCATCGCCGTGGACCTGGGCCTGCTCGCGCTGCTCTACGAGGTCTTCGGGGTGCCGCTGCTGGTCGCGAACGTGCTGTCGTTTTCGGGCGCCGTCGCGAGCAACTACCGGCTGAACAGCTACTGGACGTTCCGATCGCGCAACCGGCGGTCGCACGTCGCGGGCGGAGCGCTCTTCCTGCTCGCGGCGCTGGTGGGCCTCGGCATCAGCGAGGCCGGCCTGTGGCTCGTCTCGCAGCGGCTGGGCCTGTTCTACATCTGGGCGAAGCTCGGACTCGTGGTCGTGGTGTTCGCGTGGAACTACGTGTTCAACAACGCGATCACGTTCCGCCACCAGGACGCCGCCCCCACGCGCGGCTAGCCGCCCGCCCCGTCCTTGATCACGCGGTACAGCCGGTAGCTGGGCCCGGACGCGAACTTCCACTCGTGCTCCAGGCGCAGCCACGGCTCGCCGTTCTCCCAGATCCCCGGGAAGCGCCGGATCACCTCGCCGTTGTTGGAGATGCCGCCGAGCGGCGGGACGAGGATGTAGTCCAGGCTCTTGACCGGGTCGTCCAGGAACCGCTCGGCGTCCGAGTCGTTCGTGATCACGAGGCGCGTGCGGTCCTTCGCCTGCACCGCGACGCCCCACGACGACACCGTCTGGATGTAGACGAGCTGCCCCTGCGGCAGCGCGTCCAGGTACTCCGCGATCTGCCCGGTGACCATCCGCTCCTCCACCAGCGCATCCGGCGAGGCGGGGTCGATCATGTGGCGCACGGGTCCGGACTCCTCGAGCCCGGTGTCCGCGCGCCAGAGCGCCCACGCCGAGGTGGGGACGGCGACGAGCATCGCGAGCAGCAGCGCGGCATAGACCGCGTTCCGCACGGAGCGCCGGTAGTCCACGACGGCGACCGCGCCGAAGACGATCGTCAGCGGCTGGCAGTACATGAAGAAGCGCAGCCATCCGAACGACCCGCCGGTGCCCAGCTGGTACACGGAGAACAGGACCATGCTCCCGCCGATGCCCAGCACGCCGATCGCGCGCCAGTCCTTCCGGAACAGCGCGCGCGCCGTCACCGCGATCGCGATCGGCACGAAGAACGGGCTCAGCAGCAGGATGCGCTTGAGCCCGAACTGCGCCGCTGCCACGAGCGACTTCGACGCGGCAATCACCTCGGTGTTTCCGGCGCCGTCGCGCAGTCCGATGCGGAGCTGCGCCATCGGGCCGTACTCGCTGTTCACGAAGTGCAGGGGGTCGCCCATGATCAGGAAGTTGAAGAACAGCCACAGGATGAGCGATCCCACGGCCGGCCCCAGCAGCGTCATCAGCACCGCCTGCGCGCGCGTGCCCGCCGCACGATCCTCGTCGCGCGCGAGCTCGTGCAGCATGTACGCGATCCCGACCGCGACGATCAGCGGGATCGCCTCGTACCTCGTCCACACGGCCCCGGCCAGCGCCACGCCGCCGACGGCCAGCGACAGCGCGGAGCGGTCGCGCACCCAGACGACGAACTGCCAGATCACCATCAGCAGGGCGAGGATGAAGAACGACTCGGACATCCCGACCACGGCGTAGTACACGGTCATCGGGTTCAGGGCGTACACGGTCGTGAGCGCCACCACCCAGCCCCCGGGGACGCGCAGGTCCGCCAGCAGGCGCCACATCACCCACACCGCTGCGGTCGCGGCGAGCGCGGAGAAGACGTTGCCCGCGAACACGGGGACGTGGACCAGGTTGAGGATCAGCACCAGCGGGATCTGGATCACGCTCGGCGCCGGGAGCCACACGAAGCCGATCGCCCCCAGGTGCGGGTCGCGGCTCAGCACCGCGTAGATCGCGTTGCCCGTGCGCGACACCGCGTCCGTCATCCAGATGTCGCGCGCGAAGTACACCCACGCCGCGACGCCGAGGTAGAATGCGCCGAGCGCCATGGTGTACCGGAACGAGGACGAGCGCAGCCCGCGAACAAGCGCCCGCTCGGCCAGCGGACGCTGCCGGTTCGCTCTCGAGAGCCCGGGGCTCAGGTGTGGACGCGCTGGCGATGTCACTGGGCGGAACGGTACACCCGGCATCGCCTACGGTGCCCCCTGCGGCGTGGACTGCGGCGGGGCCTGCGGCGGCGGCACGATCGCGCCCGCGCCCGCGGGCCCCTTGATCACCCGGTAGAGCCGCCAGCCGCCGCCGTCCACCGTGGTCCACTCCCTCACCAGCGACAGCCACGGCTCACCAAACTCGTAGATGCCCGGGAACCGCTGCGCGAGCTCGCCGAGGTCGGACGCGCCGCCGGGGTGCGGGACCAGGATGTAGTCGAGGCGGTCGATCGGGTCATCCAACACCTCGCCGGAGTTCTGGTCGTTCGTGATCACCAGGCGGGCCCGGTGGCGGACGAGCACGGCGACGCGGTACGACACGAAGGTCTCGACGTACACGAGCTGGTCCGGCGGGAGCGCGTCGATGAAGCCGGCGATCTGCTGCGCCGCGATGCGCCGCTCCGACTCGGCGTCGCGGTACGCGGGATCGATCATCTTGCGCAGCACGGGGTACTCCTCGAGCCCGATGGTCCCCTGCGAGAGTCCATAGATCGTGGTGGGGATCGCCACCAGCATGGCGGCCAGCAATCCGGCGTAGACGCGCTGCCGGACGGACCGCCGGAACGATCCCACCAGCGCCGTCCCGAAGACCAGCGTGAGCGGCTGCGCGTAGATGAAGAATCGCAGCCAGCCGAACGAGCCCCCCGTGCCGAGCTGGTAGATCGAGAAGACGGGGAGGCACCCGCCGAGGCCGAGGATGCCGATCAGCCGGTAGTCCCGCTTCCACACCGCAAACCCGCTCAGCACGGCGGTGAGTGGGATGAACGCGGGACTGAGCAGGAACAGCCGCTCGGCGCCGAAGACAGTGGCCCAGAATAGGGAATGCGAGGCGCGGGAGATTTCCGCGCCTCCGCTGTTCAGCGAGAGCTTCAGCTGCGCCGTGGGGCCATACGTGGAGTTCAGGAAGAAGAGCGGATCGTTCTGGATCAGCCAGTTGAAGAAGAGCCACAGGGCGAACGACAGCACCGGCGCTGCGAGGGCCGTCAGCAGCACGGCTTCCGCGCGCTGCACCGGCTCATGCTCGTCGTCGTACGCGACCTCGTACAGCGTCAGTGCGATCGCCATCGCGCCGACCAGCGCCAGGGACTCGTAGCGCGTCCAGATGGCCCCGGAGAGCGCGAGGCTCGCGAAGAAGAGCGCGCCGGTGCGGCGGGTGCGGGCGTACACGGCGAACTGCCAGATCACGATCAGCGCCAGCATCACGAATGGCGCTTCGGACATCCCGTTGACGGCGTAGTAGATCGTCATCGGGTTGACCGCGTACGCGACCAGCAACGCGATCCGCCACCAACGCGTCACCCCGACCTCGCGGAGGAAGGCCTCCAGGACCAGCAGCGTGGCGGCAGCGCAGACCACCGTGAGCACGTTGCCCGCGAACAGCGGGCGCTCGAAGACATCGGCGATCAGGATCAGCGGCAACTGCACGATGCTCGGACCCGGCAGCCAGACGAAGCCGATCGCGGCGAGGTGCGGGTCCCGGCTGAACACGACGTACATCGCGTTGGCCGTGCGCGAGATCGCGTCACCGACCCACAGCTCGCGCACGAGGTGGAACCACGCGGCCGTTCCGAGGTAGAGGACCCCGAAGGCGACCGCGAAGGCAGCACCCGGCGCACGGAGCATCCGCAACACGAGCAGTTCCGACAGCGGGCGACGCACTTTCGCTCGCCGGGACGCGGGGGACGGGCGGGGACGCGCTGGTGCTGCCACTGCCTGCAGGGTACACCGGCGACCCGGCGTCGATCCCGCGGCGCGTGCACTGCGGCCAGCAGTGGCCTGCGCCGCTACTATGGGGCGAGGAGACGAGGGAGCGCCGCAGCCCGAGGAGTCCCGCCATCGACACCGAACGCGAACCCGAACCAGCGGCCGAGGGCGGCGCGGAGCATCCCCTGTTCGAGAGCGTGCCCTGCCCGGTGTGCGGCGACGCGACGAATGTGCGCGTCATCTTCGACGCCGTCGAGCGCGGGCGCGTCGTGCGCTGCCGCCGGTGCGACCTGGGCTTCGTCAGCCCGCGCCCGGTCTCCACGATCGGGCTGTACACGGACCCCTCGTACTTCGGAGAGTCGGACTCCGAGGCCCACGCGGGCTACCTGGCCTACGACGAAGACTCCAACGTCATGCACACCTACTTCGAGCGCGCCGCTCGTGACCTGGCGGAGCGCGCGGGGCGCGGACGCCTGCTGGAGGTGGGCTGCGCCAACGGGTCGTTCCTGCGCGCCGCTCGGGACGCGGGCTTCGAGGTGCAGGGCGTGGAGCCGGGGGACGGCGCGGCGCTCGTGGCGCGCGCCGCCGGGCTCCCCGTGCTCACCGGCACCCTGGACGACCCCTCGATCGAGGCGGGTGCGTGGGACGTGATCGTGCTGATGCAGACGATGGAGCACCTCCCGGAGCCGCAGGCCGCCCTCGACCGGTTGCTCGCGCTATTGCGGCCGGGCGGGCTGCTGATGATGACGACGCCGAACCAGCACTCGTGGCTCGCCCGGGTGAGCGGGGCGCGCTGGGTCGAGTACAAGCCGCCCGAGCACCTCTTCCTGTTCACGCCGCGCACCATTCGCGCGCTGCTGGGCCGCGCCGGCTTCGAGCAGGTGGAGGTCGCGGCGGACGTCCACCGCTACCCGCCGCGCTGGGTGGTGCGGCGGCTGGGACGCTACTTCCCCGTCACCCGCCCGCTGGTTGCGCTCGCCGAGCGGCTGCTCCCGGCCGCGATCCTGGACCGCACGCTGCCCGTCTACTACGGGTCCATGCGCATCCTCGCGCGGCGGCCGCTCGTCTAGACGCCGCCAGCCCCGCCGTCACGACACGACGGCGCGCACGATCGGGCTGCACCTCGTGGCGCCTGTCTCTGCTGTCTCTGCCGACTGGTGAGATATCACCAGTATTTACGCGGCACATATCGCTCAAACGGCCGGGACGGAGTACGTTCCCCGCGCGAAGCGGACTATCAAGAAAACGATTTGAGGAGGACACGTGAGCAGATTCGTGACCCGGAGCGCCCTCGTTGCGATGGCGCTCCTCGCAGCCATCGCCATCCAGTTCGCCAGTGGGGGCGTCCGCCCCGCCGAGGCCCAGGCCGCGGGCGTGACGGTGCAGGTCGGCTCGGGCGAACCCGGGTACGCCGTGAACCTCTTCGGCTCTCCGAAGGTCACCGTCGCCGCGGGCAGCACGCTCACGTTCAAGAACCCCTGGCTGGAGCCGCACACCGTCACCTTCCCCGGCGCCACGAAGCTCCCGCCGCCGAGCGACCCGAAGGCCCCCGTCCCCACGGACCCCGGCAAGACCGTGGCGTACGACGGCGTGGCATACCTGAACTCCGGCTTCCTGTTCAAGGACCAGACGTTCGCGCTCTCGCTCCCGACCAAGGGGACGTACAAGTTCTACTGCATCATCCACCCGGGCATGGAGGGCTCGGTCGACGTCGTGGACGCCGGGAGCGCATCGATCTCGACGCAGGCGCAGCTCGACGCGGCCGCGACGAAGACGTTCGCTGACGCGACGGCGGCGTTGAAGGCCGCGAGCGCCGCCGAGACGGCGAAGGGCGCGACCCGCACCGCCAACGCGGACGGCACCAGCACCTGGACAGTGAACGTGGGCGGCATGGTCGGCCCGTCCGACCTGCAGCAGTTCTACGCTCCGAAGCTGGACATCCGCGTGGGCGACACCGTGGTGTGGAAGTCCGCCGTCCCGACGCCGCACACCGCCACCTTCCTCGGCGGCACGGCGATGCCGCTGCCCCCGACGCCCGAGAACCCGAAGGTAATGCAGGCGACGCCGGCGCTGGCGGCGGGATACAGCGGCACGGGCTACCTGAACAGCGGCATCATCGGCGTCGGCTGGCCGGCGCAGCAGTACTCGACGAAGTTCGCCGCCGCCGGCTCGTTCCCGTACATCTGCGTGCTGCACGTTGACCAGGGGATGGGCGGCGTGGTCAACGTCGCCGCCGCGCAGGTGACCCCGGCGCGGACCGGCACCGGCGGCGCCGATGCCGCCTCGACGGCCTCGCTGGCCCTGCAGGTGATCGCCGCCGTCGCCGCGATCGCGGCGGTGGCCGGCGCGCGCAGGAGCACGCTGCGCTCGCGGTAGCGCGAGCACCCCTCGTCCGCGCGGGCGGCGCGAGGATCGAGGATCGAGGAAGAGGGCGGCTCTTGCGAGCCGCCCTCTCTCTATGCCTGTGGGTGCCTGTGGGTGCCTGTGGGCGCCTCGGCCCGCGCGGACGCCATGCCAGCTCGGTGCCGAAGCGCCGTGCCAGCGCGTACCGCTGTCGCTACGCGCCCGCCTCGGCCAGCGCGCCGCGATCGAGGGCGACCAGGATGGCGTCCACCAGCCGCCGCGCGGACTCGGCCGTGAGCTCCACGGCGACCCGTGCGGCGGGGCCTGCCGCCTCGTTCACGAAGTCGATGTTGAGCGCGTACTCCAGCGGCGCGTGGTACGGGTGGTCATACGAGACGTTGGCGCCGCTGAGGGTGAACCAGCCGTCCGCGCCCTTGCCGCTCCCGGCGACCGCGGCGTTCTCAATGATGTTCGTGCACATTCGGAGGGTGCCTTTCGCAGACTCGAGTCCCCGGGACGGGACGCTACGACAGTTGACGACCGAAGAAGTCCCAGACCTTCTTCCAGCCATCCACCGCCTGCTCCTGCCGGTACATCGGCCGGTCGTAGTAGAAGAACCCGTGTCCCGCGCCGTCGTAACGGTGGAACTCGTAGTTCTTGCCGGCCTTCTTCAGCGCCTCCTCGTGGGTGTTCACCTGATCCGGCGACGGCGAGGAGTCGTCGTTGCCGAAGAGGCCGAGGAGCGGGACGTTCAGGCGGTCCGTGTAGTCGATCGGAGCGACGGGGCGCTTCTCCGTCAACTCCTCAGGCTTCATCACCACGCCACCGCCCCAGAGGTTGGCGGCGGCGGTGATCCCGGTGGCGAGCGAGGCCACGAGCATGGTGTGGCGCCCGCCGGAGCAGGTGCCGATCACGCCCACCTTGCCGTTGAGCGAGGGCTGCGCCCGCAGGTAGTCGATCGCGCCCTGGCAGTCACCCACCACCTGCGTGTCGGCGACGCCGCCAGCGGAGCGGACAGCGGCGGCCACGTCCTCGGGCGTGCCGTGCCCGTTGCGCTCGTACAGGTTCGGCGAGATCGCGACGTAGCCGCGGCGGGCGAAGCGAAGCGTCGCCTCCTTGTACCAGTCGTCCCAGCCGGGGGCGTGGTGGATGAGGAGCATCCCGGGGTACGGCCCGTCCCCCGACGGGCGGGCGACGAACGCCCGGATCTGGTCGCCAGCGTCGCCCTTGATGAGGACCGTCTCCGCGCGGAGACTCTCCATGGTGTCTGTCGTGTACTGATTCACGGGCATGACCTTCCCACGTGGTGCGGTTTCGAGCCTGAGCAGAGTACATCCTGCGGCAAGCGACGCAAGACACCGGTGAGCGCCGCCCAGGCCCCGGCGGAGGACGGGCATCGCCGTGTGCACGCCTCCGGGTGCGCCCTGGCGTCGCAGCCGACGCCGCGTAGATTCGGGGTGACTGGTCAGGGGGAGACCTCCTGCCGGTCCTGCAGGAGTGGGAGACGCTGATGGCGGACGTGCTGCAACTCCTGGGTGCGACGATGATCCTCGTGCCCTTCGCCTGGGCGCAGTTCCGGACGCTGTCGACCGGCTCCGTGACCTACCTGCTGCCGAACCTCGCGGGATCGGTGCTCCTCGCGTGGCTCGCGCTCGAGGGGGCGCAGTGGGGCTTCGTGCTGCTGGAGACGTCGTGGGCAGCGGTTTCCGTGCGCGGGCTGGTGAAGGCGGCACTCGAGGGCCGGGCAACGCGAGCCTAGCTGCCTCGTTCCACCTTGACCGCAGGACGCGCGCGCGACGTAATGTGCGTGCGGCGCACGCACTCTCGCGATGCACCGGTCCGGCGCTCGACACGTACCGGGCGGGATCCTCGATCCGGGCGCACGGTTTCGCGGAGTTCGACAGGAGTACGCCATGACCGGAACGATCGGCGCCGCGATCCAGGCGCTGGACGCCGTGGACTTCGTCGCGCAGGTGAAGCGGGCGGAGGCAGCGGGCGTGCCGGTGGCGTGGACGACCATCGGCGGATCGGCCGGGGGCGACCCCCTGACCGCATACGCCGCCGCGATCACCGCGACCAGCACCATCCGCCTGGGCACCGCGATCGTGCCGACATGGCCGAGGCACCCCGTGATCATCGCCCAGCAGGCCCTGACGTTGGAGCAGCTGGGCCCCGGACGCGTGCGCCTCGGCATCGGACCGTCGCACGAGCCGACCATGGTGCGGAACTTCGGTGTGCGGTGGGAGACGCCGCTGGCGGAGCTGCGGGAGTACCTCACCGTCATCCGCGCTCTGGCGGACACGGGCGCGGTGGAGTTCGAGGGGCGTCACGTCACCGCGCGCGCGCAGTGGCGCGGCCCCGGGGGCTTCGAGGTGCTGGCCTCCGCGCTGCGCCCGCGCTCCTTCGAGCTGTGCGGGGAGCTGACGGACGGCGCGATCTCATGGATGTGCCCGAAGGCGTACCTGGTCGCGGAGGCACTTCCGGCGATCGCGCGCGGCGCGGAGCGCGGCGACCGCACCGCCCCGCCCCTGATCGCCCACGTCCCGGTCGCGGTCAGCAGTGACCGCGAAGGCGTGCGCGCGATCGCCCGGCGCCAGCTCGCCGGCTACCAGTCCATCCCGTTCTACCTCGCGATGTTCCGGGAGGCCGGGTTCCCCCAGGCGCACGAGGGCTATTCCGACGCGCTGCTGGACGACCTGGTGGTCTCCGGCACCGAGGACGAGGTGGCGGCGCGCCTGCTGACGTACCTGGACGCCGGATGCGGCGAGGTGCTCGCCCACCCGTTGCTAGCGGACGACCGCGAAGGCAGCATCGACCGGGTGTTCGCGGCCGTGGGGGCGGCGCAGCGCCGGGCCAGCGCCCGCTAGCCGCGGCGGGATCGGCGCGCGGTCCGGCCTGGTCGATCAGCGGCTAGTCGATCAACAGGGGTTGAGCGACCGGAGCCCCCTCGGGCTCATCGGCCTGCGCGGCGCGATAGCGCGCGGCGAGCTCGTGTGGCGGTGCGGCCATCATCACCAGCGGCGCGGCGAGCAGGCCGACGCCCGCGGCAAGGTACCAGCCCATCTCGTATTGCCCGGTCACGTCCACGATGCGGCCCACCGCCCACGGGCCCAGCGCGCCGCCCGTGGTATTCATCAGCGCCGCGATCCCGTTCACGGTGCCGAAGTACCTGGTGCCGAAGTAGTCGGCCATCATCGCCGGTCGCACCGGGATCGTGCCGCCGAAGCCGGGGGCGATCAGCAGGATGGCGAAGACCACCTGCGGGAACGTCGAGGCGGTCGCGAGCACCAGCGTGCCCGCGCCGATCAGTCCGGCGCAGAACGCGAGGAGCACGCGCTTGGAGATGCGGTCGCCGAGCATCCCCAGCCCGAGCCGCCCGATGATCGAGAAGAGCGTGTAGAGCGCGACCGAGGATCCGGCGACCGCCTTCGACACGCCGATCTGCGTCTCCAGGTACGGCACCTGGTGCACCAGCACGGCGGTGGTGGAGAACGCCAGCGCGATCATCGCGAGGCCGGAGAAGAGGAACGCGCGCGTCATCATCGCGCGCTTCGCCGGGATGCCCCACATCCGCGCGCGCGGGAGCACCGCGCCATCTTCGTCGAGGTAGTGCCTGCCATCCATCGGCTGCGGGTGATTGCGGGGCCGCGTGCGGATCTGCATGCCGAACGCAACGCCGATGACGATCATGCCCACCACGAGGCAACGCAGCGCGATCCGCCAGCCGAACTCCTCGACGAGCCACGCGATCCCGACGACGAGCAGCCCCGCAACGCCTCCACCCAGGGTGCTCAACGACATCGCGAGCGCGCGGCGCCGCTCGAACCACGTGGCGATGGCGGCCAGCCCCGCCTGCCCCCCGGCGCCGGAGGAGCCGATCGCGATTACGACCATTGCCAGGTAGAACTGCCACATGTTCTGGATGTACGAAAGCCCCAGGACGCCCGCCGAGGCGATCAGCACCCCGGTGACGACGATGCGCCGCGCCCCGAAGCGGTCGATGCCCATGCCTACCAGGGGCGCTGCGAGTCCACCGATCTCGGATCGCAGAGAGAACGCCAGCGCCGTGGCCGCCACGCTCCAGCCGAACTCCTTGATGATGTCGTTGAAGAAGACGCCGAAGCCGTAGTAGAACGACGCGCCGATCAGCAGCACGACCAGCGCGGACGAGCCGACGACCACCCAGCCCTCGTACACCCCGGGAAACATGCGACGCACCATGGGTGCATGCTACCCGCGCAACTCCTAGGTGCACCTCCGCGCACCACGCGGCGCAGCGCGATGATGCGTGTATTACGCGCGCGATGCGCGGGCATGTACGCGCCCGCGTGCGCGTAATGTCCGCGTTGTCTCGCGACTACCTCCGAGGTATCTCGGTGCGGTCATCTCGCACGCACGATGCAGGTCTCACGGCAGGGGATCCGGCTCGCCGTCCGGCAGCGGGACCTCGAACACGTTCAGCGTCAGGCTGACGAGACTGTAGTAGCCGACGATGCCGACCAGATCCACGACGCCGCGCTCGGTGAGCACCGCCTGCGCGCGGTCGTATGTGGCGTCGGAGACCCGGTGATCGCGGAAGCACTCCGTGACGAAGGCGTAGATCGCACGGTGACGCTCGTCCTCCAGCGGCGGCTCCGCGCCCGTGCGCACGGCCTCGATGATCACGTCCGCGACCCCGGCCTGCCGCGCCACGGTGGCGTGCGCGAAGAACTCGAACTGGGCCTTCCAGTACCGGGCGGTCACCAGGATCGCGAACTCGGAGAGGAACGGCTCCAGGCTGCTGTGGTAGCGGCAGAACTCGCCCAGCCGCTGCGCGCGGTCGCACAGCTCCGGGCTGCGCATCCACGGCAGGAACGGCCCGCGCAGGCCGCCTCGGCCGGCCATGATCGCCTCGGCGATGCGCTGCTGCTCCGGCGTGAATTCGGCGGGATCGAGGGGGGCGAGGCGGGGCATGGCGGGCTCCTGGCGGCGGGATCCGGTGGTGGGGCGAAGAATAGCGGCTCACCGTGGTCGCCGCCCATCGCCGCGTGATCCGCCGGTGCACCCGCGATGCCCGCGTCCGGCCCCGAGCACCGAGCAAACGGGCGTGATGTGGACGCGCCCGGCCCGCGCTGGCATCATGAGTCCAGAACTCACCCACCCGCTCGGACCGCGGCAGGCCGAGACGCCGGGTCGAGACGAGGAGCCCCGCTTGGACCCACACCCCGACGATCGCTCCGTGCTGCGCTCTGTCCTCCGCGGCAAGATCCACCGCGCGCTGGTCACCGGCGCCGACCTCAACTACGAGGGCTCGATCACCCTCGATCCCGAGTTGATGGATCTGTCCGGCATCGACGAGTGGGAGCTGGTCCACGTCCTGGACATCACCAACGGCGCGCGCCTGGAGACGTACGCGATCCGCGGCATCCCCGGGTCCGGCGAGGTCTGCATCAACGGCGCGGCGGCCCACCTGGTGCACCCCGGAGACCTGGTCATTATCCTCGCGTACGAGTGGATCCGGTCGGAGCACGTGGCTGACCACCGCCCGCGGATCGTTCGCGTCACGGCGGAGAACCGGCCGCTGGCGCCCACCACCTCCGAGCACACGGGCCACGGCCCGATCCGCAGCGCGTAGTCGCGCGGCGGACGAACTGGAAGGACCGCTGTCCCATGTCGCTGAGTAACCCGACCCTCCCGCGGACGCTGGTGTCGATCCCGGACACCGGCCCCGCCGCGCGCGTGCTGTGGACGGCGCTCCTGGTGGTCGTAGGCGTGACGGTGATCGCGCTCTCCGCGCAGGTCCGCATCGAGCTCTTCCCGGTGCCGATCACCGGCCAGACGCTGGGCGTCCTGCTGGTGGCGGCGGCGTACGGCAGCCGCCTCGGCGGCGCGACCGTGGGCGCGTACCTGATCGCCGGCATCGAGGGCGCGCACGTGTTCCAGGGAGGCACCTTCGGGGTGAAGGTGCTCGGCGGGCCCACCGGCGGCTACCTCATCGGCTTCCTGGTGGCCGCGCTGATCGTCGGCTGGCTGGCCGAGCGCGGCTGGGACCGCGTGCCGTGGCTCACGGTCGCGGCGATGGTGATCGGCAGCCTCGTGATCTACGCCTTCGGCGTCTCGGTGCTGTCGGGCTTCGTCGGCTGGGGGAAGGTCTGGGCGCTGGGCGTCCAGCCGTTCCTGCTGGGCGACGCGATCAAGGTCGCGATTGCCGCCGGCGTCCTGCCCGCCGCGTGGCGGCTGAAGCAGTGGGGCGCTCCGCGCTAGCCCCGGCCCGTGCGCAACGGGCCTCGACGAGCCCGCCACGCGCGACGACCCGGCAACCCGCCACGAACGTGTGCGTCAGTCCGCCCTGCCATGCAGGGCGGACTGGTACCACGTCACCTTCTCGCGCAGGGACTTCGCCGTCCCCTCCACCACGTCGACCTCCTGCGGGGGGGCCTCGAAGTGGCAGCGCAGCCCATCGTCGTACCCCAGCTGGGTGACCACGTGGCGCGCGAGGAGCAATGCCTCCTCCAGCTCGCAGGACGGGGGCTCGTGGTGACGGCTGACGGTCGCCGCGATCTCGTCTGAGACGCCCCAGATCGAGAGCAGGCGCCCGCCGGCCTTCGCGTGATCCTCGCCGAACAGGGCTGCCTCCGCGCCCAGCACCATCGGCTCGCTCCGCGCGCGCTCCGAGAGGGTCTCGTAGACGCCCGGAATCGAGGCGCCGAGCACCAGCCGCCCCACGTCGTGCAGGAGTCCGGCCGAGAACGCCACCGGGCGCAGCCGGTGCGTCTCCACCGACGACTCTGCGATCACGGCGACGGCGAGCGAGTGCGCCCAGAACGCGTCCTCGTCGATGCCGCACTCGCCGATGTCCTTGAACGCCGCGCCCACCACCGCCGCGGCCACCACGCGCTTCGTGGCCTGGAGGCCGATGCGCACCAGCGCATCGCGCGTGTCCTCGATGCGGCGGCGGGACGCCGAGGCGGCGGAGTTCGCGGCGCGGAGCAGGACCAGCGTGAGCCCCGGGTCGGCGCGGATCAGGCTGGCGAGGTCGTCCATGCGGACGTCATCGTCCTGCATCATCGACAACGCGCCGGCGCGGGCCGCGGGCAGCATGGGCCCGGCGGGCAGCACCGCGCGCCGAACGTGGCTGGACTCGCCCTCGACCACGAGCGCCCCTCCGTGGATTCCGCGCCCTCGCGCGAGCACCTGCCGGGGCGCGGCCAGAGCCGTCCCCTCCGGGATCATCGGCGCACCGCCCCCGATCTTGACGCCCTCGCTCGCCTGCGCGAGGGTAGTGCGCCGGGTAGTCCTCCCGTGCCGCAGCCAGAGCGGAGCAAGACGATGCGCATCGAGGAAATCATCGACGTCGCGGCGGCGCCCGCCCGCGTGTGGGGCGTCACCCTCGACATCGCGCGGTGGCCGCAG
>JBAYVN010000026.1:0-28853 GCA_041674525.1 Dehalococcoidia bacterium | reverse complement strand
TGCAGAGCCTGTTCATCGAACACTCGCCGATGCATGACGGCGCGGTCATCGTGCGGCTGGACCGCGTGGTGGCGGCGGGGTGCACGCTCCCCCTGTCCGAGGCGCCGCTCCCCGCCGAGTACGGCATGCGGCACCGTTCCGCGGTGGGCCTCACGGAGCGCACCGACGCGGTGGTGGTCGTCTGCTCCGAGGAGCGGGGGGACGTCTCGCTCTGCTCGAACGGCCGGATGGTGCCCGACCTGGACGAGACACGCCTGCTGCGGCAGCTGCACCGGCTCTTCGACATCGAGTTCGTCGAGCCCGACGCGGCGGGGGAGAGGCGCGCCTCGTGACGGTCGCGGGGTCGCAGCGCGATGACGGCGCCGCCGAGGCGCTGGCACTGGCGGGCGAGGTCTATCGCCGCGTGGTCGGCGTGGTGCGCCGGACGCCGGGCCTGCTGGCGCTGTCGCTGGTGCTCGGGGCCTCGCTCTGGGTGTTCATCGCCGACACCGAGAATCCGACGCTGGTGGACGCGTTTCCGGGTCAGATCACCGTGGAGGCCGTCAACGTCGGCGAGTCGCTCGCGGTGGCGAACCAGCTCCCGGCGATCACCGTGCGCGTGGCGGCGGCCTCGGACCGCTGGCAGCAGCTGAGCGCCGCGGACTTCCGCGCCTACGTGGACCTGAAGGGCTTCGGCGCGCGCTCACAGGACGTGCCCGTGAACGTCGAGGTGGTGAACGTCAGCGGGGTGCGCGTGGTGGACACCAGCCCGCGCGTGATCACGGTGAACCTGGAGAACCAGGTGACGAACAAGGTGCCGGTGACCACGCGCGCGGTCGGACAGCTGCCCATCGGCTACGAGCTGGGCCAGATGGCACCGGCGACGAGCTCCGTCACGGTGCGCGGTCCGGAGTCGCTGGTGGGACTGGTTTCCGAGGCGGTGGCCGAGATCAACGTCACCGGCCTGACCGCCGGGGTGGAGCCGAGCGTGCAGCTGAAGCCGGTGGGAGCCGGGGGCGGAGAGATCCGCGGCGTGCGCATCGAGCCGGGCACGGTCAAGGTCGGCGTGCAGGTGATCCAGAGCACCATCATCCGGACCGTGCCCCTGACGGTGGACGTCAGCGGCGCGCCGGACACGGGGTATCGAGTCTCGTCCGTGGCCACGTCGCCGGCCACCGTGCAGATCCAGGGGTCGGTGCAGGTGCTGCAGGCGATTGATCGCATCATCCTGCCGCCCGTGGACGTCGCGGGAGCGCGCGCGGACATCGCGCGGTCGCTCGCCATCCCGCTGCCCGCCGGGGTCAGCGCCCTCGGGGCCCCGCGGGCGACCGTGACGGTGACGGTGACGCAGGTGGAGGCCGCGCAGCGCACGACCTTCGCGGTGCGCGCGGTGAACGTCCCGACCGGGCTGACCGCGCGGGTGGTCCCCTCCACCATCGAGGTGGTGCTCAACGGCCCGATCCCGGCACTGAACGCGCTCCTCCCGGACGATGTGCGCGTGAGCGTGGACGTGGGCGGGCGGGGCCGTGGCACCTACACGCTGCCGATCCACGTCGAGCCGCCAGAGGGGGTCACGGCCGGTTTCGTGCAGGCGACGAGCGCCGAGGTTACGATCAGTTCACCATGACATCATCTGACGCCACCTCGTCCGCTCCGCTCGTCGCCATCGTGGGGCGGCCGAATGTCGGCAAGTCGGCACTCTTCAACCGCCTGATCTCGGGGAACCGCGCCCTGGTGGAGGATCTGCCGGGGACCACGCGCGACCGCATCTATGGCTCGTTGGACTGGAACGGGAAGCACGTCCGCGTCGTGGACACGGGCGGCCTGGGCGACGATGGGGAGGATCCGTTCGGCCCCGCCATCCGTCGAGGGGTGGAACAGGCGCTCACCGAGGCTCAGGCAGTGCTCTTCGTGGTGGACGCCGCCGCTGGTCCGACCTCGGC
Source organism: Dehalococcoidia bacterium (assembly GCA_041674525.1). Taxonomy (GTDB): domain Bacteria; phylum Chloroflexota; class Dehalococcoidia; order UBA2979; family UBA2979; genus SHYQ01. The sequence continues at coordinate 26,931 of JBAYVN010000026.1, read as the reverse complement.
CGACTACGAGATCGCGGAGATGCTGCGCCGGGCCAACCAGCCGGTGGTGCTGGTCGCGAACAAGACGGACACCCGCGCCGGTCAGCAGAACCTGATCGAGTTCTACGCCCTGGGGCTGGGCGAGCCGTTCTCCGTGTCAGCGATCCACGGCAAAGGGATCGGCGACCTGATGGACGCGATTCTCGAGGTGGTCGCCGGCGCCGAGATCCCGGAGGCGGAGGCGGAGCGCATCCGCGTCGCCATCGTGGGGCGGCCGAACGTTGGCAAGTCCTCGCTGACGAACGCGATCCTGGGCGAGGAGCGCGTCGTCGTCTCGGACGTGCCGGGGACGACACGCGATGCGATCGACTCCCCGTTCGACTTCGAGGGGCAGGCGATGGTGCTCGTGGACACGGCGGGCATCCGGCGGAAGGGCAAGGTCGAGCGCGGCGTGGAGCGCCACTCCGTGCAGCGCGCCGAGCAGGCCGTGGACCGCGCGGACGTGGTGCTGCTGGTGATCGACCAGACGGAGCCGTTGACGGCGCAAGACACGCACATCGCGGGGTATGCCCTGGAGCACGGCAAGGGGATCATCCTCGTCGTCAACAAGTGGGACCTCGCCGAGGATCGCGGGGCGCGGCAGGAGTTCGCAGAGCAGATCGACGCGCGCTACCAGTTCATCGGCTGGGCGCCAATCCAGTTCACCTCCGCGAAGACCGGCGAGGGCATCCGCGACCTGCTCGAGCTGGTGGTTCACGTCGCCGACGTGCGCCAGAAGCGCGTGCCGACGTCCGAGTTGAACCGCGTCGTCCACCGCGCGATGGCCGAGCACGGTCCGCCCACGGTGCTGAACCAGAAGCTGAAGGTGCTCTACGTCACCCAGGCGGCCGTGTCGCCGCCGACCTTCGTCTTCTTCGTCAATAACCCGGCCACGGTGCACTTCTCCTACCAGCGGTTCCTGGAGAATAGAATCCGCGCAGCCTTCGGCTTCGAGGGAACGACCGTGCGCCTGATCTTCCGGGGACGCGCGGAGCGCCAGATCGGGGTTCCGGCGTGAGCGGATGGGTCTCGATCGTCCTGGGCGTGGTCGCCGGCTACCTCTTCGGGGGCGTCCCGTTCGGGCTGATCGTCGGGCGGCTGGCGGGCGTGGGTGACGTGCGCCACATGGGATCGGGGAAGACCGGGTTCACGAACTCGCTGCGCTCCATGGGCTGGAAATGGGCGCTGCTGGTGGTGGCCGGCGACATCACGAAGGGCGCCGCCGCGGTGCTCATCGGGCGGATGATCCTGCACGACCCGTGGGCGGCCGCGCTCGCGGGGGTCGCCGCGGTGCTGGGGCACATCTTCCCTGTCTACGCCGGGTTCCGAGGCGGCCGCGGCGTCGCGACGGCGTTCGGCGCGTTCCTCGGCGTGTCGTGGCCGGCGGCGCTCGCCGTTGTGCTCTTCTCGGTCGTCGTGCTGGCGATCTTCCGGTACGCGTCTCTGATGTCCGTGGTCGGCGTGTTCATCGGGTTCGTCACGGTGGTGGCGCTCGTCGTCCTCGAACGGCTCGATGCGCCGTACCTCGTCTTCGCGCTGCTCACAATGCTGGCGGTGGAGCTCAGCCACGTCGGCAACATCCGGCGGCTGCTGGCGGGCACCGAGCCGAAGCTCGGGCAGGGCGGCGGCCGCCGCCCGACCGGCGCGCACTAGCGATCGCGCATGGGAGAGACGTTCAGACAGGCTGCCGTCATCGGCGTGACCGCGTGGGGCACCACGCTGGCGGTGCACATCGCCCGTCGCGGGCTGCCCGTGGTCCTCGTCGCCCGCACGGAGGTCGAGGCGGAGGCGCTGCGCGCCGCGCGCCGCAGCCCCCGGCTCCCCGGGGTCGTGTTCCCCGAGCACCTGGCGGTGGACACGGCGCCGGGGGCGCTCGCGGGGGCGGATCTCGTCTGCTTCGCCGTGCCCTCCCACACCCTGGCGGCGAACGCCGCGTGGGTCGCGGCCGACGTTCAACCCGGCGCCACCATCCTCAGCGCCACCAAGGGCATCGACCGTGAGACGGGGCGGCGCATGTCGGAGCTGCTGTGCGACGCGCTGCCGGGGCACCCGCTCGCGGTGATCTCCGGCCCGAACCTCTCGCGCGAGGTCGTGGAGGGTCTCCCCGGATCGACGGTGATCGCGACGCGGGATGCACCCATCGACGCGCTGCGGACGGCGTTCCACTCGCGCGCGCTGCGCGTGTACACCAGCGAGGATGTCGCCGGGGTGGAGTTCGGCGGGGCGCTCAAGAACGTCATCGCCATCGCCGGCGGCATGGTGGACGGATTCGGCTTCGGCGACAACGCGAAGGCCGCGATCATCACGCGTGGGCTCGCGGAGATCACGCGCCTGGGCGTGGCGGCCGGGGCCCAGACGGTGACCTTCCTCGGGCTCGCCGGCATCGGCGACCTGGTGGCGACGGCGTACAGCCCGCTCTCGCGCAACCGGCGCCTCGGGGCGCTCCTCGCGGGGGGCGCCACGCTCCCGGAGGCGCTCGCTCGTCTCGGCGAGACGGCCGAGGGGGCGACCACCATCCCGGCGGCGCTGCGCCTCGCGAAGCACCTCGGCGTGGAGATGCCGATCACGGAGGGGTTGAACCGCGTGCTGTACCACGGCGCCCACCCGCTGGAGGAAGTGCGTTCCCTGATGGAGCGCGAGCCGCGCGCCGAGCACTGACCACGGGGCGGCACCCACGCGCTGGCTGCACGAAACCCGCTGATAAGATGGGCATGGAGCACGAACACCGATGACCGACGAGCCACGCCCGGGCGACGCCTTCGATGACCCCTCCGGGGACGACCCCTCCGAGGACGGCCCCACTGAGGATGGCCCCACTGAGGATGGCGAGGATGCGCGCGCGCAGAACCTCGATCCCGCCGTGGTGCTGGCGGAGATCCGCGGCGGACAGCCGCTGGATCGCGCCCGCCTGAGGGCGCTCTCGGAGCCCGACCGCGACACGCTGGCCGGGTGCCTGCGGCTGTGGCCCGCGATCGACCCCGCACGCCGGCGCGAGGTGCTGGCGGCGATGCAGCAGCTCGAGGAGGACGAGGCAGCGCTCGACTTCCACCGCGTGGGTCTCACCGCGCTCCGCGATCCTGATCCGGCGACGCGCATGCTGGCCGTGCGGGGGCTCCGCGAGCAGGACCGCGCAGAGTACATGCGCCTGCTGGCCGCACAGCTGCGCGATGATCCCGTGCCCATGGTGCGCGTCGAGATCGCGAAGGCGCTGGGCAGCTTCGTCATCGCGATGGAGTTCGGGCTGCTCCCGGACGACGACGCCGAGACGCTGACCGCCGCCCTCCGCGACGCCGTCGAGGACGTGGAGGAGACGGACGACGTGCGCGGGAGCGCCCTGGAGGCGCTGGGCGCGTGGTCGGACGAGTCCACGGCGGAGATGATCAGCGATCTCTACGAGGTGGGCGGCCCGATCCTGCGCCTCGCCGCGATCCGTGCGATGGGGCGCAACGCCTCCGAGGGCTGGCTCGATCTGCTGATCTACCACTTCGACGACGAGGATGCCGACATGCGCGCCGCCGCAGCGGAGGCCGCCGGACAGCTGCTGCTCGACGAGGCGGTGGATCCGCTGGTGATGCTCGCCACGGAGGACAAGGACGAGGACGTGCAGGTCGCGGCGATCCACGCGCTGGGCGAGATCGGCAACGAGGAGGTCGAGCGCATCCTGACGCGCTGGCTGAAGGAACGCCGCGCGCCACACATCCAGGACGCCATCCGCGAGGCGCTCGCGGAGGTGCACGTGATCACCGCGGAGATGATGGACGGCCGCGCCCGCCGCCCGACGTTCGAGGATGAGGACGACCTGCTGTGAGCCGGCGGGCGGTCTCCGCGGGCGGGATCGTCTTCCGCCGCGCCGACGAGGGCATTGAGATCGTCATCGTCGGGCGGACGGCGGAGCGTCTGTGGGCGCTCCCGAAAGGCACCCCCAACCCCGGGGAGACGCTGGAGCAGACGGCCCTGCGCGAGGTGCGCGAGGAGACCGGGCTGGACGTGCGCATTCTGGACACCGTCGGCCAGGTGGAGTACTGGTACACCGCACCGGACGGTCAGCGCATCGACAAGACGGTGCACTACTTCCTGATGGAACCGATCGGGGGGGACACGGCGGACCATGACCACGAGTTCGACCGGGTGGAATGGCGCCACGTGTCGGAGGCCGAGCGGCTGTTGACGCATCGCAACCAGTTGCCGATGCTCCACCGCGCATGGGAGCAGATCGGTAGGATCACGGCATGACCGCGACACAGCCGAAAGTCATCGGAGAGGGCACCCTGATCCGCCTTCGCGAGAAGGTGATCGAGGACGCCGAGCACGACTACGCGTGGCGGTGCGACCCGGAGCTGGCTGCCTATGACGCGGCGCGGCCGCTGAACATGCGCTACGCCTCGTTCCTGGCGTCGCTCTCGGAGGAGCTGCAGTACCCGACGCAGCACCGCCGGACGTTCGCCATCGAGGACCGTGGGACCGGTAAGCACATCGGCAACGTGATGTACTACGGCTACGACGCATTCCTGCGCGAGGCCGAGCTGGGGATCACCATCGGCGATCGGGACTACTGGTCGCACGGCTTCGGCAGCGACACGGTGCGCACCATGCTGCGCTACCTGTTCCGCGAGCTGCGCCTGCGCCGGGTCTACCTGCACACCCTCACCTGGAACGGCCGCGCGCAGGCCTCGTTCACGAAGGCCGGCTTCCGCCGCGTCCGCGAGGTGCGACGCGGCGGCTACGACTTCGTGTACATGGAGGCGCTTTCCGACGACCTGGAGCGCAGCGAGGACGACGCTTCGGAGGCGTGACCCGGCCGCGCTGCCTCGAAGCTCACGTCCGGGCTGGCGGCGGCGACGTGCTGACGGCGGCTACGGGGTAGCGGGGCGCCCGGGCAGGTCGAGGGTCGGCGGCGGCGGGGCGGGGTTGATGACCCCGGACATCAGCTGCTCCGGGACCACGGCCCGCAGCTCGTCCACGGTCCACATCCCGGCCTTTGCGATCGACCGGTCCGGGACCTCCTCGTAGGCCAGCGATACCTGGCCCCCGGCGACGTGGAAGATCTTGCCGTTGACGTTCCACGCCTGGTCGGTGAGCAGGTAGGCGACCATCGGGGCGACGAAGCGTGCCTCCGGGAACGGGGGCTCGATCTCCTCGGCCCGTGCAACCGCGCCGCTCGCCAGCGGCGCCGCCTCCGGGATGCTCTGCGTCATGCGCGTGCCGGCCGTGGGGGCGATGCCGTTCGAGGTGATGCCGTACCGCCCGAGGTCGCGCGCGAGGCAGCGCACCCCGCCGGCGATCCCGGCCTTCGCCGCCCCGTAGTTCGCCTGTCCGGCGTTGCCCATCAGGCCGGAGGACGAGGAGAAGGCGATCACGCGCCCGAAGCGCTGCTGGCGCATGATCACGGAGGCGGGCTTCGCCAGGTTGAAGTAGCCCGTCAGGTGGACCGCGATCACGTCGTCCCATTCCTGCGGCGACATGTTGAAGATCATCCGGTCGCGCAGGATCCCGGCGACGTGCACCACGCCGTCCACGCGCCCCCACGTGTCCAGGCACTGCCGGATGAGGTTCTCCCCGCCCGCCTCGGTGGCAATGCTGTCCAGGTTGGCGGCGGCGGTGCCGCCGGCAGCGACGATCTCGTTGGCGACGCTCTGCGCCGGACCGGCGTCCCCGCCCGAGCCGTCGATGTTGACGCCGGGGTCATTCACCAGCACGCGGGCGCCCAGCGATCCCGTGAATCGCGCGACCTCGGCGCCGATGCCACGTCCGGCTCCGGTGATGACGATGCAGCGGTCTGCGAGCGGTTGAGCCATGACGCGTTCCTTCTCCCCGCTATGCCAGCGGTGGCGCGGGGGTGTCGCGCCCCGGCACCTGCACATCGTCGCGCGGGGGTGCGGGGTTCGGGATGTCCTTCAGCAGGACGTTCTGCACCGCGTCGTCCAGCTCGGGGAGCGTCCACAGGCCGCGCCTGTATACCGTGCGCATCTGGATCGGGTGGTGCGCGCGGGCGACCTCGCCGCCGTTGACATAGAAGACGTTGCCGTTGATGTTCCATGCCGCGTCGGAGGCGAGGAACGCGACCATGGGCGCCACGTACTCCGCCTCCACGAGCCGGGCGAAGGCGCTCTCGTGCTCCCCGAGGTCGATCGAGACGGCCTGCATACCCGCCGCCGCCTGCAGCTGGCGAGCCGAGTCCGGGACCGACTGGGTCATGCGCGTCGCGGCGCCCGGGGCGATCGCGTTGCAGGTCACCCCGTACCGTCCGAGGTCGCGCGCGATCACCCTCGTCATCCCGGCGATGGCCGCCTTCGCGGAGCCGTAGTTGAACTGGCCGATGTTCCCCACCAGGCCGGAGACGGACGAGAAGTTGATGATCCGGCCGCACCGCTGCTGCCGCATGAGCACGGATGCCGGGCGGATGGTGTTGTACGCGCCCTTCAGGTGGACCGCGATCACCGCGTCCCATTCCTCGTGCGACATGTTGAAGATCATGCGGTCGCGCAGGATGCCCGCGACGTTGACGAGGATGTCCAGGCGGCCCCAGTTGTCCAGCGCCATCCCGATCAGGCGCTCCGCGGCCGCCGAGTCGGCGACGGAGTCGAGGCTCGCGACCGCCTCGCCGCCCGCGGCCACGATCTCGTCGGCGACCTGTTGCGCGGGGCCGGTGTCGCCGCCCGACCCGTCCACGTTCACGCCGGGGTCGTTGACCACGACGCGCGCGCCCTCCTGCGCGAAGAGCCGCGCGATGCCGCGACCGATGCCCCGGCCGGAGCCGGTGATCACCGCGACCTTGCCGTCCAGCGCGCCCATCAACGTTCCGATTCTCCCCGATGGGGGTGCAGGTGCATCGAACCCCCGGGCCTAGCGGCGCGGGAGGACGACCGTGGCGGTGCCCGGCGTGGTCTTCTTGCCGGCAGCGTTCTCGGTCCAGATGTCGAGGTCAACGAGCGCCTGTCCGCGCTCCTCGTACTTTCGGGTGATCACGCCGCGGCACAGCATCTCCTGGTTCGGGTAGTCCATCCCGCGGAACTGGCAGCCGAACTTGCGCAGGAAGCCGCCCGGGGCGATCCAATCGTGGAGCAGCTGGCCGAGGAAGGCGTTCTTCAGCGAGCCCTGGACAATGACCCCCTCCAGCCCGGTGCTCCTGGCGAACTCCTGGTCGAAGTGAATCGGGTAGAAGTCGCCGGCCGCCCCCGCCCACATCACGAGCTGCTGCGTGGTGCAGCCCTTGCGGAGCGCCGGAATCTCGTCGCCGACATCGACGTCCTCGAAGCAGACCTGGCGCGTGTTCGGGTCCATGATGCGAGCCTAGTAGTGAATGACGTGGCCGTACATCTTCGCGACGAGCCTTCCGTCCTGTCGCGTGTACGAGGCCTCGTGATACGTGATGAGCATCGGTCCGATCGAGCCGAGGCGCTCCTCGAAGCGCGTGATCATCGCCCGGCTGGAGATGACGTCGCCGGCGACCACCGGCTCCAGGTACTCGTACGAGGTTCCGCCGTCCAGCACGCGCTTGTAGGGTATCTGGAGCTGCCGGAGCGGCGGCGGGATGGCGATCCGCGAGCTGGCGCCAGGGAAGTCCACGGGCGTGCCCAGGTACCCCGGCGGCGCCACGATGCCCCGGTACCCCCGGGAGCGCGCGGCCGCCTCCTCGTAGAAGATCGGATCGGTGTGGCCCACGGCGCGCGCGAAGAAGCGGCAGCTGGTGGTGGTCACCTCGGCGACCCCGCCGTCCACCTCGCGGCCGATCATCGCCTGCATCTCGGCAGTGACGATCGATTCAGGCATCCACGGGCCTCGTCTCGAGAGCAGCAGTCGCACCGGCGGTGCGTGCCGCGGAGCGACGATATCGATGCGCGATCGGCGGTGTCAATCGGATCGGGCGCCGGCCCCGCGTTTCGGCGCTCAACGCTGGCGCGTCGCGAGGTAGGCCGCGCGCTGACCGGCAACGGCGCGGCGCTCGTGCTCCAAGTCCGCGGGCGGACGGTGGTAGCGCTCCACCTCGATCAACGCGCCGCCGGTGAGGTCCACGGGCCAGCAGCGCCCGGCCCGGAGCTCCTGCACCAGGTCGGCCACGCTCCGGATCTCGCGGTCGAAGTAGGTCGCCGCGCGCCCGACATCCTCGATGCGGTGGGAGTCCGTTCCGGCGGTGCCCGGCAGGCCGAGGTGCTCCGCCAGCCGGTGCGAGACGAGGTTCTCGCGGGGGCTGCCGCGGCCGTTGACGATCTCCAGCGCGGCGACGGTGGCGTAGGCCTCCGTGCGCTCGGCCCGATCGAGGGCCGCGGTCCATTGCGCCTCGTTCGCCCAGTCCCACGGGTGATGGCGGCGATAGGGGTGCGCGGCCCACATCACCCCGTCCGCCTCGCGCACCAGCCGGGCGAGCTCGTGCACGTGGTGCATCCCGTACGCGTAGCGCCGTGGCCCGACGACCAGGATGTGCCCGTCGTCCGTGTTCACCTCGATTCCGTGGAGTACGAGGAAGTTGTGGCGCTCGCCCAGCGCGCGTACCTCCTCCGGGTTCCACGCGAAGTCATGCTCCGACAGCACGATGCCATCCAGGCCGGCCGCCTTCGATCGCTCGATCAGTTCGTCGGCCCGGAGGCTGGAGTCCCAGGAGAGCGGGTAGGTGTGCGTGTGCAGGTCGATGAGCATCGCCGGCCTTCGTGCCTCGAGCGCCGGAGCCCGGGCGGTCCCTCGCGGTGGGACCGCCCTCGGTGAAGGCGGCAGGCCGGCGCCGCCTGCCGCTGCCCGCCTAGTCGTCGGCGACGAGCACCAGCGTGCCGGTCGTCGAGAGCTGGCCGCCGGTGCCATTGACCACGGCGGTCTTCGCGGAGGTCTGCTTGCCGGGGAGGCCGTTCACGCCGTCCTCGGCGGTGCCGGAGAGCTGCCGGTAGGCCTCGATCAGCAGCATCATCCCGTACATCCCCGAGTGGCTGAACGAGAGTCCGCCCCCGTTGGTGTTCACGGGGATGCCGGAGCCGCCGGGGCCTGCCTTGCCGTCGGCCCACAGGCCGGGGCCCTCGCCGCGCGGCGTGAGGCCGAGCATCTCGGCGGTGATCGCGGCGGTGATCGTGAACGAGTCGTAGATCATCGCGAGCTCCATCTCGCCCGGGCCCATCCCCGCCATCTTGTAGGCGGTGTTGGACGAGGCGAGCGCGGAGGTGGCGGTGAAGTCCTCCATCTCGATCATCGACCAGTGGCTCATGTTCTCCCCGGCGCCCGCGATCCACACCGGCGGCGTGCGCAGCGAGCGCGCCTTCTCGGCGGAGGCGATGAGCACCGCGCCGCCGTGATCCGTCACCAGGCAGATGTCGAGGAGGTTCAGCGGCCACGCGATCAGGCGGCTGTCCAGGACGTCCTGCACGGTGAGCTTGCCGCCGGCGGGGTGCGTCTCCTTCGAATGCATGACCGCGCGCGGGTTGAGCATCGCCCAGTCGCGCGTGGTGACGGCGATCTGTGCGAAGTCCTCCTTCCGCGTGCCGTACTGGTGCATGTGCCGCGTCATGGCGTGGGCGTAGTTGGAGGGCGCGCCCGCGATGCCGTAGGGCACCTCGAACTGGCTCGCGACGGACCACTTGTCGTCGCCGGGGGCGCGGTTCGTGCCGTTGCCGCGGTTCTTGCGCGCGGAGAATCCCGACTCGCCGTGCGAGACCAGCGCGATGTCGATGATCCCCGCGTTGATCGCCGCAAGCGCGTGGTGGGCGTGCAGCACGAACGAGGACCCGCCCACCGCCGTGGTGTCGATGTACCGCGGGTGGATGCCGAGGTGCTCGGCGAGCTGGGGTGAGAAGCCGGCGGAGAAGACGCCCTCGATCTCGGACGGCTTGATGCCGGTCTGGCGGCAGACGTTGCTGATCGCCTCCAGGTGGAGCCGGGTCGCGGTGGTCCCTTCCTCGATGTAGCCGATCTTGTTGGATTCGGCGGCGCCGACGATCGCGGCGGCCATGGACGGGTTGCTGGGCATGGAGTCCTCCGTCGTTCCCGTTCGCTACTCGACGACGCGCCAGAAGGGGATGCTGACCTCGTCCGAGGCGGGCTCGAACTCGATCTTCACCTTCGCGCCGATCTTGATGTCCTGCGGCCGGTTCGGATCGACGCCGCGCAGGACGGTCAGCATGCGGTCGCCCTCCTTCAGGTCGATGAATGCCGTGACGAACGGGGCCTCGTCGGCCCAGCCGCCGAAGGCGCGGTGCTGGACGGCGAAGGTGTGGATGTAGCCCTCGCCGCTGCACTCCACCCATTCCAGGCGGTCGGAGTGGCAGTGCGGGCAGAGCACGCGCGGGTAGAAGTGCACGCGATTGCAGGTGAGGCAGCGCGGGAGCATCAGCCTGCCTTCGCGGCAGCCGTCCCAGAAGGGCTTTGCGGTGTACTGCTCGGGGTCGGGGATCGGTTTGGTGTACGCCAACGTCCGCTCCTGCTCTGTGATCGCTCCGTGATCGCTCCGCGATCGCGCCGTGATCGCTCCCGTGACTCGCGTCGTCGCCCCGGGTCGGCCGGCATCCATCGAGTCACGGCACGGGTCCTGAGCCGGGCGCCGCCCGCTGGTGGGGAAGCCCCGACAGCCGGCCACGTGGCTGGCCACGTGCTGGGTGCGCGGGCATCACACTCACGGGGGGCTCGATGGCCCCGCGGGGGCGGCGGACCCGCTCGGCGTGCCCCCGTCGCGGCCCGCGCCGACTCTAGAGGGGGCGCCTCGGCGCGGTCAACCGGCGGCGCGCGACGGCGCACTGATGCGACTGCGCGTGCGGTTCGTTTGATTGCGCCACACATAGGCAGGTGCTAGTTTCCCAGCACCACCAGTACCTCACTCGGACCGTGCCGAGGGTCTTCAGAAGGGCCGCGCAGGTGATTCCGGAGCAATTCGGACGCGTCGCGATCTTGCTGGTATTTGCACTGGCATTCCCGGCGTTGCCGCTCACGGTCTCCTACCTGCTCTACCGCCTGCGCTACCGCCCCGATAACCCCTCGCCCGTGAAGCAGGCGACGTACGAGTGCGGCGTGGAGGCCGAGGGTACGTCGTGGGGCCAGTTCCACGCCCGCTACTACCTGTTCGCGCTCGGCTTCGTGATCTTCGATGTGGACGTGATCTTTCTCTACCCGTGGGCCGTCAACCATGCCGCGATGCCGGTGATCGTGCTGTTCAAGGCCATGCTGTTCATCGCCATCCTCGCCTTCGGGCTGGCATACGCATGGCGCAAGCGCGCGCTGGAGTGGCGCTAACTTGCCCGCCGGAGAACGCCAGCTGGACGGGCACCGCGTGGCGGCGCGCCTGGGCGCGGCGCTGCCGGGCGTCGTCACCCACGTCACCGACGAGTGGGTGGAGGTGGAGCCGGAGCGCGTGCAGGACGCCCTGCGCTGGCTCCGCGACTCGGAGGAGTTCGACGCCGCGCAGCTCTCCGACCTGACGTCCGTCGACCGGCATACGCACTTCGAGGTCGTCTACCACCTGCAGTCGCTGGATCTGAACCACCAGGTGGTGGTCAAGGCGCTCGTCGCGGACCACGACCAGCCCTCCCTGCCGAGCGCGTACCCGGTCTACAAGGGCGCACTCCTGCAGGAGCGCGAGGTGTACGACCTGATGGGGATCCGGTTCGCAGACCACCCGGACCTGCGGCGCCTGCTGCTCTGGGAGGGCTACCCGGGGCACCCCCTGCGCAAGGACTTCCTGGGCATCGGTGGGGGGCAGACGAGCGGCCTGCAGCGCTTCCCGAACGAGGATCCGTCCAGCCGTGATCGCCAGCTCAACCGCGACAACCTGACGTCGCAGGAGATGCCTCGCGAGGCCGGCGGGCACACGGCGTCGGGAGGTCACTAGGTGACCACGGCCAACGAACCGTACGTCCTGAACATCGGGCCGCAGCACCCGTCCACGCACGGCGTGTTCCGCCTGCGTGTCGTCATGGACGGCGAGGTGATCCGCGACGTTGACATGATCGTCGGGTACCTCCACCGCTCGATGGAGAAGCTCGCCGAGGAACGCACGTACACGCAGAACATCCCGTTCACGGACCGCGCGGACTACCTGGCGGCGATGTCGAACAACCTCGGGCTGTGCCTGGCCGTGGAGCGGCTCGCGGGGGTGGAGGTGCCGGAGCGTGCGTCCTACCTGCGCGTGATCTTCGCCGAGCTCCAGCGCATCGCGAGCCACGCCATGGCGAACGGCACGATGGTGTCGGACGCGGGTGCCTGGCAGACGCCGCTGCTGTACATGTTCCGTGAGCGCGAGAAGATCCTCGATCTCTTCGAGATGACGTGCGGTGCGCGCCTGACGACGAACTACATGCGCATCGGCGGTGTCTCGTTCGACCCGCCACCGGAGTTCTGGCCGGCGCTGCGGGAGCTCGTGGACGAGATGCCCGCGCGCATCGACGAGTACTACTCGCTGGTGCAGGACAACGAGATCTTCCTCGCCCGCACGCAGAACGTCGGCGTGATCTCGGCGGCGGACGCGATCAACGGGTCGCTGGTCGGGCCGGCGCTGCGGGGCTCCGGCGTGCCGTGGGACCTGCGCAAGGCCGAGCCGTACTGCGTGTACGACCGCATGGACTTCGAGGTGCCGGTGGGGCGGCGCGGGGACGTCTTCGACCGCTTCATGGTGCGCATGGAGGAGGTCCGCCAGTCCACGCGCATCCTGCAGCAGGCGATCGCTCAGATCCCGGACGGCCCGCACAAGACCGAGATCCCGCTGGCCCTGCGCCCCGCCCCGGGCGAGGTCTACGGGCGCGTGGAGGGTCCGCGCGGGGAGCTGGGCTTCTACCTCGTCTCGGACGGCACGCCCGCTCCGTATCGCTTCCACGTGCGCGCCCCCTCGCTCATCAACCTGTCGCTGCTGAAGGAGATGGCGGTTGGGGCATCCTTGCCGGATGCTGTCGTCGCGCTGGGATCGCTCGACATCGTGGTGGGAGACATCGACCGATGACCGCTGACGTCCGACGCCCGGCGACGCCGATGGAGCAGCAGATCCGCGAGCATCGCTCGCTGGTGCAGCGCGCTCTGGCGCTGGGCGGCGGCTGGAAGTTCATCCTCGGCGTGGTGGGCCTTGGCACGCTGATCGCGCTGGCCGCCGGGGGATTCCTGGTGGTCGGCGGTTACCTGGATGGCCGCTGGTACGACATCCGCGACCTGGGGATCCCCACTTCGCACCTGGTGTACTGGATGCAGGCGCAGGGTCTGTCGCCCGCGGTACCGTACCTGACCACCGCGCTGCTGGGCGGGCTGGGCATCCTCAGCCTGGTCGGCGGCTGGCTGGTGATCGGCTCGTGGGTGGAGCGTCGCGTGATCGCGAAGTTCCAGATCCGCCAGGGACCGAACCGGGTGGGACTCTTCGGCCTGCTCCAGCCGGTGGCGGATGCCGTGAAGCTCATGCAGAAGGAGATCCTGATCCCGCTCGGCGCGGATCGGCTCCTGTTCTTCCTGCCGCCCATCCTGATCTTCCTGCCGGCCATGCTGGGCTGGGCCCCGGTGCCGTGGGCACCGCGGATGTCGTACGTCGACATGAACGTGGGTGTCGTCTACGTCATCGCGATCTCGTCGCTGGGCGTGCTCGCCGTCTTCCTGGCGGGGTGGTCCTCGAACAACCACTACGCGCTGCTGGGCGCGATGCGCACCGTGGCGATGATGGTGTCGTACGAGATCCCGATCAGCCTGTCGCTGCTCAGTGTGGTGCTCTTGACCGGGTCGTTGCAGCTCTCGCAGATCGTGGCGTGGCAGCAGCAGTACCACGTGTGGCTGATCGTCGTGCTCCCGCTGGCGGCGTTCACCTTCCTCTTCGCGAGCACCGCCGAGATCAACCGCACACCGAACGACATCGGCGAGGCAGAGTCCGAGATCGTCGCGGGCTTCCACACGGAGTACTCGGGGATGAAGGCCGGGCTCTTCCTCGCGGTCGAGCTGGGCAACGCCATCCTCGTGGGCGCGATGATGTCCACGTTCTTCCTCGGCGGGTACACGCTCTTCGGCCTCGAGCTGTGGATCCCGGGGTACCTGATCCTCGCGACGAAGATCGGGGCGGTGTACTTCGTGTTCGTGTGGCTGCGCGCCACGCTCCCGCGCTTCCGCCTTGACCAGCTGATGGGCTTTGCCTGGAAGTTCCTGATCCCGCTGGCGATCATCCAGCTGCTGGTGATCGCCGTGGAGTCGATGGTGATCGCGCAGAGTGGGCTCCCGGGCATCGTGACCGTGGGGGGCTCGATCGCCGTGAACCTGGTGCTGACGTTCGTTGGCGTCCGTGCGTGGGCGTCTGGGATTGGCTATGTGTCCGAGGCTGCTGCCTCGACCCCCCTGCTCACGAACACCGTGGGCGGCCTGCGCGCCGCCGAGCGCATCCGGGTGGTGTCGTAGTGGAGTCCCCGGGCATCATCCTCGCGTTCTGGATCTTCTCCGCGATCACCGTCGCCGGGTGCCTGATGGTCCTCGTGTCGAGGAATCTGCTGCACGCCCTCGTGTTCCTGGTGCTCGCCTTCCTGGGGATGGCCGGGCTGTTCCTGACGCTGAGCGCAGACTTCATCGCGGTGGCGCAGATCCTGATCTACGCCGGATCGATCGCAGTGCTCATGGTCTTCGCGATCATGCTCACGCCGCTGGCGGCGCGCGACAACGGCAACTCGCTGTACGTGCTCCCGGCGCTGGCGGCGGGCCTGGGGATCGCGGGGATCATCGGCTTCGTCGCGGTGAACTCGCCGTGGGCGCAGCTGACCGGCGACGCGCTGAAGCAGGGCGATCCCGACACTACCGTCTCGGTGATCGGCGACCTGCTCGTGGGGCGCTATGTCCTGCCGTTCGAGGTGGCCTCGATCCTGCTCTTCTTCGGACTGCTGGGCGCGATCGTACTGGTGCACGAGCGCCGGGGCGCAAGGGAGTCGTCGTGATGCCGGAAGGGCTGAGCGTGACGCTGGTGCACTACCTGGCCGTCTCCGGCCTGATCTTCGGCCTCGGCACCGGGGTCGCGCTCTCCAAGCGAAACGCCGTGGCGGTGCTGATGGGCGTGGAGTTGATGCTGAACGCCGTGAACCTCACGCTGCTGGCGTTCTCGCGCTTCTCCTCGGCGTTCGCGGAGGGCGAGGAGCCGCTCGCCGGCCACGTCTTCGTGGTATTCGTGCTGACCGTGGCCGCCGCCGAGGCCGCGGTGGCGCTCGCGATGGCGGTGCTGGTATACCGCCAGCGCGAGACCGTGGACCTCGACCGCGTGAACCTGCTGCGCGGGTAGGGGGAGCCGACGATGTGGGTGAAGTTCATGGACGTCGCGGACGGCTACGCCGCCGAGACGTGGCGCGAAGTGTTCAACCAGGAGGCGCTGTCCGTGCGGATCGTTCCACCCATCGAGGTCGGCTCCATGAAGGACGCCCGCTCGATCTGGGTGCCTGACGGCAAGACGCACGTCGCGCGGGAAGTGCTGAACAAGATCTAATGGTGCTCCCCCCCATCCCCGAGGCCGGCGTCTGGGCGATCTACTTCGCGCCACTGATCTCCTTCCTGGTGATCGTTGCCGCGCTCCGGCGCAGCCCGCTGCTGGCGGGGCGCTTCACCATTGCCGCGGTCGGTGTCGCCTGGGTGCTGGCGATGTGGGCACTGGACACCTCGATCGGCCTCGGCGGCGAGCCGGCCGACTTCGCGCCCCACCACTGGCTGTCGCTCTTCACGCTCGACGTCGAGTTCGGGCTGCGGCTGGACGGACTGAGCGCGGTCATGATCGCCGTGGTGACGACGATCTCGCTGATCGTGCAGATCTACTCGACGGGATACATGGCGGGCGACGGCGGCTACGCGCGGTTCTTCGCCTTCATGTCGCTGTTCACGATGTCGATGCTGGGCCTGGTGATGGCCTCCAGCCTGCTCCAGCTGTTCATTCACTGGGAGCTGGTCGGCCTCACCTCGTACTTGCTGATCGGCTTCTGGTTCCACCGCCCCAGCGCTGCGGCCGCCGCGAAGAAGGCCTTCATCGTCACACGCTTCGGGGACTTCGGCTTCCTGCTGGCGCTGGTCCTGATCTGGGTGAAGACGGGGACGTTCGACATCGCGGAGATCAACCACCTGGCACACGCCGGGGAGATCCCCGTGGAGATCCTCACGTCCTTCGTGCTCGGCCTGTTCGCCGGCGCCGCCGGCAAGTCGGCGCAGTTCCCGCTGCACTTCTGGCTGCCCGACGCCATGGAGGGCCCGACGCCGGTCTCCTCGATCGTGCACTCCGCGACGATGGTCGCGGCGGGCGTGTACCTGCTGCTGCGCTTCTTCGCCTCGGTGGAGTCCGCGCCCGAGGGCGTCCGCGACACGATCGCCTTCGTGGGGGCGTTCACCGCGATCTTCGCGGCGTCCATGGGCATCGTCGCCACGGACATCAAGCGCGTGCTCGCCTATTCGACGATCTCGCAGCTGGGGTACATGGTGATGGCGATCGGTCTCGGCGGATACGTCGCGGCGATCTTCCACCTGTTCACGCACGCGTTCTTCAAGTCACTGCTCTTCCAGGGCGCGGGATCGCTCAGCCATTCCACCAACACCTTCGAGATGCCGCTGATGGGCGGCCTGCGCAAGTCGATGCCGACCACGTACCTCACGTTCCTCATCGGATCCCTGTCGCTCGCGGGGGTGTTCCCGCTCGCGGGCTTCTGGTCGAAGGATGAGATCCTGCTGGACGCGTGGAATCACAACGTAGTGCTGTGGGTGATCGGCACTGCGGTCGCGTTCATGACGGCCCTCTACATGTTCCGCGCGATCTTCATCACGTTCTTCGGCGAGTACCGCGGGGGCGCGGAGCCCGAGGACGGCCACGGCGGTCACGCCAGCCATCCGCACGAGTCGCCCGCCTCGATGGTGGTGCCGCTGATGCTGCTGTCCGTGGGCGCCATCTTCTTCGGCCTGTTCAACGTGGGCGGCATGTTCGGCCACTTCGTCGAGGGCGCGCTGGACCCGGCGATCCGCGAGTTCGAGTTCGAGGTCAACCCCGTGGTGGCCGCGAGCTCCACGATCGCGGCGCTTGCCGGGATCGGCGTCGCGGCGGCGATCTACTACGCGAAGTCGCCTGCGTCATCGACGGTGCGCGGCGCGCTCGGTCCGCTGCCGCCGGTGGTGGAGCGCCTCTACTACGTCAACGAGGTTGCCGAGGACGGCGTGGTGCGGGGCCTGCTGTACGGCGGCATCGGCCGGGCGGCGGCGGCCTTCGACCGCGTGGTCGTGGATGGTGTTGTGAACGGCGTCGGCAGCGGCACGCGCCTGGTGGGGAGCGGGCTGCGGCGGACGATCACCGGACAGCTGCAGGCATACACCTCGCTCTACGTGCTGGGCGTAGTAGTGGCGATCGGCGCGATCTTCGTGCTGAGCGGCGGCCTGCTGGATCGGCTGGCGCCGTAATGCTGACGCTCTTCCTCGTCCTGCCGCTGGTCGGCGCCATCGTCTCGGTGCTCATGCCGAAGGAGCGTGACCAGGACGCGAAGTGGCTGGCGCTGGGTTTCTCGGGCGCGGCGTTCGTCGTCTCGATCATGGTGTTCGCGCTGTTCGACGCGCGCGTGGACAGCTACCAGTTCGTCGACACGTTCGAGTGGATCTCGGCGCCGGATGCCGGGTTCGTGATCCGGTACACGGTGGGCGTGGACGGGCTGTCGGTGCCCCTCGTGCTGCTGCTCGGGTTGCTCACGGTCGTCTCTGTGCTCGTCTCGTGGCGCATCGAAGTGAAGCCGCGTCAGTACTTCGCGTGGCTGCTGCTGATGGAGACGTCGGTCGCCGGCGTCTTCCTCTCGCTGGACCTCATCCAGTTCTTCCTGTTCTGGGAGCTCGAGCTCCTGCCGATGTTCATGCTGATTAGCCAGTGGGGGAGCGGCCGCCGACTCTACAGCGCGACGAAGTTCCTGCTGTACACGCTCGCCGGGTCCGCGTTCATGCTCGTCGGGTTCCTGGTCCTCGGCGCCGCGGCCGGCACGTACGAGATAGCGGACCTGGTCGACAACCGGGTGACGGAGGCGGCGGTGCCGCTGACGCTGGTGTTCTGGGCGATCATGCTCGCGTTCCTCGTGAAGCTGCCGACGTTCCCGCTGCACACCTGGCTGCCGGATGCGCACACTGACGCTCCGACGGCGGTCTCGGTCATGCTCGCGGGCGTGCTCCTGAAGATGGGCGGCTACGGCATCCTCCGCATCGCCCTCCCGATCCTGCCGCAGCAGGCACACGACTCCCGGGTGATCCTCGCCACGCTGGCGGGCTTCTCGGTGATCTGGGGCGCGGTGATCACGCTGCGGCAGACGGACTTGAAGCGGCTGGTGGCGTACTCGTCCGTGTCGCACATGGGGTACGTGCTGCTCGGCGTGTCCGCGCTGGGGCCGCTCGCGCTCTCGGGCGCGGCGATGCAGATGTTCACGCACGGCACGATCACGGGATTGCTGTTCGTGGTTGTCGGGCTGATCTACGACCGCACCCACACCCGCGAGATCGCGCAGATGTCCGGCCTGCTGCACCGTATGCCGCTGGTCGGCAGCGTCATGATCATCGCCGGGCTCGCCTCCCTCGGCCTGCCCGGGATGTCTGGCTTCGTTGCCGAGCTGACGACGTTCCTCGGCTCGCTCGAGGCGCACCCCGTGGCGACGACGGCGGCGATCTTCGGCGTGGTGCTCTCCGCGGGGTACATCCTGTGGACGGTGCAGCGCGTGCTGCACGGCCCGCAGACGGAGCGCTGGCGTGACCTCACGGACGCGACCGCGTGGTGGGAGGTCACGGCGATGGCGTCGCTGGTGATCGTGATCCTCGCGGTCGGCATCTTCCCGTCGCTGCTGACGAACGCCGTGGAGGCGGGCGTGGCGCCGATTGCACGCATCGTGGGGGGCATCTCGTGAGTGCCGTGTCGACCAGCCTGTACCTCGGCCCGGTGCTGGCGCTGTACCTTGGCGCCGGCGTGGTGCTGCTCGCGGACCTCATCGGCGGCCGGCGCGCGATGGTGGGCGCGTGGGCGCTGGCCGCGCTCGTGGTCGCGGCCGCTGCGGGAGTGCTGCAGGCGCTGCTCGGCGCGTCCGGCCCGGCGCTGCACGACTCGATCGTGGTTGATGGCTTCTCGCTGTTCTTCACGTTCCTGCTGGTCGCCGTCACCGGCGCGGTGATCCTCGCGACGAGCGAGTGGGCAGCCCAGATCGAGGATCGCGGCGAGTTCTACGGCCTGCTCCTGGTATCGGTGGGGTCGATGGTCCTGCTGGTCCAGTCGAACGACCTGATCACGCTCTTCGTGGCGCTGGAGACCACCTCGCTGGCGCAGTTCATCCTCGCGGGCATCGCGCGCAACGATCGCTCGTCCGAGGCGGGCCTGAAGTACCTGCTCTCAGGCGCGGTCGCCGCGGCGGTGCTGCTTTACGGCTTCGCTTTCCTCTTCGGCATGGCGGGGACCACTTCGCTGCCGGGGATCGCCGCGTTCGTGCGCGACGGCGCCGAGGGCCTGCGGCTGCCGCTGCTCATGGCGATCGTCTTCGTCGCGGCGGGGGTCGGCTTCAAGATGGCGATCTTCCCGTTCCACGCGTGGGTGCCGGACGTGTACCAGGGATCGCCGACCCCGGTCGGCTCGTTCCTGTCGGTCGCCTCGAAGGCGGCGGGGTTCGCGCTCGTGCTCCGGCTGTTCTACACGGGGCTGGGCGGGGCCGGCACGTCCGTCACGCAGGACTGGGCTGTGCTCTTCGGGGTGTTCGCCGCGGCGTCCATGCTCTTCGGCAACATCGGCGCGCTGGTCCAGACCAATGTGAAGCGCATCCTCGGGTACTCGTCGATCGCGCAGGCGGGGAACATCGCCGTGGGGATCGCGGCCGTGGCGGCGGGGAACACGATCGGCCCGTCGGGCGTGCTGTTCTTCATCGGCACGTACGCCGCCACCAACCTCGGCGCCTTCCTCGCCGTCAACGCCGTCTCCGGGCGGCTGGGCTCCGACGATATCGCCGACTATGCGGGTCTCGTGAAGCGCGCGCCGGTGACCGCCGCGGTGCTCGCGCTGTGCCTGGCGTCGCTGACCGGCCTGCCGCCCACGGCGGGGTTCATCGCGAAGGTGTACGTCTTCAACAGCGCTATCCAGGCGGGCCACCCGTGGCTGATCGCGCTGGTCGCCGTCGCGGTCGTGAACACGGCGATCTCCGCGTTCTACTACCTGCGGTGGGTGCGCACGATGCTGCTCGATGAGCCGAGCGACGACACGGCGATCGAGACCCCGGGCGGCGCCCGGGCCGTGCTGCTGCTGGCGTCGGTCGGCGTGCTCTTCTTCGGACTCTGGCCGACGCCGCTGATCCAGGCGGCCCAGCGCGCCGCCGCCGCGCTCCTCGCGTAGCAGACGCGTGTCTGCGCCCGACGCCGAGCGCTGGGATCTCTCGATCGAGGTGGACGACGCCTTCGCGGGCGAGATCGACGCGTCCCACATCGCGGAGACCCTCGCGCGGGTGCTCGCGGACGAGGGCGTGGAGGACGACTCCGGGCTCTCCATCGAGATCGCGGGCGACGAGCTGCTGCACGCGCTGAACCGCGAGCATCGCGGAGTGGACGCCCCCACGGACGTGCTCTCGTTCGCCGCCGAGGAGGGCGAGGCGTTCCCCGTCGCGCCCGGGGTCCCGCGCTACCTCGGTGACATCGCGGTCTCCGTGGAGTCCGTCCGCCGCAACGCCGTCGAGGCGGGCCTGACCGCCCCCGAGGAGGTGGACCACGTGCTGGTGCACGGTCTGCTGCACCTCCTGGGCTACGACCACGAGACCGACGAGGACGAGGCTGCGATGCGCGCGCGCGAGGAGGGCTACCTCGGGCCGGGGATCCATGCCACCGGTGCGGCGCACCACGACGCGTGAGGCCTCGCACGGCGCTGTGACACGTTCACCTGACCCCGCCCGCGCCGGTTGATACACTGGCCCGGCGAGGCGTGCGGGTTCCCCTCCGCCGTCCGGGGGTGCGTTGGCTCAAGAAGTCCTGTACCGCAAGTGGCGGCCGCGGCGCTTTGCCGACGTGGTCGGCCAGGAGCCCGTCTCCACCACGCTGCGCCACGCCGTGGCCGCGGGAACGCCCGCGCACGCCTACCTGTTCACCGGACCACGAGGCACCGGCAAGACCAGCACCGGGCGCATCCTGGCGAAGGCGGTCAACTGCGAGCACCCTGTCGAGGGGGAGCCGGATCAGACGTGCGCCTCGTGCGTGACGTACGACGAGGGACGCTCGCTGGACCTGATCGAGCTCGACGCGGCGTCCAACCGCGGCATCGACGAGATCCGGGACCTCCGGGAGAGCGCCGGATACTCACCCACGGCGGGCCGGTACAAGATCTACCTCATCGACGAAGTGCACATGCTGACCGATGCGGCGTTCAACGCGCTGCTGAAGACGCTGGAGGAGCCGCCGCCGCACGTCATCTTCGTGCTCGCGACCACGGAGCCGTACCGCATCCCCGCCACCATCCTCTCGCGCTGCCAGCGCTTCGACCTCCGGCTGATCCCGGTGGCGACGATCATCGGCCTGCTGGAGACGATCGGGTCCGGCGAGGGCTTCACGGTCGCGCCCGGCGGCTACGACCTCATCGCCCGCCAGGCGACCGGGTCGGCGCGCGATGCCGTGAACCTGCTGGACCAGCTCGTGGCGTACCACGGCACGGACCTCAGCCTGGACGACGTCCGTGCGGGCCTGGGGCTCGTGATCGATGACCGCGCGGCGGACCTGGCACGCGCCGCGATCTCCCGCGACCTGAAGTCGGGCCTGTCGCTGCTCGCCGCCGCTCGCGACGACGGCGTGGAGGTGCGCTCGTTCATCAAGAGCGTGGTGGAGGTGCTGCGGTCGGTGCTGCTCCTGAAGGCCGGGGCCGGCGACCAGCTCCCGCTCTCGGACGCCCAGCGCGAGGACCTCGAAGGGCTCGCGGTCTCGGCGACGGTGGCCGACATCGCCGCGGCGCTGGAGGCGCTGGGCGAGATCGACTTCGCTGGCGACGCGTACGACTCGCTGCCGGCGGAGATCGCCTTCGCCACGCTGGCGACCGGGCTGCGCGACCGCGCGGCGGCGCCCGTCCCCGCGCCCCCGCCCGCCGCGCCGGCACCCCGGGTACCGGTGCAGCGCACGCCCACTCGCCCGGCCGCGCCGCCGCCCGAGGCGAGGCCGGCCCGCCCGGCCCCCGCGCCCGGAACGCCGCCCCCGCCCGCCGCAGATCCGGCGCCCGAGCAGCCCTTCGCACCGCCGGACGCCGCTGGGGTGTCCGAGGACCTCGCGCGTGTGCGCGAGCGGTGGGAAGAGGTGGTGGCCGCCGCCCAGCGCATCGACAAGCGCACCGAGAAGATGGTGGGTGCCCTGCTGCGCGAGTCGTCACGGGCCTTCCCGAAGGACGTCGCCGGTGGCGTCCTGCAGCTCGGCTTTCTCTTCCCCGGACAGAGGGACTCCGCCGCCAAGATCCTCGATGTCCTCCAGCGCGCGATCGCCGAAGTGCTGGGCGTGCCGATGACCGTCGTCGGTGTTCACTGGCCGGAGCTCGCGAACGCCGGCACCGCGGCCGCCCCGAAGCGGCCCGCCGCGAAGAGCCACCTGGTGGAGGAGGCGCTGAAGCACGGCGCCCGGCCGATCGAGGACGGCGGCGCGCCGTGAGCACACGTTGAACGACGGCTCCGGTCCGTTCCTCCCCGGCGCCTCGTCGCCCATTGCCCGCCTCGTGGAGGCCTTTCACCGCCTGCCCGGCATCGGCCCGAAGTCGGCGCAGCGGCTGGCCTACCACATCCTTCGCGCGCCGGAAGCGGAGGCGCAGGAGCTCGCCGACGCGCTGCTGGAGGTGAAGCGCAGCATTGTCTTCTGCGCGCAGTGCCAGAACCTCACGTCACGCACGCCGTGTGAGATCTGCTCGGACGCCTCGCGCGACCGGCACGCGATCTGCGTCGTGGAGGAGCCGCTGGACGTCCTCGCCATCGAACGCACGGGGGGCTTCCGGGGGCTCTACCACGTCCTGCACGGCGTGATCTCGCCGGCTGACGGCATCGGCCCCGAGGACCTGAAGATCGGCGAGCTGCTCGCGAGGCTCCGCGACGTGGACACCGAGGTCAGCGAGATCATCGTCGCCACGAACCCGAACCTCGAGGGCGAGGCGACGGCAATGTACCTCGCACGACTGCTGCGGCCGCTGGGCATCCGCGTCACGCGGCTCGCGCGCGGGCTGCCCGCGGGCGCCGACCTGGAGTACGCCGACGACGTGACGCTGGGCCGCGCGCTGGAGTTTCGCCAAGAGGTGCAGTGATGCCCGGCCGCGTGCCGCGTGTGGTGCGGACGCCGGCCATCGTGCTGCACTACCGGCGCCTGGGCGAGGCCGATCGCATCGTCACGCTGCTCACCCCGGGCCGCGGCAAGATCGACGTGGTCGCGAAGGGCGTGCTGCGCTCGAAGAGCCGCATGGGGGGCCACCTGGAGCCGCTGACGCTGGTGGAGGTGGTGCTCGCGCATGGGCGCAACATGGACGTGGTGACGCAGGCGCAGACGATCGACGCCTTCCCGGCGACGCACGCGGACCTCGACCGGCTCAGCGCCGCGATGTACCTGCTGGAGCTGGCGGACCGATTCACGGTGGAGCACGCGGACGCCGAGGGGCTCCACGACCTCCTGCACGCCGCGCTCGTGCGTCTCGCGCGGGGCGACGGGCAGCAGGTCGTGACGCGCACCTTCGAGCTGGCGCTGCTCGATGCCACCGGGTTTCGCCCGGAGCTGGTGAGCTGCGTGCGCTGCGAGGCACCCGTGCCCGCGGAGGCGGCGTGGTGGGCACCCGTGGAGGGCGGCGTGATGTGCGCCTCCTGCGCGCGATCGCACCCGGACGCGCAGCCCATCGACGCCACGGCGCTGCGCGTGCTGCGCGCGTTCCAGGCCCTGACGTACGAAGAGGCCGGGCGCATCCGGCTCACGGACGAGCTCGCGGCGCGCATGGAGCAGGCGATGCACGCCCTGATGCGCGCCGTGGTCGAGCGCGATCTCAAGAGCGCCCAGTTCGTCAGCGCCGCCCGCCGCGCACGCGTGGCGGGTGAGTCGCCCGCTGCCGATCGCGGCGAGAGCCGCGCCGATGTCGAAGCCGATGTCGAAGGCGATGGCGAGGGCGACGAGGACGACCAGGGCGCCTCGAGTCTCGCGGAGTAGCTCCTCGTTCCGCTACGAGCGGCGCGAGAAGACGTAGTCGAGGATGCCGGCCAGCGTGGCACGGACCTCGCCCTCCGGCAGGGCCAGGAGCGCGGATCGCGCCTCGGCGCCGAAGCGTAGCGCGGTCTGCATCGACTCCTCGAGAAGATCGGACTCGACGATCTCGTGGATCGCGCGGTCGATGTTCGAGCGGCGGCGAACGCCCTCGAAGGCGCGCTTCACGGGGTTGTCGTCCGGCTTGCGCTGCATGTAGAGGATCGCCGGGAGCGTCAGCGTGCCGCTGCTCAGATCGGAGCCGACCGGCTTGCCCATGACCGCCGGGTCCCCGGTGAAGTCCAGGATGTCGTCCACGATCTGGAACGCGATGCCGAGGTGCAGCCCGTATACCCGCATCGCCTCGATCTGCGCGGCGGGAGCGCCCGCGACCATCGCGCCGCCCTGCGCCGCCGTTGCGAAGAGCGAGGCGGTCTTGCCGGTGATGCGATCCAGGTAGCGCTGCACGTCCTCGGAGTACTCGAAGACGGTCATGTCCTGCGTCAGCTCGCCGTTCGCCATGGACATCAGCGTGCGGGCGAAGGCGCGCACCACCTGCGTGTTGTCGGTCTGCGCGATGAAGTCGGCGGCGTGGGCGAACATGTAGTCGCCGAGCATCACGGAGGCCGCGTTCCCGAAGAGCGAGTTGGGCGTCGGCTCGCCTCGGCGCTCCTGGGCCTCGTCGATCACGTCGTCGTGCACCAGCGTCGCCGTGTGCAGGAGCTCCACGCTCGCCGCGAGCGGCACCAGCCGCTCCAGGTCGTAGCTGCCCAGCCGCCCGCCGAGGAGCGCGATCGCCGGGCGCATCATCTTCCCGGTGCCGGCGAGGGCGTTCTCCAGCATCTTCTGGAGGAACGTGAACTCGACGTTGGCGGCGATCGACTGCAGTGCCGCGGAGACGCGCGGCAGGTCGTCCGCGACCGGCCCGTAGAGCGCTCGCGCGCTCGCGCTGCCTGCGCTGCTGGCGGTGGGCGGGGTTGAGGTCATGCGCGCTCTCGCCGGTCAGCTGGTGAAGGTGCGGTCAACCGAGGTTGAAGAGGCGCGCCGCGTTCTCCGCCGTCGTGCGGGCGACCTCCTCGGCCGAGCAGCCCCGGAGTCCCGCGACGAAGCGCGCCGTCTCCACGACGTACGCTGGCTCGTTTCTCCGGCCGCGGTGCGGTGCGGGAGTCAGGTACGGCGAGTCAGTTTCGACCAGCATACGCGCGAGCGGCACTGAGCGCGCCACCTGTTGCCCCCGGGCGTTGTTGGGGAACGTGACCGTCCCGGGAAGCGAGATCAGGAAGCCGATCTCGAGGTAGCGCGCGGCGAGCGCGGCGTCCCCGGCGTAGCAGTGCATCATCCCCACCGCGCGCCCGGCGCCCAGGTACGGGCCGGCCCGGCGTGACCACGCCTCGAGGATGGCGAAGCAGGCCTCGTCCGCGTCACGCGCGTGGATCACCACCGGCAGGCCGCGCTCCCGTGCGAGGTCGAGCTGCCAGCAGAACGCCTCCGCCTGCTGCGCTTCGGAGGGCCCGGGGCGAGAGAAGTCCAGCCCGATCTCACCGATGCCGACAGCGCCCGCGCCGGCCGCGCGTGCGAGGCCGTCGCGCTCGGCGGGCAGGCGATCCGCGTACTCGGGGTGCAGCCCGACGACGGCGTGGACGCGCGCGTCGCGCCGTGCGAGAGCGAGGCAGCGCTCGCTGGACGCGGAGTCCACGCCGGCCTCGATCACCCCCACGACACCGGCCGCCCAGGCGCGCGCCATCACCGCGTCGTAGTCGTCGTCGAACTCGGGCGTGGACCAGGTGTGGCTGTGGGCGTCGAACGCCCCGGGCAGCGGCTCCGGGTCCCGGTCGATGCGTGGTCTCATCGTCCGGTCGCGTCCGAGGTGCAGGCCGGGGCCGGTGGGGGCGCGGCCGCCACCGGGTTCATCCCCCCTTCCCGCGCAGGGAAGAGGGCAGGGGGATGGGCGCCCCGGGTGGACGTATTCGGAGATGTCGTGGAGCGGAAGGACGGCCGAGCGCTCACTGCGCGAGCCGCGCCTCTTCCTCCGCCACCACGGAGTCGTCGAGCTTTCGGAACAGCGGGGCGGGGGCGGGGAGGGGGGTGCCCGCGAGCACCGGCGTGCGTTGCCACCCGCACGCCTCCACGTCGCCCGCATGCCCGAGCATCGTCCATGCCCGCTGGCAGGAGAACGGGAGCACGGGGTGCAGGAGGGTGATGAGACCGCTGATGACGTTCAGCGCCACGTGGAGGGTCTCCGCCCCGTGCTCGCGGTCCGTCTTCACCGCCGTCCACGGCGCACGCGCGTCCAGGTACTGGTTGGCCGCCTGCGCCACCTCCATCGCCGCCGTCAGGCCGCGCCGCAGCTGCACGCGCTCGAAGTCGGCGCCGACGGCCTCGAACGCCTCGTCGCAGCGTTCGAGGAGGGCGCGGGACTCGGGCGCGAGGGTGGCCGGCGGCGCGGGGACAGCCCCCTCGAAGTTGCGCGTGGTGATCGTCAGCACCCGGTTCACCAGGTTGCCCCAGCGCGCGACCAGCTCGTCGTTGTTGCGGCGCACGAACTCCGTCCACGTGAAGTCGGAGTCGCTCGTCTCCGGGGCGTTCGCGGTCAGCATGTAGCGCAGCGCATCCGGGTCGTAGCGCTCGAGGAATTCGGGCAGCCAGATCACGCCACCCCGGCTCTTGGAGGCCTTGGTCCCGCCCATGGTCAGGTACTGGTTCGCGGGGACGTCGTACGGCAGGTCCAGATCGCCGTGGCCGAGGATCATCGCGGGCCAGATCACCGTGTGGAACGGGATGTTGTCCTTGCCGATGAAGTGGAACGTGCGCGACGTG